>NZ_BAAJPH010000143.1:0-295602 GCF_057538885.1 Alicyclobacillus sp. CIJ1 | reverse complement strand
GCCACGACGCGCCGGAGTTGCTTGCGAGCCGCCTCCTGGGACGATTGGGCAAAGATCGTCCGCAGGATGGATGCGACCATCGCCTGCTCTTTCTTCGGCACCTGACTCAGCACGTTGCGCAGTGCGTGCACTTTGCATCGTTTCCAGGTTGCACCTGTGAGCACCTCGGCAATCGCTTGGCGCAAACCCGCGTGTGCGTCGCTAACGACCAGCCGTACGCCCCGCAGTCCGCGGGCTTTCAGGCTTCGGAGAAAATCCGTCCAAAACGCGCCGTCCTCGCTCGTGCCGACGTCAAACCCAAGCACTTCTCGCTCACCGGTGTCCGTGACCCCAATTGCAATCACCAAGGCCATGCTCTGCACGCGACCGCCTTCCCGAACCTTCGGGAAGGTAGCGTCGAGCCACACGTACGGATACTCATGTTCCAGCGGCCGTTCTTTGAACTGTTGCACGGCTTCGTCCATCTGCTGACACAGACGGGAAACTTCACTTTTGCTGATGCCCTCCAGTCCCAGAGCTCGCACGAGGTCGTCGACCTTGCGCGTGCTCACGCCCTTCACGTAAGCCTCCTGGATGACAGCCGCCAACGCTTGCTCCGCTCGTCTCCTGGGCTCGAGTAGCGAGGGGAAGAAGCTGCCTTGGCGAAGCTTCGGGATCTTCAGTTCCACGGTTCCCAGGCGCGTATCCCACGTGCGCGAGCGCGAACCGTTTCGTTGCGTGATGCGGCTCTCTGTGCGTTCATAACGCTCAGCACCGATTTTCTCCGTCGCCTCCGCATCGATCATGAATTGGGCGATCAGTTGCATGAGCTCACGTAACACGTCGATGTGATCTTCATCTTGCATCTTGCGAATCCATTCCAAAACTCCGAAGCTATTGAGCAAAGCCATCGTTGCGTGCCTCCTACTTTTGGTGTTGGGTCACACTTCGAGTAGACACGCACGGTGGCTTTCTCGTCAATTCGGGCCGACCGATTTTACACCACCACTTGAGACTTTAACAATGTCTCAATCAAAGGTACCAATCTTCGGCCTACTCGTAGGTCACGCATGGCGCGGAGCCCCCACATTCCTCCCGCGCCTCACGCGCCACGCTGTGTATATTTGCGTGTCGGCGTTCTGCACTTCTATTTTGCGTTAAACAATTTGACCCCGAAGCTCGGCGAAAAACGCATTTGCAGCCTCTGCCAAGCGCTCCGCGCGTCTCACGAGCCAATCCTCATACTCATCGACACTGCGCTCCATCACGTCCTCGTCAATGAACTGAGATCTCAGCTTTTCCACTGAGATCCGATAGCGTGATATGTAGTCCATCGGCGACTTGGCGCTGATGCGTATATTGATCTTCGGCCCGATGACCGCAATATTCGCCAGTGCGTCGATTCTGTCCTCCGGAATTTTACCCTCCAAAAATTTTCTCGGAAATATGTGATGCCACTGCGGCCGAAAATCCGCCAGTGCTTCGATCCCGTCGAATCCAAGCCGATGGTCGCGATCGTCCCAATCTAGCGCATTCTGATGGTAAACCAGAAGGTAAAGGAGAAAGCGTCCGAACTGCGCTTCGCGGTAGTTCCGCAAGAAGTCCTCGGCAGTCACTGGCAGTTGATGATCGAACCTGCTTAACAGCTTGACGACCGCTTCCTCCATCGATTTCGACTGTGTAACGTCGCGCACGTCCTCGGATAAGTTAGCTGTGCTCGATCCGCTGTACCGCCCGAAGCGCGAAGCCTGAAGAAACCAGTATAGTGCCAGATTGAAGGGACCGTCTGGGAATTTGTCGAGTAACGCCACCATGGTGACGAGCGCAGCCTCGGTTGGCAGAGGCATACTGCTCAATATCCCATATTGCCGAAAGTGGGCGATGAGTTCGGGCCACGCCCGTTTCGTTCGCTCCCACGCGGGACGGATGTAAGCCGGATTCCAAAAATCATCGTCGATTTCTTTAAACCGGACTTTTTGAATTCCGACAGCTGTCACACATCGAAACAACAGATTTGGACTGATGGCAAATCCCGATTCCTTCAGAGTATTCAAGTAAGGCAAAAAATATTCGCGAACCCACCCCGGCATACGCGCAGATACCACGCCCAAGTAAATATCGGCTTCCGTCACCCGAGTTCCCTTACTGTTGAGACGCGAGAAAATGTCCACTACATCCTCCAGTTCATGGTCCACCGTAATGGTCACCACATCCGCATCTCGTATCTTACGCACTCGGTCCAGCCGCGCGTAAATCTCCATGGTATCCATGTGTTTGCATAGACCTTGCTGTTTCACCTCTGTCGCAAGCCGTCGGAGCTTCTCTTCGTCACTGTCCTTCTTGGGATCAAGATTGAGCAACTCTCGCACCGGAATATATCTTGGTACTTTGGTTCTTCTTACGACGGCGTCAGCAACCAGGAAATACGGCGGATCCTTGGCCTCGATGTCGAAACGGATATCGTATTTGTTTAGAATTCGGTTCCACTCCTCGCTATCCGCCCACCAGTATGGTTTGCGGCCGAACAAAATGCACAGCGCTGTTGTACGCTGCTGTCCATCTACGACCCATTGGGACGGAGATCTCGCATCCATCGCGCGTTGAGGTTCACCGCCGCCACGACTATCCCACAGAAGAAAGCTTCCAATGGGATAATTCAACCACAACGACTCAGCCAAATCTTTTACTTGTCCTGCCCTCCACACAAAACCGCGTTGAAACTCTGGAATACTCCAGTGGTGATTGACAGCGCGATGCACAATTTCATGCAGCTTAACAGCCTCGTACGACATGATCATGTACTCCTCTCCGAGCAGTCCGCTCGTCGCAACGAAACGGAATCGCCGAATAGCTATACAACTCAATCTTATTAGAAATATTTCCGACGCGATCTACAAGTCCGTCGATGCTTTTGCGTTACCGCGTCGTTCTTCATCGGCCGACATTAACGAAACGAGGCCCCGATCACCTCGGAGCCTCGTTCATTTTCCGCGCCGTTACGCGGATTTTCTGGAGCCACCTGTCGGATTCGAACCGACGACCTGCTCATTACGAGTGAGCTGCTCTACCCCTGAGCCAAGGTGGCACGTGGTAGCGGCGGAGGGATTCGAACCCCCGACAGCACGGGTATGAACCGTGTGCTCTGACCAACTGAGCTACGCCGCCACAATTGCATGGCGGAGAGAGTGGGATTCGAACCCACGAGGCGGCGTTGACCGCCTACACGATTTCCAATCGTGCTCCTTCGACCACTCGGACATCTCTCCGCATTTCATTCGATGGAGCCAAGCGACGATTGTTATCATAGCAGCATTCTGCCGACTCTGCAAGCACAAAATTTCTCATTTGGGATGTCGATCGCAGGCGAATTGGAACGTCGACTGCAGGCCCAAATCCGCGCCTGCTCGCGCCGCTCATCGCGCCCACTGGGCCTACTCTCGCGCGGCGCGCCCGCGCCGAAGCGCCCCCGCCAGCGCCACAAGCCCAGGACGTCCCCTGGGCCTCCATATCGTCGCCCCGCAAGCGAACTGCCCAGACGGAGCCGACGAGGCGCGGGCAGCAAGGCGCCTCTCGGCGCCCGCCCCCTTCCCCTCCCTCGCCACCTCGGTCACTCCACGGGCGCGAGGCTCAGGACCTGGCGAAGGTCCAGCACGTGGTTCAGAATGAAGTCAGCCCCAAGCCGCTCGAACTTCGGCCTCGCCGCCTGACCCTCGAGGCCCGTCAGGACGGCGGCAAACGACGCGCCGAGCCTGTCCGCCGCGAGCTTGTCGGCAATGGAGTCGCCCACCACGAGCACCTCGCCGCGGATGCCCTGGATGGGAAGCTCCACCGTAAGGAGTTTCTCGACGTCCGCTTCGCCCATGAGCGAGCGCAGGTACGAAAACGGGTGCGGCTTCGACAGCGGCCGGGCGTGCGGCGCCCGCTCCTCCGCCGCCACCACGTCCGAGGCGTTCGTGACGCGCGCCGGATCGAAATACGACAGCCAGCCGAAGTGCTCAAGCGGCACGCGCGTCTCAATCTCCGGCCGGCCGGTCGCAATCCCCAACGTCACGCCCGCCGCCTTGAGATCCGCGAGCAGCGCGGCGAACGCGGCCGGATCGACAATCGGGTACTCGCTCGTGAGAAAGCCCGCCTTGCCCGTGGTCTTGCCGGTGTACGCATCGCCGAGATACCACTCCTGGAACGTCGCCTGCCCGACCTGCCAGAGCGCGTGCGCGTCGGCCTCAGGCGCGTACCGGGCGAGCGCCGCCCGCGCCCGCTCCATCAAATCCGACCGCGACGAAGCCCCTTCGTACAGCGCGTCGTATCCCTTCCAGGCGATCACGTACCCGGGCAGCGCTTCCCGCAGCATCTCCCCGATGGCGCGAAGCGAGGCCTCCGAAAAGCCCTCCCGGAGAACGGACCGGGCGCGATCGACCACCTCCGCGGACGCCTCCCGCGCGCGCTCGAGCGCCGCGACCCACTCCGCCACGAACACGAAGTACACCATGTCCCAGTTGGCATTCACGCCGATGTTCTTCAGGCCCTCGAGCACCACGTCGTCGCGGAACACGTCGCGGCGGATGGCGCGGATGGCGTCCTCGGCAGGCGCCGGGGAGAAGGCCGGCGATACGGAGGACAGGCCGAGGAAGCGTGGGCTCGTCAAGAGTTCGTGCACGGTGAGCGCCGACGCGTCAAAATAACGCTCCTCGCTCAGCATGACGCCGTCCACATCGAACAAAATCGTCCTGAACATCCCGTCCTCCTCGCTTCAATGCCGGCGTGCAAAGTCGTCCATGAACTGCGCGAGCCGCTCCGCGGCCTCGATGGGCACCGCGTTGTACAGCGACACGCGGCAGCCCCCCACGCTCCGATGGCCTTTCAGGCCCACAAACCCCTTCTCCGCGGCCTCGTTCAAGAACGCGCGCTCCAACTCCTCGCTCGGGAGCCGGAACGTCACGTTCATCTGCGATCTCGCCCGCTTCTCGGCGTGGCCGAGGTACAGGTGCGGATGACCATCGATGGCCTCGTACACGAGCGCTGCCTTCTTCCGGTTGCGCTCCGCCACGGCCGCGAGTCCGCCCATCTCTTCCACCCACGCGAGCACCCGCTCCATCACGTAGATGGCAAACGTGGGCGGCGTGTTGTAGAGCGAGTTCGACTTCACGTGCGTGCTGTAGCGCAACATCGCGGGCAGATCCGAGTTGGCCTCCGCCAAAAACGCGTCCTTCGCGATCACGACGGTGACCCCCGACGGCCCAAGATTCTTCTGCGCGCCCGCGTAGATGAGCGCAAAATCCGACACCTCAATCGGCCGCGAGAGGATGTCGCTCGACATGTCCGCCACGAGCGGCGAGGCGGTCTTCGGCAGCGCGGGCCACTGCGTGCCGTAGATGGTGTTGTTCGACGTGATGTGTACGTAGCGAAACGAGCCGTCGTCCTCCGGGATGGACTCGGGGACGTCCCGATAGCCGCCCTTCGTGGCCCAGTCGTTCACGGCAATCTCGCCGAATCGCACCGCCTCGTCCCGCGCCTTCTCCGACCACGCGCCGGTCAGCACGTACAGGGCGCGATGGCCTGCGCGCAAAAAGTTCATCGGGATCATGGCGAACTGCAGGCTCGCGCCGCCCTGTAGAAAGAGCACGCGGTAATCGTCGGGAATACCGAGCAGCCGTCGAAGCCGCGCCTGCGCCTCGTTGTGAATGGCCTCGTACTCCTTGCTGCGGTGGCTCATCTCCATGACGCTCATGCCCGCGCCCCGGAAGTCGATGAGCTCCTCGCGCACCTGCTCCAACACCTCGAGCGGCAGCGCCGCCGGGCCCGGATTGAAGTTGTCCACCCGCCTCACGGTCTCCACTCCTTCAGCAGATCTCTCTCAAGGGCGCGGATGTGCGCCTGCGCCCGCCTGTCACAGTTCGATGGCCCTGACCAGCCGAATGCCGGGATGCTTCGCGATTTCGTCGATCACGTCCTGGGGGACGCGCTTGTCGACCGACAGGAGCATCACCGCTTCTCCGCCCGTCTCCCGCCGGCCCACCTGCATGCCCGCGATGTTGATGTCGCGATCGCCAAGCAGCGTGCCGATGCGGCCGATCATGCCGGGACGGTCCTCGTGCCGCGTGTAAATGAGAATGCCTTCGATGGGCGTGTCAATGGGATACCCGTCGAGCTCGACAATACGCGGCCCATACTCCCCGAGGACCGTGCCCGTGACGCGGTGGGTGCCGTTGTCCGTCGCGACCGAGATCTCCACCTCGTTCGTGTACACCCGGCCGCGCGACTCGCGCACCTCCTGCACGCGCAGTCCCGCGTCTTCCGCGTACCGCAGCGCGTTGACGTAGTTGACCTCGCCGTCGTACTGGAAGCTGAAGAAGCCTTTCAACACGGTGCGGGTGAGGTAACCGCCGTCCGGATCGGAAGCGTCGCCGGCGTAGCGCACGGTCATGCTCGAGGGCGCGCCCTGCGCGAGCTGCGCCGCAAAAAGTCCCAGTTGCTCCGCGAGGGCGAGGTACGGTGCGAGCCGCTCCTTCTGGCGCTGGCTCAAGCTCGGCAGGTTCACCGCGTGCTCGAAGGTGTCGTCGCGAAGCACCTGCACGATTTCCTCCGCCACCTGAATCGCCACGTTCTCCTGCGCCTCCACCGTCGACGCGCCGAGGTGCGGCGTCAACACGACGTTCGGGCAGCGGCGAAGCGGGTGATCCATCGGCAGCGGCTCCTCCTCAAACACGTCGATGGCCGCGCCCGCCACGCGCCCGGTTTCAAGCGCCTCCGCGAGCGCCATCTCGTCGATGATGCCGCCGCGCGCGCAGTTGATGATCCGCACGCCCTCCTTCATCTGGGCGATCCGGCCTGCATCAATCATGTGGTGCGTCTCTTTCGTGAGCGGCGTGTGCACGGTGATGAAGTCGGCCTCGCGAATGGCGGTGTCGAGATCCGTCCTCTTGACGCCGAGGCTCTGTGCGCGCTCCTCCGTGAGGAACGGATCATACCCGAGGACGGTCATGCCGAACGCCTTCGCGCGCTTCGCGACCTCGGTGCCAATGCGGCCCATGCCGAGCACGGCCAGCGTCTTGCCGCGAAGCTCGACGCCAATCCACTTCTTGCGGTTCCAGTTGCCCTGGAGGAGATCCCGATGGGCCGCGGGGATGTGCCGCGCAAGGCTGATCATCATCGCGAAGGTGTGCTCCGCCGCCGCAATGGTGTTGCCGTCTGGGGCGTTGATGACCAGGATGCCACGGCGCGTGGCCGCCTCGAGGTCGATGTTGTCGACGCCGACGCCCGCGCGGCCGATGACCTTGAGCTTTTTCGCACGCTCGATCACGTCCCCCGTCACGCGCGTCTGCGAACGCACCACGAGGGCGTCCGCGTCGGCAATGGCCTCCTTCAGCTCGTCCGGTGTGAGGTTCGTCCTGACGACGACCTCCGCGCCCTCGAGGCCGGAGAGGATGTCGATGCCCGCCTGGGAGATGTCGTCCGTCACCAAGATCTTGGTCGCCATGTTCTCTCTCACCACTCCATAAGTACAATGAACGGCCCCTAGTCACTCCGCGCGAGACGCGCGTACAAGTGCCCAGGCGGCCGGCTCTTCCACTGTCGCACTCCCCCGTGGTCACCCACGTCATCCGCCAGTCATGCGACAGCTTCTCTATCATCTTGGCTCACAGTTCTGACTATAAAAAACTATCGCGCATGGGTCAAGGGCGTCACGGCTTCCGCCTCGATAAACGCCCGGTGCAGCGCCTGCACCGCCACCTCGACCAAGTCGGCCGGAATCACGCACGACACCTTGATCTCCGAGGTGGTCACCATGTGAATCGGCACCTTGGCATCGCGAAGCGCCACAAACATCTGCGCCGCGACGCCCGGGTTCGAGATCATGCCCGCGCCCACGATGGACACCTTCGCGAGCGGCGACTCCTTCTCGATTCGCTTAAAGCCAATCTTGGGCTGCAACTCCGCCACAATCTGCTCCGCCTTGTCGAGATCGCTCTCGTGCACCGTGAACGACACGTCCACCGCCTGCTCGTCCACCACGCTCTGGACAATCACGTCCACGTTCACGCCGCGATCGGCCAGCGCCGAGAAGATGGCCGCAAGCGCGTGTTCCTCGACGGGCACGCCGACGACGGCGATGCGCGCCACCTGGCGTTCAAACGCGATGCCGGTGACCACCCGGCGGCCTTCCAACTGATTCTCCGCCACGACTTCCGTCCCATCCCTTTCCGTAAAACTGGACCTCACGACGAGCTTCACGCCGAAGTGCTTGGCGTTTTCCACGGCGCGCGGGTGCAGCACCTGGGCACCGAGGTTGGCCAGCTCGAGCATCTCGTCGTACGAGATGGCCGCGAGCTTTTGCGCGGTCTTCACGACGCGCGGGTCCGTCGTGTACACGCCTTCGACGTCGGTGTAGATCTCGCAGAGATCCGCGCCGAGCGCTGCCGCGATGGCCACGGCCGAGGTGTCCGATCCGCCGCGCCCGAGCGTCGTGACCTCGCCGTCCGCAATGCCCTGAAATCCCGTCACCACCGGCACGACGCCCTGCGCCAGAAGCGCCCTCAGCGCCGCCGTGTCGATTCTCGCCACGCGGGCGTTGCCGTGCACCGGCTCGGTGGCAATCCCGGCCTGCCAACCTGTGAGCGACTTCGCCGGCACGCCGAGCGAGATGAGCCGCATGGCCAAAAGCGCCGCTGACACCTGCTCCCCTGTCGCGAGGAGCTGATCCATCTCCCGAGCATCCGGCCTGTCCACGATAGCTCCGGCGAGATCGACCAACTCGTCGGTGGTGTGGCCCATAGCGGAGACCACCACCACCACGTCGTGCCCCTCGGCGCGGGTCCGGGCGATGCGGTCCGCCACGACCCGGATCCGCTCCGTCGATCCCACGGACGTGCCGCCATATTTCTGTACGACGAGCACCTTCTCCACTCCTTATCTCCATGATGGCGCCATTTCGTCTATCTTACCTGATCTCTGAGCCAGGGCGGAAGCCGGGGCGCGGCTGCGAGCGCCACGAGGGCCAAGACGCCCTCAGCCTTGCCCTTCGACGGCCTCCTTGGCGAGCGCGAGCTGCAGCCGCACCGCAGACGGCGCAGTGCCGCCGCGCGACTGGCGCGCCTCCACGACGCGCGCGATATCGAGCGCCTCGTACGCGTCCTCGTCAATCAAAGGCGATCTCGCCCGCATCTCTTCGAGGGACAATCCCGCCAGATTCGTCCCCTTCGCGAGCGCGTCCGACACGAGCCGGCCGACCACCTCGTGGGCCTCCCGGAACGGAAGCCCCTTGCGCACCAAGTAGTCGGCGAGATCGGTCGCGTTCGAGAAATCGCGCGCGAACGCGTGCTGAAGCCTTTCTCGGCGCACCTTCATCGTCTCGACCGTGCCCGCCATGAGTTCGAGCGCCGGCACTACCGTGTCGACCGCGTCGAAGGCGCCTTCCTTGTCTTCCTGCAGGTCCTTGTTGTACGCAAGCGGCAAGCCCTTCAGCACGGTCAGGAGGCCCATGAGGTGCCCGTACACACGGCCCGTCTTCCCGCGCACCAACTCCGGCACGTCCGGGTTTTTCTTCTGCGGCATGATGCTCGAACCCGTCGCGTAGGCATCCGAAAGTTCAATCCAGCCAAACTCCTCGCTCGACCAGAGCACCATCTCCTCCGCGAGGCGGGACAGGTGCGTCATGAGCGTGGCGCAGTTGAAGAGGAGGCCCAGCAGATAGTCCCGATCCGAGACCGCATCCATCGAGTTTTCGTAGAGCCGCGTAAAGCCCAGCTCTTCCGCAACCATCTCCCGGTCGATGGGAAACGTCGTGCCCGCGAGCGCCGCGGCGCCAAGGGGCATCATGTCGATCTCGTCCTTCAGCGCCAGCAGTCGCCGCTCATCGCGCACCAGCATCCACACGTACGCCAGGAGGTGATGGGCGAAGAGCACGGGCTGGGCCCGCTGCAGGTGCGTGAATCCAGGCACAATCACGTCCAAATGGCGTTCGGCTGAGCTCAAAAGCGCGCGCTCGAGGCGCTTGACCCCCGCCAAAAGCTCGTCCACCGCGTCGCGGGCCCACAGGTGCATGTCGAGCGCCACCTGATCGTTCCGGCTCCGCGCCGTGTGAAGCTTCTTCGCGACGTCGCCAATGCGCTCCGTGAGCAGCCGTTCGACATTCATGTGCACGTCCTCATCCTCGAGGCGAAACTCGAGCTTGCCCGCCTCGTAGTCCGCGAGCAGCGATTCGAGCCCGTCGATGATGGCGCGCGCCTCATGCGGCGCGAGGATGCCGGTCTGGCCGAGCATCCTCGCGTGCGCGATGGAACCGCGGATATCGTAGGGCAATAGGCGCTTGTCGAACGAGATGGACGCCGTGTACTCGAGCACAAGCTGGTTCGTGTCTTCGCTGAAGCGTCCGCCCCAAAGCTTCATGCCTTGGCCTCCACCTCGTCGCCGAGCACGGAGTAGGCGTCGTCGCCCAGGTTCGTCGGCTTTTCCTCGCCCGCATGCAGCGTGGCGTACACCGTCGTCGGCAGCCCGTACAGGCGGATGAACCCGACCGCCGCGCCGTGATCGAACTTGTCGCCCGTCTCGTACGTGGCGAGATCGTGCCGGTAGAGCGAATACGGCGACTTGCGGCCCGTCGCCTGCGCGTGGCCCTTGTACAGCTTCACGCGCACATCGCCCGTCACGTATTTTTGCGTCTCGTCGATGAACGCGTCGAAGGCCGCTTTGAGCGGCGAGTACCAGAGCCCGTTGTAGATGAGCTTCGCGTACTCGAGCTCGAGCCCCATCTTGTACTGCAGCACTTCCCGGGTCAGCGTGAGGTGCTCCAGCTCCTGGTGCGCCATGATGAGCACCTTGCCCGCGGGCGACTCGTACACCTCGCGCGACTTGATGCCGACGAGCCGGTTTTCGACGTGATCGATCCGGCCGACGCCGTGCCGCCCGGCGATCTCGTTCACCCGGTGAATCAGGTCGACGAGCGGAAGCGGCTCGCCGTTTAAGGCCACCGGCTTGCCCTGCTCGAATGAGATCACGATTTCCTCGGGCTCGTCAGGCGCCTTTTCCGGCGAGACGGTCCACAAAAACGCGCCCTCCGGCGCCTCCTGCCACGGATCTTCGAGCACGCCGCACTCAATCGCGCGGCCCCAGAGGTTCGCGTCGATGCTGTAGGGATTGTCGAGATCGACCGGGATGGGGACGCCGCGCTCCTTCGCATAGCGGATTTCCTCGTCCCGCGTGAATCCCCATTCGCGCACCGGCGCAATCACCTTCAGGTTCGGATTCAGCGCGTGGATGGACACCTCGAATCGGACCTGATCGTTCCCCTTGCCCGTGCAGCCGTGCGCAACCGCCACCGCGCCTTCGCGTTCGGCCACCTCCACGAGCAGCTTCGAAATCAGAGGGCGCGACAAGGCCGAGGCGAGCGGGTACTTGCCCTCGTATAGGGCGTTTGCCTTGAGCGCCGGCAGAATGAAGGACTCCGCAAACTGCGCCTTCGCATCAATTTTGTACGATTTGATTGCGCCCACCTGAATGGCCTTCGCCTGCGTGGCGTCCAGATCTTTGCCTTCGCCGACGTCCACGCACATCGCAATCACGTCATAGCCGTAGTGATCCCGAATCCATGGGATGGAGACCGAGGTATCCAGTCCGCCCGAGTAGGCGAGCACGAGCTTTTCTGCCATCACATATCCTCCCCAAACGCGCTGGCATCCGCCATGGTGGCGGCGAGCACCGCCTTCTGCGCGTGTAGCCGATTTTCCGCCTGATCAAAGATGATGGAGTGCGGCCCGTCGATCACGTCCGGCGACACTTCCTCGCCGCGGTGCGCGGGCAGACAGTGCATGAACACATAGTCCGGTTTCGCGAGGGCGCATAGCTTCTCGTTCACCTGATACCCCTCGAAGTGCTTCAGACGCTCTTCCGCTTCTTCCTCATCGCCCATCGACACCCAGGTGTCGGTGTATACCACGTCCGCGCCCTCGATGGCCCGCTCCGGATCCGTCGTGACGAGCACCTCCGTCCCCTGCTGGACGGCGTGCAACTTCGCCTCTTCGACGACCCACTGCATGGGCTGATAGCCTGGGGGCGTCGCCACGCGGATGTTCATGCCGAGCTTCGGCGCGAGCTGCAGCCAGGAATGAGCGAGGTTGTTGCCGTCTCCGATGAACGCCACCGTAATGCCTTCGAGCCGCCCCTTGTGCTCGAGGATGGTCAGCGCGTCCGCGAGCAGCTGGCACGGATGGAATTCATCAGTCAATCCATTAATCACAGGAATATCCGCGTACTTGGCGAACTCCTCGACGTCCTGCTGGCGGAACGTCCGGATCATCACGCCGTCCAGGTAACGCGACATCACCCGCGCCGTGTCGGAGATCGGCTCGCCGCGCCCGGTCTGCAGCATGTTCCCGGGCAGGAACAGGGCGTGGCCTCCGAGCTGCAACATGCCGACCTCAAACGAGATCCGGGTTCGCGTCGACGATTTATCGAAGATCATGCCGAGCGTTTTGCCGGCGAGAAGCGTGTGCGTGAACCGCGACTTTTGCGCTTCTTTCAGCAACTCGGCGAGATGCACGAGATTGCGCAAATCGTCACCGGACAGATCGCTGAAATGAAGCAGGTCCTTGCCCGCCATGACGCGATGGCAGGACCAGAGCGCATTCTGCAGCCGAACCGACAGGTAGTTGGAACCCAGCGGCACGACAGTCGACGATCCGCGTCCAAGGGCGTTCTTCATATCCCACACTGCCACAGCCGAAACTCCTCTCCGCTCTTTCGCGAGCGATGTATTTCTGTGCATCCGTGTACCGTCAAGGAAGCGTCAGTTGATCGTCCTTGCATCATTATACACGAATCTGTATATCTATCAACTCCGGCTGTGGCGCGTATCCGCATAGGCCTCCGGACAGTCGAACGGCCGCCCCAGGGGGACGGCCGCCCATGCATCCATCTTTATTCCGTCGCGATGTCCTGATCCGTGATCTCGTGCGCGGGCTCGACCATGAGGAAGTGGAGCGACGGGTTGTCGATGAGCTTCTGGAGCCGGCGCGCCTCCTCGTGTTGGCCGTAACGGCGCAGTTCGAGCTGGTATGCGCCCAAAAGCTCGACGATGTCGTTCCGGCCCTGCGCGTCGATCACGCGGAGCGCGACCTTCGCGCCCTTGGCAATGCGCCGCCGAAGCGCCTTTTCGTCCAGGCCCATCTCCGGATCGTGCCGCAGGTACACCCGCCCGCCCGTCATGCCGGAGCAGATCCACGGGCCGGGATCGCCCAACACCACCGCGCGGCCGCCCGTCATGTACTCGAAGGCGAACCCCTTGATGTTCGCGCGGTTGGCGATGTGCGAAAGGTCGCCGCGCACCGGGGCCTCTATTTCGCCACCGATGACGACGTCTGCGCCAGACAACCGGATGCAGGCTCGCGCGTCCGCGTTGCCCTGGATGATGAAGAGCCCCTTGGCCGCACCGTACGCCAAGCCCTTGCCGACCGATCCGCCGCGCCAGACGCCGTCCGCACACTGGCCCTTCAGCACGACAATCTTGCCGCCGAACGCGGCCTTGCCCACGCCATCCTGCGCGCCGCCCAAAGCCACGGACACCATGCCTTCGGTGTGGTAAGCCGCGAATCCGGCGCCCGCCACGCCCTCGTGAACGATGGGGCCCACCTCACCGCGCCGCTTCTGGCGGATGCTCTCCCCGGACAGCCTCGTGCCGAGCGCACGCGGCACGGCTCGGATGGACGTCACTCTGGATCCCACCGCCGTCACGACGCCGTCCGTACCCGTCGCCGCCCCAACGGCTGCCACGTCCTGGATGACGTCGCCGTACGCCTCTTCAAACGTGCGGTAGCGGATGTGACAACCCTGACCCAGGTATTCCTCGCGGACCCGAAGCAGCCACGACGTGTCGAGCCGAGCGTCCTCGCGCAGGTTCACCAGCAGATCGCTCCGGCCGACGAGGTCCTGCGTGCGCTTCGCGCCGAGCTTGCGCGTGAGCACCTCGACATGCTTGCCCACCTCGGAGAAGAAGCGCACCAGTTGCGAGACCGCGCGGTCGAAATCCTGGGGCTCAAACTGTTTCAGCCCCTTCGCCTGCGCCTCGGCGAGATCGTGCATCTGCGTCGCAATACCGACGTGGCACGTGTCCTTGTGGCAAGCGCGGCAAGCCGTGCAGCCAATGGCGACCATCGCCATGGTGCCGAAGCCCACCCGGTTGGCGCCGAGCAGGATGGCCTTCATGACGTCGTGCCCCGACTTCATGCCGCCATCCGCCCAGAGCTCCACGTACTCGCGGAGTCCCGCTTCGCAGAGCGCCTCATGGGCCAGCTTGACGCCAATTTCCATCGGCAGGCCGACGTGGCGAATGGCGTGCGCCCGTGCCGCGCCCGTGCCCCCGTCGAAGCCGGACAGCGTGATGATGTCCGCCCCGGCCTTCGCAATGCCAACGGCGATGGTCCCGATATTCGGCACCACAGGCACCTTGACCGCCACTTTGGCAAGCGGGTTGATCTCCTTGAGCTCGTAGATGACCTGCGCCAAGTCCTCAATGGAGTAGATGTCGTGGTTGTTGGACGGCGAAATCAGGTCGACGCCCTGCGTCGCATTGCGGGCCGCCGCCACCTGCGCGGTCACCTTGGAGCCAGGCAGATGTCCGCCTTCGCCTGGCTTCGCGCCCTGGCCAATCTTGATCTCGAGCACGTACGCGTTGTTGCAAAGGTCCGCGTTGACGCCGAATCGGCCCGACGCAATCTGTCTGCCTCGGTTGCGCGGATACTTCTCGAGCAGGTCCTTGATCTCGCCGCCCTCGCCGTTCAGGCAGACGATGTTCATGCGGTACGCCGCCTCCGCGTACGCGCGGTACGCCGTCTCGTTCTGGGACCCGAACGACATCGAGCTGATGACCATCGGATAGGCGTGGCCGTCGATGGTTGTGTCGATCTCGCCCTCGGCCGGTTCGATGTCCTCCCGGAACCCGAGCAGGTGGCGAATGGAAATCGGGTTATCCGTCTCAAACTGCTGCAGCTTGGCGACAAATTCCTCGTACGGCAATTCGCCGTCCGCCACGGAACCCGCTGTCTTCCAGATGCGCGGATACAATTGGAACAACCGGTTGGGACGGATGCTCTTCCGGTCCTGCGCTTCGTACCAGGTGCGCCGCAGCTCGGACATCTCCTCCATCCGCGCGAACGTCAATCCAGCCTTTTGCG
Source organism: Alicyclobacillus sp. CIJ1 (assembly GCF_057538885.1). Lineage (NCBI taxonomy): Bacteria > Bacillati > Bacillota > Bacilli > Caryophanales > Alicyclobacillaceae > Alicyclobacillus > Alicyclobacillus sp. CIJ1. The sequence goes on along the minus strand of NZ_BAAJPH010000143.1, from coordinate 280,459 downwards.
AGCCGCAGAAGTTCGGGATGGCGAGGTGCTCGGCCACTTCGTCCGCCAAGCCGATGGCGCTGAACAGGCGCTCGTACCCGCGGACCTCATGGATGCCGAGGGTTGAGATGACCTTCTCGATACCTTTTGTCAGCGCCTTGTACAAGTTCTCAATGGCGTGCAGTCCGCCCTTGTTCGCCGCGTATTCCCACATGTGATACGGCACGACCGCGTCTGCACCGACCCCGAGGGACACCATGATGTCGTGCAGGTTGCGGATGCCGCCGCTGCGCAAGATCAGGCTCGTGCGCCGGCGCAAATGCTCGCCCTTCTCCTTGGCCGCCGGCCGCAAGAGCGCGCGGTGAACCGCCGACACCACCAGGAACGGGTCGATGTGCGGCCCGCGGCGAAATTGCAGGCGATCATCCAACACAATGACGTTGGCACCCGCCTGCACCGCTTCCAGCGCCTCGAGCGAGAAGCGCTCCAGCGCCTCCGGCACACTTTCGCCGTCGCGGCGGTGGATCAAGATCTCCGCCGTTCCATTCGGGCTCGTGCGCAGCATGGCCAGCGCGTCTTCGTAGCAGACCGTGCCAAACCGGTGCGCCAGGTTTTGAATCTCGTCGTACGCTACGCCGTACGACTCAGGCAGTCCCTCGAGCAGGATGGGTGCCTGAACCTCCACGCGCGGCGCCTCCTGATACAGCCCATCGAACGAGGGCCGACGCCCCAGGACGCAACGCGTGCTGAAGTGCTCGATCTCGCGCTCGCGGTCGATGGCCGGGTTCGTCACCACGGCGACGGTTTCATGCAGGAAATCGGAGAGCAGGGTCGCTTCTTCCGACAGCGCGCCAATGGGGCTGTCGAAACCGAGCGACTTGATGGGCTCTGCCCCGCTCTGGATCTCCTGATCCATGAGCTTGAGATCATCGTCGCGGAAGCCAAACGCCAGCATGCGAATATCGAGCGGCTTCGCGTCCCGCTTCGCATGCGCGACGTCCTGACTCACGCCGTACGGCACGGCAAAATGGAGATTGCGGTGCTCGCCGCGAAAGTTGAATCGCTGCTTCGCGAGTTCCAAGACCTCGAGCTGCAGCTCGTCGTACGTGTAGATCTTGACCCCCGTCTCGCTCCACCGCACGCCCACCTTCTCCCCTGGCGCGAGCGGCTTAGGCTCAGCCGTCCAGATGTCGAGCGGGACAATGCCCTGCTCCGAGGAGAAGTAATACGCCGTGTCCGATTCGAGCTGCCACATGGGCCGGAGGCCGAGCGCGTCAACGCTGAACACCGCGGCGTTGCCGTAGCGCATCATGACGCCCGCAGGTCCCTGCGCAAACGGCCCCCAGAGCGACCGGTAATACATGTACAAGTCCGACAATTCTTCTGGCATCGACTTGATCTCATGAATGATGGGCGGAAACAGCAGCTCCGCAGCTTCGAACAGCGACCAGCCGCGCGTCGCCACGAGTGCGCAAAGCGTCCTGTCGACCATCTGCGAATCGCTGAACTCCGGCCGCACCGGCACGCCAATCATCTTCGATTCCGTGTAAAACCGCGCAATCGTGTTGATCTCCCCGTTGTGTCCAAGGCAAGAGAAGGGCTGCACGCGCGGGAAGGACGTCGTCGTATTCGTGGAATACCGCGTGTGCGCAATCACGAATGCGGATCGGCAAAGCGGATTTTGCAGATCCTTGTAGAAGCGATACAGCGTCTCGTCGTTGCCCACGACCTTGTACACGACCTGATCATGGGAAAGGGAGGCGACGTGGACGCCCGGCAACTCGTCGATCTCGGCAAACGCCGCAAACACGCGCGCGTCGTCCCGATGAGGCAGGCACCCCGCCATCTGAAGGAAGTGCGGCTTGACCTTCTTGCCAAGCGGGCCGAGCACGGATTCATCCACGTGATCCTCGACAACCGCGACCGGCTCCATGCCATGGTGAGCCAAGACGCGCAGAATGGGCTCCTGAGACACTTCCTTCTCCAACAGGAAGTGACCCACCCAAAAGCCCGGTTCGTGGACGAGCCGCCCTGATTGCCCGAGGCTCTCGAGCCGCGAAGCCCACAGCGCTCTTGGAATGTCCAACAGGAGACCGCACCCGTCTCCTTCGTTATTGACGTATCCCGCCCGGTGGCGCATAGCGCGAAGGGCGTCCAATCCGTTTCGAACCGTGTCGTACGAGGGTTGTCCTGATTTCTCAATCTGCGAAAAAATTCCGCAGGCATCGTATTCGCGCTGCAGGTCGGTCGTCAACTTCTCCAGTTCCACCTGTGCCACTCCTTTTTTAGCACAATATTTTGACACTCTATCTCTCTGCGCGTCAAGTCTTCGTGTACAGCCAACGAGCAACGGGCGATCCGAAACGGCTATGAAACATTATACGACTTCTTGAATAATCATGCCATCCCGTGTTATAACATGAGTGCAACGGGAGAGGAGGAGCCGCGTTGGACATCCGGAAGGCGACCTCAGCGGACGTCGAAGATATGCAACGACTGATTCAACACTTTGCCGATATGGGACTGATGCTGCCGCGCACCATCAAATCGCTTTGTGAGCATCTGCAGTGCTTCACGGTCGCAGTGGAAGATGGGCGCGTCATCGGCGTTGGGGGATTGCACGTCCTGTGGACGGATCTCGCTGAAATCCGTTCGCTCGCTGTTGCGCCTGAAGCGCACGGGAAAGGCGTGGGCAGTCAGATTGTCAAAGCGCTGTTAAAAGAGGCGGAAGACCTCGGCATCGCGCAGGTGCTCTCTCTGACGTATCAGACCCGATTTTTTGAGAAGCTAAACTTTCACGTCGTGCGGAAGGAAACGCTGCCGCATAAAGTGTGGAAGGATTGCATCTACTGTAACAAGTTCTATCACTGCGATGAAGTCGCGATGGTTTACTATACGCGCCATTTCCAGCCGTTGAAACAGGCGCAGGAAGCCTGATCACCTGCAGCGCCAACGCAAGAATACTATAGCAAATTCAGCGCAATTGCGAAAGACCAAACCACGTGGGCCGCGCCCCTCGTCAGGCGCGGCCGACTTTTTTGACGATGGCCTCAAATTCTTCGATGTGCTGTTCGTCGATGATGAGCGGTGGAACGACGCGAATGCGCCGAGGCCCGCACGCGGTCACGAGCAGCCCGCGCTCCGCGGCGCGCTTGCGCCACGTCGAGGCGTCGTCCACGTCAAACCCCCACATAAGGCCCAGGCCCGTCACGCCGTCGAAGTTCGCTTCGAGCACGCGTCGAAGCGCCTCGCCCACCCGCTGGACGCGTTGGAGGAAGGCCGGATCGCGCACCACATCGACCACATAATTGGCCACCGCCATCGCGAACGGATTGCCGCCGAAGGTCGATCCGTGCATGCCAGGCGTAAACGCCTCCGCCACATGCTGTTTGGCCAGAATGGCTCCCGTGGGAATTCCATTGCCCAGTCCCTTCGCCATGGTGATGATGTCCGGCGACAGATCAAAGTGCTCGAATCCGAAGAAACGCCCCGTTCGCCCCACACCGGTCTGGACCTCGTCCACGATGAAGAGCGCGCCCACTTGCTTCGCGCGGGCCGCCAACCTGTGAAGCACGCCGTTGTCGACGGGCCGCACGCCCGCCTCGCCCTGCACGACCTCGACGATGCACGCCGCCGTGTGCTCATCCAGCATCTCCACGGCGCCCTCATAGGTCTCCGCCACTTCAAAGCCGGGCACAAGCGGCGTCATGCCCTCGCGGTACTTGGGGTTGGACGTCACCGACAAGGAGCCCATGGTTCGACCGTGAAAACTGTTGGGCAGCGCCACCACGCGGGTCTTCTCGGGATGCCCACTCACGTACTGATACCGCCGGGCGAGCTTGAGGGCTCCTTCGTTCGCCTCCGTGCCCGTGTTCACGAACATGGCCCGATACGGCCCCGTGCCGCGATCCGCCAAACGGGTCAACTTTTCCGCCAGTGCGACCTGACCCTCAATGAGAAACAGGTTGGAGACGTGCAAGAGCGTCCTCGCCTGCCGCTCTATCACCTCGGTCACGCCCGGATGCGCGTGGCCGAGGTTGCACACGGCGATCCCCGCCGTGAAATCGAGGTACCGCCTGCCCTCGTCGTCGTACACATACGCGCCCTCGCCTCGGACAAGGGCGATATCTCGCTTGCCGTAGTTCTGAAACAGGACCTGGTCCGCCAACTGCCCCAACGCCGTCTTCATGCCGTCACTCCTTCGGTCTGCACGGCAAGCCTCGTCCCACGGGCTCGCCTCTCGCTCGTTCCTAATGCGGCCATCCGCACGGCCTCCGGGTCCCGCCCGTCGACCACCCAGACTTCGCGCACGCCGTGCCGAACAGCGTGTAGCACGGCGTTCACCTTGGGAATCATGCCTGTGCTGAACGCGCCTGCCTGGAGGAGATCTTCCAGTTCATCCGGCGTCGTATCGAGCAGGAGATCGCCCGCTTCAAAGTCGCGGTAGATGCCCGGCACGTCGGTCAGAAACACCAGCCGTGTCGCGCCGAGTTCCCGCGCGATGTGACTTGCAGCATGGTCCGCATTGATATTGTAGGGCTGCCCCGCGGCGTCGCGGCCGAACGGCGCAATCACCGGCACGCGCCCCGATGACACCGCCGCCTGAATCGGATCGACGCGCACGCCGGCCACGTCCCCCGTGCGAAGCCGCCCCACGTCCTTCGCCACGACGATCTCGCCATCCGCCAACGCGGCCACGGGCACGCCGCGCCGGGCCAGCGTTTCCGCGATGTCGCGATTGCATTCGGCGAGCGCGGCCATCACGTGCGGCATGGCTTCGTCGGTTGTCTGGCGCAGTCCATTCACAAAAGGGAGCTCAATGCCCGCGTCCCGAAGCCGCTTAGAAATGCGCGGCCCGCCGCCATGCACCAACACCACTGGCCATCCTCTTCGCCTGGCCTCCTGCACGGCGCCTGCGAGCGCCGTGTCGGCGCCCCCTTGGAGGGACCCTCCGAGCTTGATGACGATCACGCCCATCTCACCTCACATCCACAGCGGGACGAGATTCAGACCCTCTCGCTCAGGCCAACCAAACATCAGGTTGGCGTTTTGGACGGCCTGCCCCGCTGCGCCCTTCCCGAGGTTGTCGATGGCCGTGAACACCTGAAGCAGCCGCGATCGCTCATCCCAGCGCACGGCCACGTGGCACTCGTTGGTCCCGTTCACGGCCTTGATGTGCGGCATCTCGCCGTCCGGCAGCAACCGCACAAACGGCTCGCCTTCGCAAAACGACACATACCGATCATACACCACGGGGGCTGCGTCCGGCGGAATGGGGACGTACGCGCACACCAAAATCCCTCGTGGGACCGGCAGAAGCTGCGTCGTGAGGAGCACGCGCACCGCGCCGCCGAGCGCCCGTTCGATTTCAGGCGTGTGCTGATGTTGGCCCACCCGATACGGATACACGTCGTTCGCGAGCTCGCCGAGGTGAAGGTGCTCCTTCGGCGCACGCCCTGCGCCGGTGACGCCGGACTTGGCGTCGAACACGATGGGCCCCTTCAGGTCCGCCAGGAGATTCCCCAGAGGCAAGACCGCGAGGGCGCAGGCCGTCGCGTAGCACCCGGGGTTCGCCACGAGCGACGCCACCCGAATCGACTCGCGATGGCGCTCAGGCAAGCCGTAGCACGCTTGTGCGATGGCCTCTCGCGGCAAAGGCGGCTTCCCGTACCACGCTTCGTACTCCTCCGGCGGAAGCCGGAGATCCCCGGACAGGTCAATGACCTTGACGCCGCCATCGCTTCCAGCCTGCACAATCTCCCACGCCACTCGTCCCGAGTCCCCGGAGGGCAATGCGACGAAGACGAGATCGCACAAGTCCGCGGCTTTTTGGACATCTAGGGGCTCGACAGGCGGCAGCGCGTCCGCCAGCGCATGCAGATGGGGCAGATGCGCATCAAGTGGACCCGTTCGAGCGCCCGATCCGGCCAAGTACACCAAGGTCATACGCGGGTGTCCCGCGACGAGGCGCACCAGTTCCATGCCGGCATATCCGGTGGGACCCACGATCCCGACCCGCACGTTCGACATGTATAAACATCCTCCATTCTGTATTGATATTCAGTATAGCGAATGGAGGATTCGAAGGGCAACTTCCGTTAATTTACAATCAAGCCCAGATTGCGGGCTCTGTGCGAATGCCCGTATCGCCGGGCCGATGTCCCATCATTTCATGCAGTAACTTCGCAAGGAGGGATGTTCGCATGGGTGCATTTGGCGGATACACCCGATGGGCTGTGGTGTTCCTGGTGATTTTCGTGCTGTTCTTTCTCCTTGTGCCGGCGGGCGTCGGCGTGTACCACACAGCGCCCGCTCCCGCGCCAGTCGCGACCGTGGCGTACACCGAGTATGACGAGGTCATCGAAACGGGGCCGATGTATGGCTACGCCCCTCACCCCCCCATGGCACAAGGCCCTGTCATGCACGAGGAATACCATGAGCCCTACGATGCCGACGAATCGAGCAGCCTTTGAAGCGAGTGCCAAGGCAAGCCCTGTGGAAGCGCCACCGCGCCGTCCAGCGATTGTCGCTGGACGGCTTGCATTCTCCCCATCGCCCTGCTATGATACATATCGTCGCTTGCGTCCGTAGCTCAGTGGATAGAGCGCTGGCCTCCGGAGCCATAGGTCGGGGGTTCGAATCCCTCCGGACGCGCCAAAGGAGAAGGGCTGTCTCGAAGGTGCAAAGGCGCCTTGGGACAGCCCTTTTCGCGCGAGTTGGGGCTAACCAAGCCAGGCGGCGCGGGCGACGAACTCATCGTCAACTCACACCCGCGCCATCCGCATGCGCGATTCGGGCGTCACTTTGCTGGAATGGGTTTGGTGCGCAGCCCGGTCAAAACGTCTAGGATGGCCCCTGCTTTGAAATGGCATTCGTCCCACTCTCGCTCCGGCACCGAGTCGTAGACGACGCCTGCACCCACCTGGACGTACTGCACATCCCCGATGGCCACCACGCTCCGAATGAAGATGGCCGTGTTGGCATTGGCCCACGCGTCGACCATCCCGATGAATCCTCCGTACGGCCCGCGCCGATACGGCTCGAGTTCGTCGATGATCTCCATGGCCCGAATCTTGGGCGCTCCAGACAAGGTACCGTTTGGAAAGGTGGTCAAGAGCGCGTGGAACACGCTCACGTCGTCGCGGAGTTCCGCGGTAACGCGGGACACCAGGTGATACAAATGGGAGTACCGCTCCACCACCATCAGCTCCGGCACCGCGACGGTCCCCGGCTTGGCGACGCGGCCGAGATCGTTCCGACACAGATCCACAAGCATGACGTGCTCCGCGTTCTCCTTGGCATCTCGCTTCAGCTCCGCCACGAGGCGAGCGTCCTCCTCTGGAGATGATCCGCGGCCGCGCGTCGTCCCGGCGATGGGCTTCATCTCCGCCCGCCCGCGGAGCGCGCGGAACTGCACCTCCGGGCTTGCCCCGTAGAGCACCATGCCGGGATACTCCGCCACAAACATGTAGGGAGACGGGTTGAGCCGCCGCAGGCGATCGTACGCGGCGAGCGGCGGCAAGCCGCCGCGCACTTGCATGCGGGTGGAAGGAACCACCTGAAAAATGTCGCCCGCCCGAATGTACTCGACGGCGATCTCGACATTCCGGCAGTACATGTCCTTCGGGACGTCGTAGGTGATGACGGGATCGTCCGCACCGATTTCCGCCATCTCGTCCAGAACGGGCGGTACCGCAAGCCCCTCGCGGCAGACCGTGGCGATGCGCCGCTCCGTCTCGTCCAGTTCCTGAGCGAGTTTTGCATCCGCGCGCAGCACCGGCGCGTCGTCCTGGCGAAACACCGTGACCGTGCTGCCCGACAACTGCGCGACGGCCGCGTGCCAGAGCAGGCGGATTTCGGGAAGATGGCGATCGTCCTCGGCCGTCATGGGCACGCGCTCCAGGTAGCGGATGGCATCGTACGCCACGTAGCCGAGAAAGCCGGCGCTGAACGGCTCTCCGTCCGGGCCGCACAAGAGCTCGCACAGCGCCGAGCGAATCCTGTCGAGGAGTGCCATGGGATCTTGGGTCTGCACGTGGATGACGTTCCCGCCGACCACGCTCTCCCACGGATACGGCGCGCGCGGAACCTCGACACCGGCCGACCGCGCGATGGAAAACAGGTGAGCCGCGAGATCCGGATGAGCGAACACGCTGACGACGTGATCGCGCACCTGCACCTCGACGAGCGGCGCCATGCCGATGAGGCTCATCTGATAATCGCTCGGAATGTCTTCTCGCCCAGCCTCGAGCAAAAAGACGCGCCCAGGGCCGAGGTCATCGCGGAGCGAGAGGTAAAGATAATACGGATCGACGCCCATCTCCGCGGAAAGATTGGATTGTCTCATCGTGAAATCCCCTCCGTCTCGCCATCACGCCACGTCCGCCAAAAAGTTGCGGATCATGGTCTTCCCGTGGTCGGTCAGGATGCTCTCCGGGTGAAACTGCACGCCCACCGCGCCCGTCGGCCGGTGGCGCATGGCCATGATGTAGCCGTCTACCTCGGCCGTGACGACGAACGCGTCGGGAAGCGACTCGCGTTCCACGACCAGGGAGTGATATCTCGTGGCCCGAAACGGAGAGGGGATGTCTCGAAACAAGGGGTCTGAGCCATTGTGGAGAATCATCGAGGTTTTTCCGTGAACGGGTTCTCGCGCGCGGACGACTTTGCCTCCGTATGCGTACCCGAGGGACTGATGGCCTAGGCACACGCCCAACAAAGGCACGCGCCCCGCGAAGTATCGAATGGCGTCCACCGACACACCCGCTTCGCGCGGGGAACACGGGCCGGGAGACACCAGGACCCCCGCGGGCCGCAGCGCCTTCAGTTCTTCCAAGGAAACATCGTTGCGGCGCACGACCACGTCGGCACCCAATTCCAAACAATATTGAACGAGGTTGTAAGTGAACGAGTCAAAGTTGTCGATCATCAACAGCATCGCTATCCTCCGCTCCCCTCATCTCAACGGGCCTCTCGGCCCCCTCTGCTCGGCTGTGCTCTGCTCAGCAACCGTGATATGTCTCTACAATACGCCGCCCCCCGGCGCGCGTCAAGGCCGCGCCGGGAGAGCAAATACCATGTCAAACTAAATGAACTTCAACCTTTCCGTGACCACTTGATGGAGGATCGACTCATCGATCTCGTGTCGCGCGAATGGTGCGAAGCACACAGTCCATTCGAATGGCTCAGTACGCAATTGATGCTCAGGAAGAGGACCAGGACCACAACTCGCGCTGCCAAGCCCATGGTGAGAAAAGTCAATTCGGAGGTATCTCCAAGGACGTTCTTCTAACTCATATGGATGCCGAGCGCGCTCGAGGTCCTCCACACTGAATCTGCTCACTTGAAAATTCAAAGGTTGTAGGCCTGTTATGAACAGACCCTCCATGTATTTATTTGTAATCGAGATCCAATACACATCTGTCCGATTACCGTTCTCTTGCGGATACACATACGGGGTATAAAGTTCATCAGCCAACCTCCTATATCTCGCAATGAGTTGTGACTCCTTAGAATCGCGGTAACTCTCACCGGGTCCTCGTCCAAACCAACTCACGTATTCGAAGTCGAGGTGCATGGTCGTTAACAGTCCTATACGAGGCAAGGTTGGAGGATAAGCTCCTTCGGGTTTACCGCAAATTCGTACCATGACCAACCCACCGCGTAAGAAAATGTACTCATACTGCAACGCCATACCCCAGGAGAGCCCGGCAGGCGCGACACGCGACTCAACTAGAGCGCGCACGACGCTGTCATGTTTTTTGATTTCTATGTTTGACACGGACTCTGAGAGCCGATCGACACCGTAATCGCGCCATAATTTAGCAACCGAAAACATTTCTCGATTCGGTGGATCGTCATTATCTGTAGGCGCTCTCCAAAACGACATTGAGAGCGGTGACATAATGATTTGTGAGCCACGATATCCTACCCCAGAGATCCTCCCCCGCAGCAAATCGAACTTAACGGAGAACGAATCGTCATAGATGCATAGACTATTACCCTTTTCTACGATTTCAAATCTTGTAACCGGCCGATATATGTCGATGCTTGCATTCTGGCAACTGCGTTCAACATACTCGCAAAAACTCGCAACTTCGTGGAGCGCTGGCGCATAGTCGGTTGGGTGGCGCAAAAGGAATCTTACAGTCAGAGTCAAGCACCGATCTCTGTGCCGATTAAGGATTTCGGCGCATGGTACCCTTATTTGTCCAATGCTCCTGGGTGGTAGTGGCTCTAGTTCAAGTATGCCACCGGCCAACACTGACTGTTCATCCTGAAGCGACCACTCCGCTACTAGGCAATCGAGACAGAGAAAATCATAGCGGTTCTGTACCTTGATGATCCCTGATGAACGATCGAGCTCAAGAACTCTTACCGGCTCAATTGCTTTCTTGTACTCGAAAAGCCCCGGCGAAGGAGTTCGGTCAGGAAATAACAGTCCGTCAATAACGAAATTTAAGTCGTTCGGAACATCTCCAAAATCACCGCCGTACGCGAAGTACGGTCTGCCATCAGATGTATAGGCCAGAATTCCGTGATCAATCCACTCCCATACAAACCCACCCTGCAACCTTCGCTGTTGATAAAATAGCTCAACGTACTCCTTAAGACCACCTGGCCCATTCCCCATCGCATGGGCAAATTCACATAATATATGTGGTTTAGGAAGCTCCAACTCCCCAAGCCTGCTCAATTCATCGACGGATGTGTACATTGTGCTGTAGACATCCATCACGGCGTGTTGTAAATCAGAACCAAGCTCTAGCAGCCTCCTTGTTTCACCTTCGTAGTGTACGGGTCTCGTCGGGTCTATGGCCTTTGCCCGTTCTGCCATGGCTCTATGGTTACGACCATACCCAGACTCATTACCAAGAGACCACATAATTACACACGCATGATTGCGGTCGCGGCAGATCATCCGTTCCAGGCGATCCACGTATGCCTGTTCCAACTGCGGGTCATCACTCAATCGATCCCAGTTACCTGTTAATGTAAAGCCGTGGCACTCGAGATCTGTTTCGTCTAGCACGTACAAACCGTAACGGTCGCACAGATCATAAAACACAGGATGGTGAGGGTAATGACTGGTACGAACGGCATTAATGTTGTTCTGTTTCATCATCTGCACATCACGAATCATCACATCCAGCGTCAAAGCTCGGCCGAGACGGGCGTCGTGCTCATGCCTGTTTACTCCTTTGAGCACAACGGGTGCTCCATTGATTTTGAGCTGTCCGTCGGAAATCTCAATGGTCCGAAAGCCTATTTGTAACGCAACATGTTCCGCGTACGAGGAGTCTGGATTCACTGACACCAACAACGTGTACAAATTTGGCGTTTCCGCCGTCCAAGATCGTACGTTGGGAACTTCAACCCCGTAGGTGACGACTCCATCGGATAACACCCTGTGCTCAAGGAGTACACAATCCCGCATGCTATCAATCAGTTTAAACTTTAAGGAAACAGGCTGAGATATAGTTCCCCCAAGTTCCACTGACACATTCAAATGCCCTGTCCGCCCGTCTCTCCCCAGGAGTGCTTGAACGCGAACGTCGGACAGGTAAATCGGAGGCCTCTTCAGAATATAAACATCCCTAAAAATCCCAGAAAGCCACCACATATCCTGATCTTCTAGATACGACTGAGCTGACCATTGGCACACTATCACGACAAGTACATTTTCCCCGGCATGAACAAATCGAGTAATGTCAAATTCAGAGGGCAACCGGCTCCCGTACCCGAAACCAAGATCATGACCATTAACGTAGACTTGATACAATCCATCGACCCCTTCAAACCTTAAGTGGACCCTACTTACATCGTGATTTTCTAGGAAAAATCTAGTACGGTAACAACCCGTCGGGTTTTCCGAAGGAACCCGCGGCGGGTCAACAGGGAAAGGATACATGACGTTTGTATAGTGTGGTCGTCCATAGCCCTCTATCTGCCAGTTCGAGGGCACGTGTATCTCATCCCAGGAGGAGTCGTCAAAACTAACCCTAGTCACATCTGTCGGCACGGCAAGAGGACTCTCAAACAGACGAAACCTCCATTTCCCCTCCAATGGTAATACTTGTGTCGAAGCGCGATTAACACCAAGCGAGAGCGCTTCCCGCTCCGTGGAGTGCGGAATGAAATATGCACGAGGCGGCAACCGATAGTCTGAAGGCGGGTAGAAACTCTCGACATATTGCTGTTCCACTTGAATCTCCTCCATGCGTGCAAAAGCTGGGCCTCATCCTTTTACAGAGCCACTGAACATACCCGATATAAAATATCTCTGCAAAGCAACAAAGACTATCATCAGGGGTACTAGACCGATAGCCGCTCCGGCAAAAATGGGCCCATAGTGTATAACGTTTCCCGGTTGGTCAAGTTGTTCGAGCATAAGCGGAATGGTCGACATGTTTCTGCTGTTAATCACTATCAAAGGCCAGATAAAATTACCCCACTGTTGTAGGAACGTGAGGATACCCAACGCCGCCATAGAGGGCAACATGTTTGGCATTACAATTCGAAAGAACGTATAAAACTCGCTCGCCCCATCTATCCTGGAAGCCTCAAGCAACTCGGAGGGGAACGATTGCATCTGCTGTCTCATGAAGAACACGCCAAATCCATTTACAAGGAAGGGAACTATCAAAGCTTCGTAGGTATTCTCCCAATGTAATTTAGTCACGATAATGAATAGAGGGATGAGCGTTGTTTGCATAGGTATCATGATAGTAATCAGTACTACAAAGAATAGAAAAGATTTTGCCCAAAACCTGTATTTGGCAAACGCAAAACCCACCATTGCGGAGAACAACACCACACTAATGGTTGTAACTCCTGAAACAATTATGCTGTTTGCCAAGTCTCTCCAGATAGGCATTGACGACTCTAGCGTACGTACATTTTGAACAAAGTGAGTACCGAACCAATTCGCAGGCGGGAAATGAAAAATCTGGCCATCAGACAAAGTTGAGGCAACATATATCCAATATATAGGATAAATGGACACAACGACGGCAATGACTAAAAACACGTAACTAAGAACCTTGACAGGGATGCTTTCACGCACTGTAGTCGCCTCCACGAGAAACGCGTATCTGAAAATACGAAAGCACGGCAATGATCGTGGTTAGGATGTATGTTCCTGCAGAAGCGAGACCAAAATTATAATTCTGAAATCCTATGTTATATAGATATAACATTGGTGTTTCTGTCGCGTTTCCGGGACCGCCACCCGTTAGAATGTACGGTTCAGTGAAAAGCTGCAACGTACCGACAGTTGACAATATCGTGCAGAAGAGAATTACCGGACGCAACAGGGGCAGAGTAATTTGAAAAAACGTGCGCACACGACCAGCTCCATCAACGACAGCTGACTCGTAGACTTCCTCAGGAATATTCTGTAATCCAGAAAGGATTATAATCGCGTTGTATCCGGTCCATCGCCATGTCACCACAAGGAAAATGGCTAACCGGGCAGCCCACGAATTCCCTATCCAATTTATATTAGGCATACCTAATAAATGAATTAAATAATTCATCATCCCAAAATTCGGATTGAAAATCAACTGAAATGCGATCGTGTACGTGACTGCGTCAACGAGGACAGGAAAGAAAATTAAAAGTCTAAATAGCCACTTCAGCTTCAGAAAGCGCGCATTCAAGACGACGGCTAACAGCGTAGCAATGAACAACATAACCGGAACTTGAATGAGCAGAATGAACGCATCATTCAGTAGAGAAGTCCAAAAAGCTGGATCTGTTATCACAAGTCGATAGTTTTGAATTCCAACCCATGTTGAGTGAACAGTGGACCAGTTTTCGAAAGAGAGCATTAATGTATCTAGAATTGGATACAACATAAATACAGCAAATATGACGAAAAAGGGGGCTATCAATACGTACGGCACCCACGCCGGAACACCAGGTTGACGCGGAAAGCGCAATCGTTGCGCCACGGGATGATTTTGTTTCGCGATAGACTCTCGTTGAACCATCGACAATCGCCTCACCTCAAGTTCGCTATCGGTTCAGAATGGGGAACCAGCGGAACAACGTTTGTCCCGCTGGTTAAAGGGTGATCAACCGTTCGATATGGGTTGTCCGGAGATACGGGCGGCATTTGTTTCGGCTGTCTGCAACGCCTGCTCAATATTTGCACCCTTAAATACCGAAATGTAAGCTTGCGATAGAGGTTGAGAATAATCCTCGAAATAGCCGCCATAATTGGTTGTCGGGATGTGCTTGGAGACTGAGGCAAAGAACTTATAAATGGGCATACCAAAATAGGGGAAGTTCTGATCAAAATCAGTCCCTTTAGCTGTGTAGTACGATTCCCACGAAGGGAACAGTCCGTATTTCAATTGAACATTCTCCCCTGGGACAGTATACAGACAGTAGTTGATAAAGTCCCACGCCGCCTGAGCATTTTTGCTGTCCTTCGTAATTGCCAATACGGATCCGCCCGTATCAGCCTCATTGTTCCCTCCAGGCGTAAACGCGGGAAGAGGAGCAATGCCCCACAGACCACTTTGCTTAGGCGCGCTATTCATCATTGTGCCTGCATACCACACTGCCGATAGAATCGTAGCGACCTGACCATTGGCAAAAGCCGCGATGCCGTCATTCCAGGTCGGTGCATCCGCGACAATCCCGGCCTTACCCCACTGCTGAATCACACTCATGGCCTTCTCAATCTGGGGATTCAGAAAGTCTATATTGCCATTGCGACTCACATAGCTTCCGCCAAGTTCATTGACTAAAATCATGAGAGTCGTCTGAATACCTTGGCTTGGTTCGGACGTGTTCTCAGCTAGCATCTTCACCTTGCCATGAAAATGAGCAACGAGTTTCTTGCCGGCAGCCAGGTAATCGGCCCAAGTCTTAATCGTGTTCGGATTAATTCCTGCTTCACGGAAGAGGTCCTTCCGGTAATACATGGCAGCCGGCCCGAGATCCCACGGCGCAGCGTAGATATGACCGTTTTGCATAGTCACGTCGAGTGCGACAGGAGCTATGTGATTTTTGATGGAGCTCATATATGGTGTCAGATCTACAAAATCACCAGGAAATTTATGGAGGAAAGTTTGAAAATCTCGTTGCTGGACCTGAATGATATCCGGTGCGTCTCCAGCGACAAGCTCCGGTATCACCTTCTGATACGCAGTATCAACGTATTCGACGTTCACCTTAATCCAAGGGTATTTCTTTTCGAATCCTGGAATTTCTGCCCGCAACGAGTCTGCTGCATCGTTCCAAGATGCGACTGTAATTGTGACGGGTTGATGGGTCGAAGCGCTCTCCTGCTGGGCCGACTGATCTCCGTTTTTCAACGCGCCACTAGTTCCACAACCAGATGCCATAACACCCGCCATCGCGACCGATGCAGCGATTGTCGCATATCTAATCTTCTTCTTCGCGCCCATACTATGTCCCCCCACATGTGTACTCGAGACCACACTGATATTGGAACGCCCTGCGAGTATAATTTACCTGCGTCGCTCCCTCCTTCTTGAAAACGGTTACTTACCGACAGTATAGGAAAGCCTGAAGCTTAAAGTCAATACCCAATACTTCGCCAAAAGTAGACCGTGGCGTTAGAAGATCGCCACGGTCTTCATTTTTTTAGAAGACATTTTAGGACTTAAGGCCCGTCGACTCCCGGACGACGAGCTCCGTCGGCAATTCGACACTTCGGGGGCCCGATGCCAAGCCCTCCACCTGATCCAAGAGCAACTGAACCAGTTTCGCGCCCACATCCGCCTTCGGAATGCGTGCCGTGGTCAGGGCTGGAGTCGACATGCGCGCGAGCTCCACGTCGTCGATGCCAATCACCGAGACATCCTGAGGGACCCGAACCCCACGTTCGGAAAGCGCTCGGATGGCGCCGAGCGCCAACAGGTCGTTGGAAGCGGCAATTGCGGTGAAGTGAATGCCTTGATCCAGCATCGACGCGGTTCGCTCGTACCCCGCCGACATGGTGTCGCGCAGGTACGGAACGAGTTGCACCAAGGGATCTCCGGCCACGAGACCATGTTCGCGCATCGCGTCCAAGTAACCCGCGTACCGTGGATTCTCTTCGCGATCGTCGTACTCGCCGAGGAAGGCGATGTCGCGGTGGCCGAGCTCAATCAGATATTCGACGTTCCGCCGCATGGCCCGGTACAGATCCACGTGCACGTGAGGCAGCCCGAAATCCGAGCTGCGGTCCTTATAAATACAAATGGGGATTTTGTGCGACAACTCCTTCAGGTCCACGACGTTCATGACTTCGTAAGGCGTCAGCACCATGAGACCGTCGTAAAAGCCCTCCAAAATGAGCTTCATGTACGCCTCGCGATCCCGCGTCACGTTGTACAGCGAGAACGTGTAGCCGCGCTCCAAGGCTGCCCGCTCGATGCCGAGGAGCACCTCGTGATAGAAAGGGTTGCTCAACGAGGAAATGATGCAGGTGAATTGCCCGCACCGCTTCATCTTCAGGCTGCGCGCCATGCGATTGGGCACGTAATTCAATTCCTTGATGGCTTGGAGCACACGCTCGCGAACGTCCGCCGCTACGTATCCGTTTTCATTCAGGACCCTCGAGACCGTGGTCGGCGAGACGCCTGCCCTTCGCGCCACATCCACCCTCGTGGCCATGTCATTCCCCCCGGAGTCTCGCAATCACGCCCCTCCCTCGATGATGCCTCGAGGCCACGTGGAGCGCAATCGCCCTTTAAGTTGTTATACATCAGTTTCATTTTAGTAGATCTGTGTGTCGATCAACAAGACATCTCTTGAGACAGACCGCCGATGGACGTCGGCGACGCGACATCGATCCGTGATGACCACCCGCAACCTCGCCACCCTCTAAGCCGATTTTGATAGACCATGTGGTATGCTGGGTGCGCTGTCATTGTGAACTTCGAACCTACAGGGAGGAAATCAAGGTTGGACGCACACGCGCGCACCGACCGATATGCGATTCGACCTCTCGCCCTTGCGATGGCCTTGATCGCGATCGGCGTTTGCGTCGTGAAGGAATGGCAAGGACTGGGCCGCCTCCACTTTCTAGGCTACGACTACGCCTTCTTTTACAACGCGTTTTTGCACGTAGTGGCCGGGCAGACGGACTGGCGCCATCTGTACGATCCGGCGGCGGAACGCGCGTTTTTGACGGCCCACGGCTATCCGATGGATCCGCATAATCATTACGTGTATCCGCCCCAGTTCGCGTGGATGTTCGCCTGGCTGGCCCTTCTCCCCTTCGGCGCATCGCTCGCTTTGTGGCGCGTGATGTCCATGGCGGCAGGGATATTCGGCGTCTACTGGACCATGAAGACGCTGTGGCCGCGAATCCGGCGGGGACACCTCTTCCTCGCCGTCGCGGCCACGCTCACACTGACGCCTTTTCAGTTGGACTTTGCCGTCGGCAACGTGAATACCATCCTGTTTGCGTTCCTGGCACTCGCGTTCTACGCCGTCTATCGCCTGGACAAGCCGACGTTGGGCGCCATCGCCTTGGCTGCAGCGGCGCTCATCAAGGTGACGCCACTTGCGATTTTGCTCGCCTTCGCCATCCAGGGGCGATGGAACGTCGTGGCGCGTACGCTGCTGGTCCTAGGATTGGGCGTCCTCTCATCGTTTCTCTTCCTAGGCTGGGAGAGTACGGCGGCGTACGCCACGCACTTTCTGCAGTTCGGGAGACAGAGCATGGCGAATGGCCCTGCTCCCTACAACCAATCGCTTCTTGGCGTACTCGAGCTTCTGTGGGACAAGGGGCGAGCCGGCCCATTGTCTCCTGACTTGGGTCTCGTGTTTGACGGGTACGCTGTCGCGCTGTTGTTCGTCATCGGTGCCGCGATGCGGCGAAAGCCGTGGACGTGCGACGCAAGTCGCCTGGGGCTGACCGCGCTTCTACCTGTGGCCGTTTCACCGCTGGTGGAACAGCCACACATGGTGCTCACGCTGCCAGCGCTTCTGGCTTCGCTCCACCTGATCCGGCGGCACCCGCGCACACGGGCGCGCCGGACGTATGCGGGGCTGCTCGCCGCCGCATACGTCCTGCAGACACTCCCCGTCACGTTTCTTGTCAACCATGTGACGCGATTCGCACCTTCGCTGTACTGGCTGCACATTCAGATGTTCATTTCGTTCGCCTGCGTCCTGGGTGCCCTTCTGGTGATGGCTTGCCGCAGCAGAGCGCAGCCTGTGACGCGCACGCCTGTCGTGGGCTGAGGACGCGCTGTCTCCGTCAAATTTGCGCCGGTGAACGTCACAGGCGGGAATCCTCTCGCTCTCCGCCCGCCCCTGGGCGAAGTCGCGCGGCGAGCTCGCGCAGGGCGAAGCGCTGAAACTTGCCCGTGCTCGTCATGGGGAAGCTGTCAATCATCTGAACTGCCTCTGGCCAGTGCGACTTGCTTACGCCGCGATCGCGCAAGAACGCCTGGACCTCCTCCAGGGTCAGCACGTCGCCCGGATGCTTCGGTACAATAAAGCATGCGGCGCGCTGGCCGAGGCGAGGGTCCGGCATCGCCACTACCGCCGCCTGCCCCACGCGCGGATGGGCGTACAGCACCTCCTCGATGGCCCGGGGATCGATTTTGTAGCCGCCTCGATTGATGAGGTCGTCGCGGCGCGCCACAAACGTGCAATACCCCGCTTCGTCCACCCGCACAATGTCCGCCGAGTGAAACCAGCCCTCATCATCAAACATGCGGCGCGTGTTTTCCGGCTGCCGATAATAGCCGGGGATCATGTTCGCGCCGCGCACCCAGAGTTCTCCTTCACAAGGCGGTTCGAGCCTCTGCCCGCGCTCATCCACCACCTGATCTGCGAGTCCATCCAGCCGTCTCCCGAAGGACACGCTGGTGACGTCGATCCCGTCCCCAGGGCGCGTGATGTGCGTGACGCCCCCCTCCGTGTATCCATAGCAGGCGAAGATGTCGGCGCCGAGTTTGGTGTTGAGCGACCTCAAGATCTCCGCGGGACACGTCGCCCCCGCATAGACGATGCCACGGAGAGACGGAACTGACGAGGCGGTGAGATCGTCCGCCCGCGCGAGATCGACGAGCATGGGCGTGGCACCGAGCAGATAGGTGGGCTGTTCCCTCCGCATGACGGACACGGCGCGCTGGACGTCCCAGTGGGACAAGAGCGCCACCGGCGCGCCGCGAGAGAGGGCCCCAAGACACCCGATGCCGAGCCCCATGAGGTGGGCGATGGGCGTCACAATGAGCCACTTCGCCGCTGGTTCAAACCGCGCCGTCTGATTCAGTTGCCGTATCCAGTACAGGTTGTTGGCATGCAGGTGGAGTTCTGCCTTGGGCCGGCCTGTGGTGCCAGAGGTGAACATGATGAAAAAGGGATCCACAGCGACCGGGCGCGTGTCGTGGAGCGAGTCACCTGCTCCCTCCGCAGCTGAACGCAACAAGTCGGCGTAGGAAACGGCGTCCCCATCCGGGGCTTGCGGCACGGCGACAAGCGCCAACGTGCACCCCGCGTCCGCCGCGGCGCGCCGCATGGGCGCAAGATAGTCCCGGTTGCGAAAGGTGGCCATCACGACAGCCACCTTCGGCTGTGTCAGCTGGAGCACATAGGCGAGATCGTGCTCCGTGTACGGCATGTGGCAGAGGACAGAAATCGCGCCCGCCTTGGCCGTCCCCATGAGGGCCACTAGGAACTCGTGCGTGTTCGGCAGTTGCAGCGCGACGCGATCGCCTGGACACACCCCCATCGCTTGAAGACCGAGAGCGAACTGGTCCGACGCCTTTTCGAGCTCGCCGTACGTCGTGACGGCTCCGTCCTCGTCGATCACGGCCGGTGCGTTAGGTTTTTGCGCTGCATGCAGCGATACAAGATCCAGGAACGTCTCCTCGGTCCAGCGGCCCGCGCGCAGGTGCTCCTCGATGTGTCGGCGCGTCAGCCACACGTCGTCCCGCGACACCAGCCGCTCGACGCTTGCCTCCCATCTCTCGTTCATCCATGCTCTCCTCCTCGCGCCGCAGGGCCCTATGCCATCGTCAGGCCGCCCGACACGCTCAGCGTCTGCCCGGTGATGAATCGGGCGTCATCGGACGCCAGAAACGCCACGGCGCTCGCGATTTCCTCCGGTTCCGCGAGCCGTCGAAATGGAATGGCCCGCTCCAGCGCGCTCGCCAGTTTGTCGTTCTGCCCGGCAATCTCCTGAAAGAGAGGCGTCCTGGCCGGCCCCGGGCACACCACATTCACGTTGATGCGGTGCTTCGCCATTTCCCGCGCAATCGTCTTCGAAAACGCGATCACGCCGCCCTTCGCCGCGGCGTACACCGCCTCCCCCGTGGATCCCACCCGCGCCGCGTCGGAGCCGATGTTCACCACCTTGCCGTACGAGCGGGCCACCATATGCGGCAACACTGCGTGGCACGTGTACAGGACGCTCTTCAAATTGACGGCAAGGATCTTCTCCCACGTCTCCTCCCGGCTGTCGAGGAACAGTTCGATGCGGTCCCAGCCGGCGTTGTTCACCAGGATATCGATCCGCCCGAACTGCTCCATCACCTCCCCGACCATCGCCTGGACCTCGTCTCGACGCGTGACGTCCGCGCGCACCGCCACCGCCTCGGCGCCCATCCCGCAGAGGCGCTCGCTCGTCTCGCGAGCCGCGTCCAGGTCGAGATCGACCACGGCCACGTGAGCCCCCTCCGCCGCGAAGCGCTCGCAGATGGCCCGCCCGATCCCCCGCGCGCCTCCCGTCACGATGGCGACCCTATCTTCCAGCTTCATCCCATCCCCTCCCCACGTCTACCTATCTCGCCGCCGAAACTTGCGAAAGTCCGGCTTCCGCTTTTCCTTGAACGCCTGAAGCCCTTCGAGCGCCTCGTCAGAGCGGTAGTACATCGCGAGCGACGCCATCGACAGGCGCGTGATGCCCTCGATATGCGCCGAGTCCGCGTTGAACGAATACTTGAGGAACTTGAGCGCCGTGGGACTCTTGTCGAGAATCTTCTGACACCATGCCTCGACCTCGTCCATCAGCCGCTCGTGGGGCACCACCTTGTTGACGAGGCCCATCGCGAGCGCCTCCTCTGCCGTGTACTGCTCGCACAAAAACCACAGTTCACGCGCCTTCTTCTCGCCCACCACGCGCGCGAGGTAAGCGGTTCCATAGCCGGCGTCAAAGCTCCCCACCTTCGGCCCGACCTGGCCGAACTTCGCGCGATCCGACGCGATGCTCAAATCGCACAAGACGTGCAGCACGTGCCCCCCGCCAATCGCGTACCCATTCACGGCTGCAATGACCGGCTTCGGGATGCTCCGGATCAGACCGTGCAGCGTCTCAATCTCGAGCCCAATGCCCTCTTCCAGATCGCCCCCCGTGCCTGTGTACCCTTCGCTGTCGCGGTCTTTCTGATCGCCGCCCGTGCAAAAGGCGCGATCTCCCGCCCCCGTCAGCACCACCACGCCGACGGTCGGATCGTCCCACGCGTCCCGAAACGCGTCGATCATCTCGCGCACGGTCAGCGACCGAAACGCGTTCAAGACCTCCGGCCGATTGATGGTGACCTTCGCGATCCCGTCCCGCTTCTCGTAGAGAATATCCGTGTACGACACGCTCCCGCCCCCCTGTTCAGCACGGTTTGTAGTTCTTGCCCAGCCACTCTCGCGCAATGACGATCTTCTGCGTCTGCGCCGTGCCATCGCCGATTTCGAGCCCAATCACGTCCCGCAGCCGCTGCTCGAGCGGCAGATCTTTCGTGTAGCCATAGTGGCCGTGAAGCAGGATGCACTCGTGGATGGCCTGCGCCGCCACCTGCGGGCCGAGCCACTTGCACATCGACGCTTCCTTCGTGTGCGGAAGGCCGCGATCGCGCAACCACAGCGCCCGGTAGCTGAACCAGCGGATCATCTCGATCTGGGTGTGATACTCCACGAGCGGAAACGCGACACCCTGAAACTGAGCGAGCGAGCGACCGAACGCGCGCCTCCGCCTCACGTGCGCCGCCGTCTCATCGAGCGACTGCATCGCCGCGCCAAGGCACTGCAGGCAGATGAGCACGCGGCTCAAGTCGAAGCCCCGCATGAGCTGGTAAAAGGCCCGATTTTCTTCGCCGATGCGATGGTCAACGGGCACCTCCACGTGCTCCAGGAACACCGACCCGCGGCCGATGGCCACGTTGCCCATATCGTCGTAGCGATGTACCGACACGCCCGGCGCCTCTCTCGGGACTAGAAAGGCGCTCACGCCTCTCGCGCCCGCGTCCGGTTGCGTCTTGGCGAACACGACAAACGCATCGGCGACGGAGGCCAGCGAGATGCCCGACTTCTCCCCCGTGAGGACGTATCCAGTGCCAACGCGCTCCGCGCGCGCAGCCATGTGGGCGACGTCCGATCCGGCGCCCGGCTCCGTGATGGCGATGGCGATGAGCCGCTCGCCTGCGGCCATGGGAGCGAGCCACTCGCGCTTCACGGCCTCCGAGGCGTGCGGCTCGAGGACCTCGGCCAAAAGCGCGTTCAGCATGACAGCGTACGCGGCGTTGAAGTCGCCGCGGGCGATCTCTTCGGCGGCGATCCCGGTGGTCAAACAGTCCGCCCCGCTACCGCCATACCTCGGCGACACCCGAAGCCCCGTGAGCCCGAGACGACCCATGGCCTGCCACAAATCCCGCGGAAAAGCACCCGTTCGGTCCCAATGAGCGTATTTCGGCGCCAGTTCGCGCCGCGCGAAGTCTCGTAGGACCTCGCGCCACTGTACTTGCTCTTCGGAGAACGCAAAGTCCACCTCTTCACCCCCCGGCAACGGCAGCTCACAAAAACGGCGTGTTGCTGTGAATCCAGTTGGGCATCTCCCATGAACGACGTCTTTTCTCTAGATAGGTATGAATGGCGAACAAGGGACATGAGGATGACCGCGCGGAGGACGAGAAATTTCACGGCAGGATTGCGTGAGGAACCACCGCGGAAACTTCGCGGATACGAATCGGCGGAGCCGCCGAAGAACATGGGGCGGGCGGCGAGCGGTTTACACGTAGTTCACAGCTTTCGCCTCTCCTTGGCCAGCGATTTGTGCCACCTCGAACACAGTGCTCCTATCGTGGATCCCACCACGATCCCCACAAGGAAACCTGCGCTTCCGAAGCCAGTGTGTTCCAACATAACGGCCAGCGCGGCGCCACAGAACGCAGCCATCAGTTGAGTCCAGCTTCGATAGCTCAGGAACAGAAGCGCAAGGAAGAGCGACGGGAGCGAAAACTGAAGTACAGTCGAGATGGAGCTTGGAATCACGCGACCGGCAAAGGCACCGATGACGGTCCCAAGGACCCACGAAAGATACGGCGAGAATACAAGGGCAAATTGATAGGAGGGACTGGGTCGCTGATGCAACGAACGACTGTAGCTCACGGCATACACTTCGTCCGTTAGCCCGAACGCCGACAACCATTTCAAAGTCTCCGGCCATGACGCGAACGCTGGCCCAAGCGTCGTTCCATATAAGAAATGACGCACATTCACCAAGAGCAGCGTGATCGCCGTCGAGAGAGGAGATGCGCCGGCCGCCAATAGGCTAATGAGCATAAACTGGGAGGCACCAGCGTAAATGCACACCGACATTAGCAGTGACAATGGCCATGCCACTCCGCTCGTGACCGCCACGACTCCGAACGTTATCGAAATGGGAACGTATGCGATGACGATGGGCGCAGAGTCCTTCAAACCTTGCACGACCAACGAACGATGGGCATGGCGGATGAACAAGGACAACTACCTCCACAAGACGGCAAAATGTGACACAACAGCAAAACAAACGACTCCCACCATTACCGTGATAAATAGGTTCTTGGCAAACCACGCTGCGATACCGGCCGGAATGGCAGCCAGAAATGTCGTGTTGTCCCACAACGGTATCCAGTGTTTGTTTGGAAGCAAAATTTCTGGTCCGAGCAAGGATCCCAAAACCGCTGGCGTGACAAACATGAACCACTCTCTGAGCCATGCGGGCCATGAAACTCTACTGCCTAGACTCAGTGAACTCGCACGCAGTAAGTACGTTCCCGCACCTACGACGAGCGTTACGAGCAGAGTCGCGAACGTATCACCACTGCTTCTCAAGACCCTGACCTCCCACCGGGGCCGCAATCCGAATCTTCGGCAGCTGAATTTTCAAGCCGACGGATTCTCGCGTTCTTCTCCATTATGTCAACTTTGTTAAACAGAATAAGTGCGTGCCAGCATCCAGGTCGGAGTCTCCCACGGTGGGATAAACGCGCTCGTGCTCGGACACCTCGAAGCCCGCCATGCGAGCCAACTGCATAAACCGCTCTGGAAACGTGACGTGGGCGGTGGCATCATCCAGCCGGGCGACTAAGGCCCGCAACTCCAACACTTGACGTCTGTAAAAGGCCACCACATCGTTGGATACGACAGGACTCATCTGCAACCCTTCGGTTGCGCTGAGCAAGTCTCGGCATCTACGAATGGCCGAATCGAGTTGACCCTCGTACGCTTCGGCTGCGATCAACGGGACGTTTTGTTGAAGTGCTTGAACCAAACGCCGCTCCTCCGGTCGCAGATGATCTTGCGACTCTTTCGAAATTGGAACCATGGCCGCCAGCATGTAGGACGTATGATGCAGGATGAGATTCCGTTCACGCTCTTTCGACGTCGAAAATCGGGAAATCAAGTCGTCGACAAAGAATAATTTACCTCTTTCATCCAGAATTTTTGAAGATTTTTTCAACAACAGGTACGCGTTTATATGATGAAGAGCGTCAACCGAGATCATGAAGGGAAACGTTCGATCGACTGTGATGTCTAAGAAGTCGACATTTTCGACCATCTCGCCCCCGTGACGAGCGCCGTTGGACTTTCGATATTTCGAATCAACTGCATTCGCTCGAACCGTACACATCTCAAGGTGAGGATTCAGGTCTGAAACCATTCGCAGCCCGACGCTAGAGTCCATGCCAGCACCAAGACACAAGACGGTGGATCTCTCATCGCAAGCGACATGCTTACGAATCATGCTTGCCAACGCTACCCATTTGCGCGCACTCCCTGGTCGAACCATCGAAAAACCATGGATGCTGAAATCCCGAGGCATCGTCGGATACCCTAGTTGCGTCAACAGATCAGACACCAGCGCTCTTATCGAAGGCGCAGGATCGTTTAGCAGCACACGCAAGGCGCCGATGTCTTCGGGTGCAAGCTCGTAGTCTCCGAGCGCAAGGAGATATTCTGCTTTCTCCGGCACGGACATGCTCCGAAAATCCTGCACAGAAAGCCATTGGCGGGTTCTCAGCGGCACAGTCCGCTGGAAAGGCGCTTTTGGAAAGGACAACACAGTTAAGCAACGCTCTCCGTCTTGAACGGCGAAGCTTTGAACCCATCGTCGGTAGCCGGAAGATTGAATCTCCTGTTCAATGATGTGCTCCAATTCCATTTTGACGCGGCTATTTTCTACAGAGAATTGCAGCCTCTTCATGTTCAATCCGTGTATCAAGTCCATCCAACAGCGCTCAAGATGATTCCTGACGACACACCGAATGTCTGCGTCTTCTCTTACCAGGAAATCCTCACAATCCGCAATGGAACACGGTGTCGAGACGTGCTCCTCTCGTTCTTCCATCGATCGCGATGGGTACTCGATCCACACAATGACTCGAGCTTCTGTATCGAGTGCGGAGTAGCTGTGTTGAAGATCACCATGAAATGTGAGATAGTCACCGGTCCCCAACAACACAGGTGCCTCTGTAGGTCCCGTCCGCACCCTACCCTGTACCACCAAAAGGTGCTCAAGAACACCTTCTGGATGCGGATCCGCAACCCGCTCTTCGCCCGGGACAAGCACCATCTCGTAGATTTCGATACATCCGTCCCTTGACAGTCGGTCCACCAAGCGAGTATAACCAGCCATGCCCGAAATTTTGACGCCTTCATCTGACCGAACGACATCCTTTCGCTCCGACGGCTCAGAGACCAATGCCCCGAACGGAACGTTGAGCGCCTTGGCCAACGCCCAAAGCGTCTCAACGGTCGGGTTTCCTTTGCCTCCCTCCAGACTTGAAATCGTGGCTTTGCCGACTCCTGATCTGCGCTCTAATTCCGAGATCGACAATCGTTGCTGTTCGCGCAAGCGCCTTAGATTCGCAGACACAATGCTTATGATATTCATGTTTTCAGTATAGATCGATATACCGAACATGATCAATATACCGAAATCATCTTCATTAAATAGAACGATCTAAGCTTTGTCGGAAGTGTGATTGTGGCTCGCGCTAAGGCACCTCAATCCATCGGCTATCGCAGTTGGAACGCTAGGGTCATATCGCACAAAAACCGTGCACAAAAAAACCGCCGAAGGGTTTGACTCTGCACGCCCTTCGACGGTTCCTACTCTTGATATGGTGGGCCCAGGTGGACTCGAACCACCGACCTCACGATTATCAGTCGTGCGCTCTAGCCGACTGAGCTATGAGCCCATAAAAATGGTGGGCGGTGGCAGGATCGAACTGCCGACCCCTCGCGTGTGAGGCGAGTGCTCTCCCGCTGAGCTAACCGCCCATCTCAATTACGGGTATCCACATGTGAAGATTGCCTCGCTTGACGGGGAGTGCGTTGGCTCCCCGAGTAGGATTCGAACCTACGACCCTCCGGTTAACAGCCGGATGCTCTACCGCTGAGCTATCGAGGAATGTGGTGGAGCTAAGCGGATTCGAACCGCTGGCCTCCAGAGTGCGATTCTGGCGCTCTCCCAACTGAGCTATAGCCCCACATGGTCTCCCCGTCAAGCGTTGGTCCCGGAGGCCGGACTCGAACCGGCACGGTTTCCCGCACGATTTTGAGTCGTGTGCGTCTGCCAATTCCGCCACTCCGGGAATCACATGGCGTGCCCGGAGAGATTCGAACTCCCGACCTTTTGATTCGTAGTCAAACGCTCTATCCAACTGAGCTACGGGCACGCGTCTCTGTCGCTCGTCTCCGCTCATCGCGTCACTGACGAAGTCGACGTTGAGTAATGTATCACGGTTCTCGAGAAAACGCAAGCCCCTGTGGGTGATTTTTTTGCAGACCCACAGGGGCCGTGCCGATGTGCATGCACCGAGCGGACAGAGCGGGCTCAGACTTCCGTCAACATGGGCTCGTCACTCAGCCAGTGGAAGTGGAACACGCCATCGCGATCGGTCCGGCGAAACGTGTGTGCACCGAAGTAATCGCGCTGCGCCTGCAGCAGGTTGGCGGGCAGCCGCTCCGAGCGATAGCTGTCGTAGTACGCGAGCGCGCTCGCAAACGCCGGAACAGGCACGCCGTAAGCGACGGCAGTCGCCACGACGCGGCGCCATGAATCCTGGTACGACGCAATGGACGCCCGGAAGTAGGGATCCAGAAGCAAGTTTGGAAGATCAGGATTCCGGTCGTAGGCCTCCTTGATGTTGTGCAAGAAGCGGGCCCGGATGATGCAGCCGCCGCGGAAGATCATGGCGATGGCGCCGAGATCGAGATTCCAACTGTACTCCTGCGACGCTTGGCGCAGTTGGGCGAAGCCTTGCGCATACGAACAGATCTTGCTCGCGTACAACGCGCGGCGGACATCCTCGATGAACGCGTCGCGATCGAGCGATTCCCGAGGCCGCTCGGGGCCGGGAAGCACCCTGCTCGCGGC
Source organism: Alicyclobacillus sp. CIJ1 (assembly GCF_057538885.1). Lineage (NCBI taxonomy): Bacteria > Bacillati > Bacillota > Bacilli > Caryophanales > Alicyclobacillaceae > Alicyclobacillus > Alicyclobacillus sp. CIJ1. The sequence goes on along the minus strand of NZ_BAAJPH010000143.1, from coordinate 252,867 downwards.
CACGCGTTCCTCCTTCATGGCCGACAAAAAGCGGGCGAAGACGCTTTCGGTAATCATCGTGAGGGGCACGCCGAGATCGAGGGCGCTTTGGCTCGTCCACTTGCCAGTTCCTTTTTGTCCGGCCGTGTCGAGGATGATGTCGACCATGGGCCGCCCCGTCTCCGGATCGCGCTTCGAGAAGATGTCCGCGGTGATTTCGATCAGGTAACTGTCGAGTTCGCCTTTGTTCCACTCCGAAAAGACGTGGTGGAGCTCGTCGGCGGACAGCCCGAGGATCTCGCTCAGCAGGTGATACGCCTCGCAAATGAGCTGCATGTCGCCGTACTCAATGCCGTTGTGGACCATTTTCACATAGTGGCCTGCGCCGTCTGGGCCGATGTAGGTGCAGCAAGGATCCTCGCCCACCTTCGCGGCGATGGCCGTCAAAATGGGCTCGACGAGCGCGTACGCGTCCCGGCTGCCGCCCGGCATGATGGCAGGTCCCTTCAGCGCCCCTTCTTCGCCGCCGGAAATGCCTGTACCGATGAAGAGAATGCCCTTTTCCTCGAGCTCCCTGTGCCGCCGCCGCGTGTCCTCGAAGTACGAATTCCCCCCGTCGACAATCACGTCTCCGGGCTCGAGCAGCGGCACAAGTTGCGAAATCGCCTCGTCGACAGGGCGTCCGGCCTGGACCATCAGGATGACGCGCCGCGGGCGCTCAAGCGAGGCGACGAAGTCCTGAAGCGAATAGGTCGGTATGATCTTCTTGTCTTTCGCCTCTTCCGCAAGTTCCTGTGTTCTCGAGGCCGTGCGGTTGTACACAGCAACCGTGAAGCCTCGGCTCTCGATATTCAGGGCCAGGTTTTTCCCCATGACCGCAAGGCCCATCACGCCTACCTGTTCTTCTGCCACGCTCTCCACTCCTTGTCTGTCCGAGTTCCGCTCACGCGGCGGATCGCCCTCATCATAGAACAGGCAGAACTCTTCGACAAGTAGAGAAGGTTGCAAGATTAGTACCAGGAGCGGGATGGGTCTCGCATAGACAAAAGGAGCAGCCTCTCGGCCGCCCCTTTTGCAAAGGCTGTTGACACGCCACCGAACCACGCCAATGCGTCCGTTCTCGCGGCACATCAACCTCCTGTGCTCACATTTTGCCCCGCCGGCCGGAGAGGTATACACTGAACACCATCTGGTTCCATGCGCCTCACAGGGCGAAGGAGGGATTCCATGGCTGAAACGAACGAGTGGCTTCGGGCTCTGGGCGTGCGCCACCCGATTTTCGCCGCACCGATGGCCGGAGGCCCGTCGACACCCGAACTGGTCGCGGCCGTGAGCGACGCGGGAGGTCTCGGCTTCCTCGGCGTGGGGTACCTGTCCCCCGAAGAGACGCGGGCAGCCATTCGCCGCGTGCGGGCGTTGACGGACGCCCCGTTCGGTGTCAACGTGTTTATCCCGGAGGACCCCAAGGGAGACGCGAACCATCATGGCAATGAAGACATGGCTGCGCGAGTGGGTGGACGATCCGGCACTTGCGGACGAGATCGACAGTGTGGATCCGCGCTTTCCGGCGCTCGCCGCGTTCGAAGCTCAGATGGACGTCATCCTAGAAGAGTGCGTGCCCGTCCTAAGCTTCACCTTTGGCTGTCCTGACGCCGACACCGTAGGGCGGTGGAAAGCAGCGGGCGCGTGCGTCATCGGCACGGCCACCACGCCGGAGGAGGCCGCGGCGCTCGAGCAGGCAGGCTGTGATGCCGTGATCGCGCAAGGATACGAGGCCGGTGGCCACCGTGGCTCCTTCCTGCCGGTGGACGAAACCCGGCTCATCGGGACCATGGCGCTCGTGCCTCAAGTGGTCGATCGCGTCCGCATTCCGGTCATCGCGGCGGGCGGCGTCATGGACGGCCGGGGCATTGTCGCGTGCCTCGCGTTGGGTGCAATCGCGGTGCAAATGGGGACAAGTTTCCTGGTGACGGACGAGAGCGGCGCCCACCCGGCGTACAAACGAGCCGTCATGGAGTGGCGGGATCGCGGAACGGCTTTGACGCGGAGTTTCTCAGGCAGACCTGCGCGAGGCATTCGCAACGCCTTCATGGAAGCGGTGGAGCGAGCAGGGATACAGGTTCCGCCGTACCCGCTTCAGAACACCCTGACTCAGCCGATTCGCCGCCGCGCGGCTGTGATGGGAGATGCCGAACGAATGTCGCTGTGGGCGGGACAGGGCTACCCCATGGCCAAGCCCATGCCTGCAGCGAAAAGGGTGCAGGAACTCGTGCAGGAGATGGAGCGTGTGAAATCTCTCCTGCGCTAAGCTGATGGCCATGCAAAGCGATGAGCGCCGGCTGTTAAGTCTACGCCGGCGCTCCGCAGAAGGTCAATGCACCACGTGTTGCTCCGTCAAATCGCGCACGTGGACCTCGTAGCGATGGTCCGGGTTCTTGAGATGATACACCCTGGCCTTCTGGGTTTCCTCATCCACCGACTGAATGTACACCTGATGGCCCTCGTGTGTGACGTGGGCCATCACGGGCGACGAAGCGATTTCCTTCGCGCGCTGAAGATCCATGTCGGACACCTCCTCGTGATCGCCCTTGAGGTTTCCCCACGCCGCGAGAAACATGAGGGCTTTTTTCTGGCGGCCTTGGATTTATCACGACAGCATCGGTCCGCGTTCTACCGCTTCGTCATCCTGTCACACAGGTTTACGAAAACGGATACTCCCTCGGCTCCTTCTGCACAGAAATCCACTTCAGCGTCGTGAACTCCTCGATGCCCCATTCGCCGCAATAACGGCCAATGCCGGAAGCCTTTTCTCCCCCAAACGGTACGTTGGATTCCACGTTGACCGTCTGGTCATTGACATGGATCATCCCTGTGACGATGCGCTGGGCGACGCGAATGCCACGCTCGAGATCTCCCGTGAACACCGCGCCCGACAGTCCATAGTCCGAGTCGTTTGCCACGTTCACGGCCTCTTCCTCGCTGTCCACAGGCAGAATCGCCGCCACCGGACCAAAGATCTCGTTTTTCGCGATAGGCATGTCGTTCGTCACATCGGCCAGGATGTAGGGGTACATGAGCTGGCCTTCGAGCTTCCCCTCCAAAACGAGGCGCGCCCCCATCTTTACGCTCTCGTCGATAAGGCCCATGATCCGTTTCGCCTGGCGCTCGTTGATGAGAGGACAAATCACCGTCTCGGGGTCTGCCGGATCGCCGACCTTCACCTTTTCGGTAGCTGCCTTGAACTTCTCGACAAACTCGTCGTACACCTTGCGGTGGACAATCATGCGATTCGTCGCAATGCAGATCTGGCCTTGGTGCAGATATTTCCCGAACACAGCTGCGGCGACCGCCCGGTCCACGTCCGCATCGTCGAGCACGATGAACACGTTGTTCCCGCCGAGTTCGAGCGCCACCTTGCGCAGCGATCGCGCCGCGACCTCAGCGATATGTCGGCCTGCAGCCGTAGATCCCGTGAACGAAATCACCCGCGGAACCGGATGTTCGACCATCGCGTCGCCAATCTCGTCGAGATCGGCTACCACCACGCTCAACAGCCCGGGTGGAAGCCCCGCCTGTTCAAACAACTCAGCCACGAGAAGCCCGCCAGTGATGGGCGTCTGAGAATCCGCCTTGAGGACGATGGCGTTCCCCGTCGCAAGAGCCGGGGCCACCACGCGGATGCTGAGGTAAAACGGCCAATTCCACGGCGTGATAGCGCCCACGACTCCGACGGGGGTGCGATACACGCGATTTTCCTTGCCCGGAATAGCCGAGGGAAGGATGACAGCGGTCATTTTGTGCGCATACTCGGCGGCCAGTTTGATATCGCCGATGGAAGCATCCACCTCGATACTCGCCTTCAGATGAGAGCTTCCCGTCTCCTCGACCAGGTAGCGCACGATCTCGTCCTTCCTCTGCGTGAGAATGGCGGCCGCGCGCTCCATCACCTCGGCGCGCGTGAATGCACTCGCCTCAGCCCACGCTTGCTGTGCCGCCTGGGCCTTTCGATAAGCCAGATCGATATCTTGCACCGATGCCAGCGGAAGCTCCGCGAGGACCTCCTGGTTGTACGGATTGCGAACCGTCACCGTCCTGCTGCTCGTCCCAGGCCTCCACTCTCCTCCAAGGTACAGTTTGTTCCATTGGCCATACTTCACCGCGGTTGTGCTCGACACTTTGTCTCACCTCTCTTGGCGTTCTGCGCGAGTGGCACTCTGTCTCAACACGGCGATCCGGCGATGATAGCGCTTGCACGATCCCGCCTACGATTCGCCATGCAATTCCAATTTTACAGAATACGAGTCTGGGTATTTTTCATCGCGTGTCCAGCGATCTTTCGCTTTTTCGACGTCATCTTGTCGCATGGAATGCCTGCGGTAAGCCACGAATCTGTTCCAAGCTCGAAACTTTGCCGGATTTGCGCTAGGATTGGGGACAGCGTGGAAAGGAGCAAGCGCACATGATAGGCAGTGCGAGTTTGCGTCGGGATGGACGTGCGATGGCCATTCTCATCGCCGTCAACCTCGTGCTGAGGTTCGCGTGGATCTCTTTCATGCACCCCGCGCAGCAGGCGGATTTCGCTTGGTACTATGCGCGCGCGGTTGAACTGGCCCACAACCAAGGCTACAACTGGATGGGGCATCCGACGGCCTATTGGCCCATCGGCTGGCCGTTTTTTCTGTCCTTGATCTACCGTGTGACAGGGCCGTCCGTCAGGGTCGGTCTCGCGGTGAACGTTCTCCTGTCGACGGGCATCGTATGCCTGATTTATGCGTTGACCCGCATGCTGTTCCAGGACTGGAGATACGCCACATGCGCAGCGGTGGCGTACACCTGCCTGCCAAGCCAGATTCTATGGAACAGCGTCTTGGGTTCCGAAGAATTGTTCACGCTCCTCCTCATGCTGTTCTTTGTCCTTTATGTGGGAGGGGCGAGCGGTCCATCCGGATTTCGATGGCTGGCCGTGGCAGGTGCCATGATGGGGCTCGCTTGCGATGTCCGGCCCATCCCCTTGGCGTTTCCCGCCTTTTTGTTCGTGTACGAGTGGTGGATGGCCAACACCGCTGGCACATCACCCGCCATGCGGATGGCGTCGCGGGCGGCCCGCGCCCTCCTTCGCGTCCTCTGCGTGGCTGTGTTCATGTTTGTCGCGATCCTGCCCGTCACCCTTCGAAATCGTATCGCTATGGGCCACTTCGTCCTCGTATCGACGAACGGCGGCACAAATTTGTGGCAAGGTGTTCACGTCAACGGCGGCTACTGGTGGTCGTACAACCCGTACGTCAATCCCTTAGTACAAGTGACCAACGAAATCACGAAAAACGAACTTGGAGAACATCTCGCCGAGCAATACATCTTGCACCATCCCTGGAAGACCTTCTTGAACGGATGGATCAAGATCTTTGACTTGTACAAGAACGACGTCAATGCGAATTGGTACACCTTCCGCATGTCCGTCCGGTTTCATTCATGGCTTCACGCCATTGATGCATGCACGACCGTGGCGTATTGGGTGCTGATGTGCCTGAGCTTGCTCGGCATCGCCTATACGTGGAGGAGACATCGGGATGCTCGCCGGTGGTCTGCGCTTCTTCTGACTTTCATCGTCTACTACACGTGCTTCTTTTTCTTCTTCCCCGCGTGGGACCGGTTCCGCTACCCTCTCATGCCTTTGTTCTCTGTCTTTGCTGGTCCGGCCTGTCTCTGGTTATGGCATCGGTTCAAGCATGCGATCCGCCCGCACGGTTGACCATGGGTATCTCCAGACGCGGGCGGGATCGTCAGCGTTTGAGCAATGTGATATTCTAGCTGGTAAAGTGATACCGCTTACAAAGGAGGCGTTCCCATGCCTAGCCCACAGGCGCTTTCCGTTCGATCGATGTTGCAACAAATGCGCGCATCACAGAACCCCGCAGAACTCAGCCTAGAAGCACAGCGAGCTGGCCTGGATCAAATGGGCCGGACCATTCCTAAGCCCGAAAACGTGAGGGTGGAGCGAACGTCGTTCGGCGGCGTGCCCGGCGAATGGGTTGCGATAGCCGACGAGCCCACGACGCGGGTCATTCTGTACCTGCACGGCGGTGCGTACTACATGGGCAGCTGTGAATCCCACCGAAGCCTGGCGTGGCGGCTCGCTCAAGCGTCGGGAGCGCGCGTCGCCCTCATCGAGTACCGACTTGCCCCCGAACACAAGTTTCCAGCCGCAGTGGAGGACGCCGTGAAAGCGTACGAATCGCTGCTCGCACAAGACATCACACCAGACCGAATCGCCATCGCCGGAGACTCCGCTGGAGGCGGTCTGACGCTCGCCACGCTCGTCTCGCTGCGCGATGCCGGCAAACCGCTTCCCGCGTGCGCCGCAGTCCTCTCGCCTTGGACGGATTTAGCGGGCACAGGGCCATCGATGGAATCGCGAGCCGCATACGACCCTTGGCTTGAACCCGAAGGGATCCGCAAGGCGCCGCTCTTGTACTGCAGTCCGGAACAATTGACACATCCGCTCGTGTCGCCGCTTTACGCGGATCTGACTGGATTACCCCCCATCCTCATTCACGTGGGTCACGACGAATGCCTTCTCGACGACTCCGTGAGACTGCACGAAAAGCTGCGGCAGGCTGGCGTGGAGGCGCGACTGCATATCTGGGAGGATATGTGGCACGTATTTCACAGCTTCCCAATCCCGGAAGCGGACGAGGCGCTTAAAGAAATCGGAGATTTCGTGAAAGAGAAGATTCCGGAGTAAGGCGCTTGCCGGGCCCGTGCACTGACCAACCTTGGATGACCACGGGCCCGGCGCGCCAGCGACTCGACTTGAATCGAGTCCGAGTCTGCGCGGCGCATTCGCATGAAACAGGATCAGGCTTCCGCAGGTTTTTCCGTTGACGGAGCCGAACGCCCGTCTTCCGAAACACTGCTGTTGTCAAACATCTCAATTTGCGTGCAATTCGTTTGTTGAAGCGCGTAGTAAGCCTTGGCCACGAGGTCAGACGGTCCGCTGACCATCACCAGGTACTCGCCCTCTTTGATAGAGCGCTCGAATTGGACCGCTTTTTCGTGCTTCAGGCCCCAGCCGACGAGCAATCCAGCCAGCCCGCCAAACAAGGCTCCTTCCACCGCCGAGGTCAAGGCGTACGCGATGGGTCCAAAAAGGAGCAATGGCCCCGTCACCGGCGCGAAAAACACGGTGAAGCCCAGGAGCAAGCCGAGCATACCGCCCCACAAGGCGCCAAATTTGCTGCCTTCCTTGGCCACGCCGCGGATGGTCGTGAAGCCAAGCGGGCGATCTTCGATCGAGAAATTCTTCCCGACTAATGAAATATGCTCCGCCGGGATCTGCCTTTCTAGTAACATTTCGACCGCCTTTTCCGCGTCGACATAGGTCTTGTATGTCGCAGCGACATGATCGGTATGGCGATCGTGCAATCCTTGCGACGATAACGCTTGATTTTCGGTTGGTTCCATTGGCACACTCCTCTATCGCCTGCGCAGACTCGGACAGCCCCAGTGTATCAGGGCCCAAACGCAGGAGCAAATCCGGGGGACTTCCACGGTGTTCCATCGAGCCTCGCAGAGGGCAATGGGCAGAAGGAGGGCAGAAGAAAGAGGCATAACTGTGCGTGAACATAATTGCGAGTGAACCAAAAATGGCGAGGGCTCAAAACCCTCGCCATTTTTGCGTTTGTTGGCGGAGAGGGTGGGATTCGAACCCACGGTGCCCTTGCGGACACGGCGGTTTTCAAGACCGCTGACTTCAACCACTCGCCCACCTCTCCACATGACAACGAAGGAGAGGCCAAACCTCCCCTCCAAATGGAGCGGAAGACGGGATTCGAACCCGCGACCCTCGCCTTGGCAAGGCGATGCTCTACCCCTGAGCTACTTCCGCATATGTCCACGTCCGAACGCAGCTATACTTTACATCGACGTTGAGACGCGTGTCAACTCCTCCAGGCGCTCTACAACTCCACAAAACGTCACAAAGGTGAGCGCCGGTCCCGGAAATTTCGATACAAATGGCCGCGCCCCGAGCGCTATAATATCGTCAAGGCGAGTTCATCAACAAGGGGAGATCCGGGTTGCCAGCCATTCCGCAGTGGGTTGTATATGCTGCCGCCGTCGTGTTCCCCATTCTGGCCTTTGCACTGACACCGCCAAGCATATGGGTCAACCGACTCGTTTCGTCGCTGTCCATCCATCCAACGTTTGATGTCTCCCGTGTGACATCGGTCAACGTGTACGGAACGGAACTACGTGGACGTGATCGCGACCGGTTTCTTCACGCATTTAACCAGGCAGATTTCCTGTTTGAGCGGGGGATGATCCCCGAACTCAACTATAATCCGATTTTTATCCGCGTCAAAGAGGGTAAGCGGATGTATGAGTTCACCGCGTACCTCTACGGGGACGGCATGGTCCAAATGGTCCGGCACAAGCGGAAAAAGAACGTTCCCTACCGCGTGTCATCTCAGCAGTTGGAGATGGTGCTCCAATCCTGCGTCCGGGATCCCTGGTGGGTGAGCTGAGGCACGAGCCGAGCTTCAAGCGGATTTCAAGCATGGTGTGTTAGGTTACAACCGTACCGCGCTTATTCCAGTTTCGGTACGGAGGTGGCAACGATGCCAATGTTCCTGCATCGGAAGGCCCTTGTTGGTTCGGCCGCTGTTCTGTCGACCCTCGCCGCGGGCGGCGGTGTGGTCTTTGCAGCGGTTGACCGCGGTCACGAATCTGTGCGCGCAGCCAGCGAGCAATCGGGATCGCCGATGCGCGCGGATCGTCAAATCTTGCGCACGCTGAGGCAAGACCTTGTGAGCGAAGCGGCACAGGAACTCCATCTCACCCCAACCGCTCTTCGCCAGGACTTGCGAGAAGGCAAGACGATGGAACAGCTCGCCGCGCAAGCGGGCATCTCTACGTCCACGCTTATCTCGAATCTCGAAAGCAAGGCCCAGTCAGACATTCAAGCCGACGTTGCGAACGGAACCCTCACGAGCGCACAAGCTTCGAAAATCGAATCGAAGGTGGATCTCGCCATTCAAGCGTGGATGAACGGAAAGTGGCCGACTGGATGGGACAAGATGCGTCCGCGCGGAGCCGGCGTGTGGCGCCGAGAATTGATTGCGACTGCCGCGCAGGACTTGCACCTGTCGACCTCGTCGCTCATCGCCGATTTGCGTAAGGGGCAAACCCTCGCCGAGATAGCTGCGGCACAGGGCGTCTCCACGTCGACGCTCATCTCCGACCTCGAGAATGCGGCGCAAGCCGACATCCAAAAAGCCGTTTCCAATGGAAAGATCACCGCGAGCGAGGCGCAGGCGATATTGGGGCGGATCGACACGTGGATCACGGACTGGGTCAACGGCACGCTCCCCCATCCTTCAGGCGCCCATCTGCCAGGCGGGCAACCGACATCGTCGACAACCGGTTCCAATACGGCTTCCAACGCGTGAAGTGCAGTTCCTCCACGGCCCCGATGTCGAGTCGGGGCCTTTGCTTTGGCCCCCGGATGGTGTCCCGATGTCCCTTCGCGTCGGTCGCTTGATGATGTTCCGCGGAGTTCCGTGAAGTTCCCAAGCTCCAAGATCACCCTTTGACTTTCCACAAGGAACCGTATCGAAGAAACCAATTTACCTGTGGCTCTTCCTTTTAAGGCATTCATCCTCCGCCCGATCCATGATTCTCGTAATGAATGAGCTTGCGCTTCCTGTTACGCTTTCAGTGCACCACTCACACCAAGATTACGCCGAATCCTGCGAAACGCAGGTACGGGGGACAAGCGGGCTTGACGCCCAGGGGTGAATTGCGCCTCGTGCGCATAGGGGGACTCTTCCACCCGAACCCGTCAACTAACCTCGGAGGCTACAGGAGGAGAAGCATGCTGCCGAAACGAACGTCCCTTGGAGCGATTGCCGCGACGGCCGCCACTCTTGCAACGCTGACCATGGGCGGCTGCACAGCCCTCGCGCAAACTTCGTTGCCCCCTGGGGTTCATCTCGATCCGTCCATTCGACCTCTCGCTTCAGAAAACGCGTCTTACCAACAGAAAACGCAGGCGGTCCTGGAAGTGGCCGAAAGCAAGATCGGCACGCCCTACATCTGGGGGCACAACGAAGACCGCGGTCAGTACGGATTTGACTGCTCGAACTTTGTGGAGTACGTCTATCACCACGCTCTCGGGTATCGCTTTACGACCTCGTCACGCCTTCAATACCTCGAAGTAGGCTGGCGCGTCCCGTACAGCGACCTGAAGCCTGGCGACCTGCTCATCTTCGACGACGGCGGGCATGTCGGGATTTACGCGGGCAATGGAGAAATGATCCAGTGCGGCGGCGGGCTCGGACGCGTCGGCTTCCTCAGCGTGCGGCCGGGATCGTACTGGTATCGGCACCTGTCGGCTGTTCGACAAATGTACACTTGAACCCTAAAGTCGCCCGGCCGCTGGCACCATCCGCTTCGGCCGGGCCCATCCATTCTATAGCCCCCCTTGCGTTGCATAATTTGCCCTTCTATGCACATCTTACAACCATGAACCGATCCCGATGCATAGGTATGTGCCTCACACTCGTCTGTGCAGCCGCTTGTTGGTGCTCGAGCGCCGCGCCGGCGCGCGGAACGACGGTGGCGAAGCAGGCGCACGCGACCGCCCACGCGCAGTCGGTGTCGTGGCGATCCGAGCCGGAGGCCATCACGGTGTTCGGCCGCAGCTACGACATTCGCCGGTGTCGGAAGCTCACCGACACGTTTGTCGTCACGGCCTACAACCTGGATCGCTTCTCCACCGGAAAGGACCCTGGCGATCCCGGCTTCGGAGTGACGAGCACCGGGCGGCCCGCCGTGATCGGACGGACCGTTGCCGTCGATCCGGCGGTGATCCCTTACGGCAGCCTGCTCTATATCGAGGGCGTGGGCTGGCGAATCGCGGAAGACACGGGAGGTGCCATTCGAGGCCATCACATCGACGTGCTCATGCCGTCGCGGAAACATGCCTTGCAGTTTGGGGTGAAGCGCAACTGCCGGGTGACCGTGTACATCCCGGACGATCTCGACGACGTCTAGTGGTTGCGCAAAAACTCGCGAATCTGGTCCATGAAGGGAGCGAACAGATCCGCGTAGCGCGAGACGGCCTCGCGCACGTCCTTCGGCGTGATGCGGGCGTGATCGCGAAGCAGGCGAGATCGGAAGTCGATCACGCCGGTGAAGACATCGAACCACCGAGCGTCGAGGACCTCTTCCTCGACGAGGACTTTGACGATATCGGCGTAGCCGCCGGGATCGCGCATCACAAGCGCGTCGATGATGAGCGACGCGATGTCGGTGACGTACTCGACGCTGGTCCACAGCGCGCGCTCGGCGGCGAGCCGCCACGTGAGATCTTCTTCCCACGCGTCCTCTCGCTCGGCCAATTCCCCCAACCACGCGGCCCGAGCGCTGAGGGCTTCGAGCCACGCCTCAATTTGCCGCTTATGATCCTTCGTCAGAAACACCGTCTCACCTCACTTGAAAACGCGAGGCAACGTCGGAAAAAAGCCTCGCGAATACGTCATCCTGAACAATCGGGCTGCGATCGGTGCAAGGGAACCCTTGTAGACCCAAAATCCAAGGCACGAGGCGCACCGCCGTGGTCTCCGACGTCGCGGGCCGAGCCTTCACGTCGTGCACGTCGGCGAGATACACCCATTTGCTCGCCTCGGAGCCGTCGCGCAGGACAATGGTGTACTGGGCAATCCAGGCGAGGTTCTCGAGCAGAGCGCCCGCCTCTTCAAACGCTTCGCGCCGCGCTGCGGCGTCCGGCGTCTCACCCGGTTCCACCTTGCCCCCGGGAAGCTCCCAGCCCCGCGCGTGATGGCGAACCCACACGCAGCCGTCGAACAGCCTCGCAAACACGAGCACCGAGTGCGGCGCGGGATCGCGCAGGGCGGGATCGAAGGTCAGATGCTTGGCTGGCGCAAACCCCTCGCCCTCCACGTTACCACCACCTGCCAAACACAATGCCGATAGCGAGGCCAATCAGGCCGCCCACGACGATCTCGGCCGGTTCGTGCCCGAGGATCTCCTTGAGGCGTTCGCCTTCGGCCTGCCCTGCGACGGCCGACTCCGACCGCTGGGAGAATTCCATCGCGATGCGGTTCAAAAGGACGGCGTGCTCGCCGGCGTGACGCCGAATGCCGCCGGCATCGTACATGACAATGGCGGCGAAGACCACGGCGACGGCGAAAATGGGGGACGTCGGGCCGACGACAAACCATAGCGCGCTGGCAAGGGCCACCACGCCCGCCGAGTGGGAACTCGGCATGCCCCCCGCCCCAAAGACGCGGCTCCAATCCCAGGCTCGCGTTGTCACATAATGGATGGGGACCTTCAGAATTTGGGTCACCACGATGGCGCAAATAGCCGCCATCAGCGCGGTATTTCCCCACAAGCCCTGCAGAAAATGCAGAAGATCGGGCATTCCGGGGCCTCCTCGAGAAGCGAGGCGCCGAGTCACCGGCGCCTCGCGGACTGTCCATTCTTCACTTTACCACGCCTGAATTTCGGTGACCATATCCCTGTCCAGCGCCTTGACCATGGCCGTGACGAGCTGAATCGCCTGCAGATAGTCGTCCTCGTGCACGACGCCGTTGTGGCTGTGGATGTAGCGCGTCGCGAAGCCGATGTTGACGCTCGGCACGCCGATGCCGTGCAGGTGGAACGATCCGGCATCCGTACCACCGCCCGCCAGGCTGCTGAGCTGAACCGGGATGTTTTCCGCCGCGGCGATGTCCAGCACAAAATCGCGGAAGCGATTGTTTGGAATCATCGAGTGATCATAGATCATGAGCAGCGGGCCCTTGCCGGCGTCGCCGAGGTGCTGGCGCTCCCCGCTCTCAATCCCGGGCGTATCGCCGGCGACGCCGACATCAATGGAAATGGCGATGTCGGGGTCGACCAGATGAACGAGCGTTTTCGCGCCGCGCAGGCCAACCTCCTCCTGAGCTGTGGCGCCCGCAAACACAACGTTCGGGTGGGACTGCCCTTGCAGTTCCTTGAGTACGCAAAGCGCGGTGGCGCAGCCGAGTCGGTTATCGAGTGCCTTGGACACGTACATCTTGGGATTGCCAAGCTGTGTGAACGGGCTGTACGGGACGATGGCGTCGCCCGGCCGCACGCCCATTTCCTCGGCGTGCTCCTTGCTCGTGGCCCCGATGTCCACGAACACGTCCTTCAGTTCAACGACCTTTTTACGTTCGTCGGCCGACAAAATGTGAGGAGGCTTCGAGCCCGTGACGCCGAGCAGAGGTCCCTTGCGCGTCTGCACGAGGACGCGCTGCGCCAGCACGACTTGAGACCACCATCCGCCGATGGGCTGAAACTTCAGGAACCCCTCAGAGGTGATATGGGTGACCATGAAGCCGATTTCATCGAGGTGGCCCGCAACAAGCACCTTGGGCCCGTTTGGGTCACCGGTTTTGCGTCCCACCACGCCGCCTGTGCGATCGCGCAACAATTCCTCGGAAAGCGGCCTGAGGCGCTCCTCAAATTGTTTGCGCACGCCGGACTCGTAGCCGGAGATCCCGTGGGCGTCGCAGAGATCGCGCAACACTTCAACATGTGGATGCATCGATGACTCTCCCCCTCTGCGCCAAATCTGACACCGCCACTCATGATATCACAACCGGATTGGACAAGGCGCGCGCACCCTTGGCACTTTCGGCTCATACGATGGAGAGAACTCGAGGAGGAGAGATGCGGGATGGTGCGCGTGGAGCCCATGTGGATTGAAGGATATCCCTTCACTGCCGTGCAGGTGGATTTGCCGAAGACGACGCTCCTCGTCATCGCGAATTCCGTGGGGTACGCGATGTGTGGGGCTCTCGACGTCCAGCTATTGCGGACCAAACTGCGGGATCGAAACGTCGTGGCCATGCGCGCGACTGGCGTTCGCACGCTGGAGGAATTGCTCGCTGCGTCTGTCGAGAGCCAAACCCAGGCCGCCGAGGAACTCGGGATTCATGCCGGCATGCCGATGCGTGAAGCGCTTGCGGCGCTCGGGCGCGCCGGGCAGAACGGATGATCCGTTCTGCGCCGGGACAAGCCCCTGAACTCGCGCAACCCTGATTTCGTCCTTGAGTTGTGACGAAATCCAGGTACCATGGTAAGAGGCTTGTCTCAGACCGCCGACGGAACGGAGGATGACCGTGTCGCATTTGACCACTCTTGTCGTTCATCACGGCCTCTTGAGCATTTTCCTGCTCATGGCCCTTGAAAGTTGCTGTATCCCCATCCCCTCCGAGGTCGTGATGCCGCTCGCCGGATTCCTCGCCTTTCGACACCTGCTCGGCTTTTGGCCGGCGGTGCTTGTGGCCACACTGGCCAACGTCGTCGGAAGCCTCGTAGCGTACGCCATCGGCAACTACGCTGGCCGAGCCTTCGTCCTCCGCTATGGCCGTTACGTGGGCCTCACCCCCCGCCACCTGGAGCGCGCAGAACGCTGGTTCCTTCGCTTCGGTGAAGCGACGGTCTTTTTCGGCCGCATGGTGCCCGCCGTGCGCACGTTCGTGTCGCTGCCCGCGGGCTTTGCGCGGATGTCCCTCGCGCGATTTGTCCTCTTCAGCCTGCTCGGATCGTTCGTGTGGAACCTCGCGCTCGCGTACGGCGGTTACCAGCTGAACAAGCACTGGCAGCTCCTAGCCGATCACGTCAAGCCCTTCACGTACGTCGGCGCCGCCATCCTTGTGGCTGCGCTGATCTGGTTCTGGTTGCGCCGCCGATCCGATCAAAGCGCGGAATAAGCGATGGAGCGGACGCGCGCCGAGAGAGGATTGGACGGATCCAGCATCTCCTTCGGCAAAAACAGCCGCTCTTCCTGGCTTGGCACGAGCGTCCGGATGAGCTTGGAGGCCTGGCTGAGATCCTCGACGCGGCCGCTTTCATCCCGCAGGAGCAGTCCCTGACCAATGACGTCATATCCCGGGATCTTACACGCGCGCAGCGAGACATAATAGTCTGGGTGAAAGCCCATCGCCTTCGCCGTGGTGCGCAACAGGGCGAGATCGTCCACCGGCGTCGATCCCTGGCGCACCACGGGCGCGAACAGACGGCGGTGGAGGAAGCGCTCGGCGAGATCGCGCAGAATGGGATCCGGGTTTTCCGCAAACGTGTGAAAGGCGTACAACAAGACGGACTCGTCGAGCCGGATGTACCACGACACATCCTCCATGTCGCCCTGAAGCACGCGCCTGAGGGGCTCCGGCATGGCGATCCGTTCTCCCTGCGCAACGAGATCCTTCGCGCGCACAAGGATATTTTCGACGAGGACGTCGCTTCCCACCGTGACCGGGTGCAGGTAGACCTGAACGTACATAAAGTACCGCGCCAACAGGTACTGTTCCACCGTGTGGAGATTTTGACGTTTCACGTAGATGCGCCCGTCCCAATACGTCAGTGAGCGGATGAGCCTGGCGAGTTCGAACAAACCGTACGACACGCCCGTGGCTTCGGCGTCCCGGAGCATGTAGTCCATCCGATCCACGTCGAGCTGGCTCGAGATGAGCGACTCCACGGCCGGATACCGGCTCTCGCGACGAAGGACGCGGACGAGATCGAGCGCGAATTCGTTGTCCACACCGTCGAGCACGGACCGGAGCGCGGGATCTTCGAGAATGATGCGATGCGTCCACGCCTCGTGCTGGACGCCAAGAACCGACTCGAACGTGTGCGAAAAGGGGCCGTGTCCGATATCGTGTAGAAGCGCCGCGGCCAGAGCGAGCCGGATTTCGCGCGGGTCGGTCGGCCAGCCGCATTCTCGCTGCAGGTGGTACAGCACCCGGCGCATGGTCTCGTACGCACCCAAGGAATGGGCGAATCGGGAATGCTCCGCGCCGTGAAACGTCAGAAACGAGGTCCCGAGCTGGCGGATGCGCCGAAGGCGTTGAAACGCCGGTACGTTCACCAGCGCCCACAGGAGGGGATCGTCAAACAGGATCTCGTCGTGAACGGGATCTTTGAGAACTTTTTCGAACACGTGGCGCCCTCCAAACGTCGACCTACGCGGCAACGGGCCGACCGAAGACGTCCTCGGTCAGCCCGTCCAGCTCAATTGCACGATCCCGGATGCCCCGCACGCGTGGCGGTGCGGAAACTTGAACCGCAGCCGCACATTTGCGTGGCGTTCGGGTTGTTGATCTTGAAGCCTTGTCCCGTGAGATCATCCACGTAGTCGATCTCGGAGCCGTCGATGAGTTCCAGGCTCTCCGGATCCACCACAAGCTTGACGCCGTGCTGCACCGTCACCACATCGCCCGGCTTCTCGTTGTCAAGCGCGAGGCCGTATGTGAATCCTGTGCAGCCGCCCGGTTTGGTATAGATGCGCAGCGCATCCTCCCCCGACGCCTGCGACTCCAGGAGCGTGCGGACGCGCTCTGCAGCTTGCTCGGTCAGCGTGATCATCGTCATCGCCTCCCTTTCCAGCTTCTATTATACGCCTTCTCGTACCCCGTTTCAGCCCGCGATTTCCCGGACCTTCGCGAGCACCTCCTCCGCATGCCCGTCGACCTTGACTTTTGGAAACACGGCCGCGATGGCGCCGTCGCGATCGATCACATAGGTCGTGCGCTCAATGCCGAGTGTCTTGCGGCCGTACATGTTTTTTTCCTTGAGCACGTCGTACGCCTGGCAGATCTGACCGTCCGGATCCGAGAGAAGCGGAAAGTTCAGGCCGTGCTTGTCCCGAAACTTGGCGTGCGAGCGCACGTCGTCCCTCGACACCCCGTAGATGACCGCACCGACCTCCTCGAACCGCGACTTGAGATCGCGGAACGCGCAGGCCTCCTGCGTGCAGCCCGGCGTATCGTCCTTGGGATAGAAGTAGAGAACCACGACCTTTCCGCGCAGATCCGACAGCTTGACCGTCTCGCCCGAGTCGGACTCCGCCGAGAACTCAGGCGCCTTCACGCCGACTTCCAGAGCCATAGAAACTCCTCCTACGCGCGGCCGAACCTTCACTCGCGGACGACTTTGATCATGCGGATCTCGGGGTCGTCAGGGCCCTGCACGGGCAGTCCGGCCCGCAGATTGGCTTCGATATAGTCGATATTATCCTGCGTAATCACTTCGCCAGGCAAGAGGATGGGAATGCCAGGTGGGTACACCATCACCATCTCCGCCATAGTCCGCCCCACAGCTTGCTGCAGCGGCACGACCTCCGTCGGCGCGTAGAACGCGGAACGCGGCGTCATCCGCAGCTCGGGCATCGAGGGCAGCGTGACGGGCTGGTGCTCGCGCACTGCGCCGTGGCCGTAGCGATCCGCGATGGCCTCGAGTGCCTGGATGAGCGCCTCGATATCCTCCTCCGTGTCGCCCCACGAGATGATGCACAGAATGTTGTACAAGTCGCTCAACTCGACCTCGATGTTGTACTCCTCACGCAGGATGCGCTCCACGTCGTATCCGGTGAGGCCGAGATCGCGCACGGAGATGGTCAGCTTGGTCGGATCGAGCGCGTAGGTGGCGCTTGAGACGAGCTGGCGCTCGTCGAGGCACCGCAGCCCAGGAATGGCCTGAATCGCCCGCCGCGCCTTGTTGGCGAGGGAAATGGCGTAATCCAGCCGCTCGCGCCCGTGAATGGCCAATTCCTTGCGCGCCACGTCGAGCGAAGCGAGCAGAAGATACGACGTCGACGTGGTGGTCAGCATGCTCAGCACCACCTGCACGTGCCGAGGGTCGATCATCCCTTCGCGCACGTTCAGGACGCTCGATCCCGTCATCGAACCGCCGAGCTTATGCACACTGGTGGCCGCCATGTCGGCGCCCGCCTGCATGGCGGACAGCGGAAGATCCGGATGGAAACCGATGTGCACGCCGTGCGCCTCGTCCACAAGCACAGGGACGCCGACGCTGTGCGCCACCTCCACAATGCGCTCGAGATCGGCCGCAATGCCGAAATAGGTCGGATTGATCACCACAAGGGCGCGCGCGTCGGGATGCTCCTCGAGCGCGCGCGACACGGTCTCGACGGACAGCCCGTGCGAGATGCCGAACTCGCGGTCCACCTCCGGGTGAAGAAAGACCGGCTTGGCGTCCGCGAGAATGAGCGCCGTCAAGACGGACTTGTGGACATTGCGGGGCACCAGGATTTTGTCCCCGGGACCTACGGTCGCCATGACCATCGTCATGATGGCCGTGGACGTGCCTTGGACCGAAAAAAACGTGTAATCGGCCCCGAACGCCTCCGCTGCGAGTTCCTGCGCGTGCTTGATGGCCCCTGTCGGGTGGTGAAGATCGTCGAGCGGCGCAATGTTGATCAGATCCAGCGCGAGCGCGTTGTCTCCCACGAACGCGCGGAAGCGGCTATCCATGCCGCGGCCCTTCTTATGCCCTGGAATGTGAAACTGGCGCGGATTGCGCGCCACGTGTCGCAACAGTGCATCAAACAATGGGGTCTCATTTTGGTTCAACGGAGACATCCCTCCTTGCCGACATGGGACCGCGGCCCGGCCGCTTCACGCGGCGGAGAAAGCTTCTCGGAAGGCTGGGGATGCGTTGTCCCACAGATCCGGGCGAAGTCCGCGCAAGAAGGCGGCGAACTTTTCGATTTGCTCCGGGCTTAAGAGGCTCAAATCCGCTTTGCCCTTCACAGCCTTGTCCATGGCGTTCACGTGGTCCGCGAGTTTCTTGTACCCAAGCTGCGCATCGCTGTCAATCCACATTTCAAACGCCTGAACCCCATTGAATCCCATGCCATGCTCGAATCGCTTCAAACTGATCCACAGCCCGACAATCCGCCTCGGATGGGGCACCTCCTCGAGCGATCCGACAAACCGCACGCCCAACTCGACGCGGCTTTTCGCGTGGATGGCGTTGTTATCGATGAAGATCTCATCGCCATCCATCAAGACTGCCGAGATGCCCTTCAGCTGATCATCCGACGCGTGCGGTTGCTTCGACTGGCCGGTGAGACTCAGTTTCTGCATCCGACATCCCCCCATGGAATCCGTCGGCCCGGTTGGCCGCGAACGTCGCTCACAACTCTAAAGACTCATTGTACCCGCTCCACCTGGATGTGTCACATGTGCCACCGGCGCATGTTCGGCGGAGGGCGGGGAAAAGTAAGACAAACGACCACATCTCGCGAGGGGACAGGTCATGACAAGAGTACAACGGACTGTCGGCCTACTGTGCGCAAGCGGCGCATTCGCTGCTCTCACACCGATCCTCCCGGCGCCTCGCGTCGAGGCGGCCCAGACGATTTACAACACCAGTCTTCCGTCGGTGATCCGCGTCGCCATCCGGGAAAACAATCCGAGCGGCGAGCCGGATCCCCGCGGGCGGATCATGTACGTGGAAGCCGTTCCGTTCACGACCTACTGTGAAGATGTCTTGCCCAATGAGTGGTTCCCGAGTTGGCATCCCGAGGCCCTCAAAGCCGGTGCCATGGCTGTGAAGATGTTCGCTTGGTACCACCATCTGCACCCGGTCACCATCGACGGCTTCACGTTTGACGTCGACAACACGACGAACTTCCAGCACTTTCAGGAGATGTCGAGTCAGCCGACGACCAACGCAGCGTTTCAGGCCATTCAGAAACTCGCGTATACCAAACCGAACGGCGAGATCGTGGAACTCAACTATTCCGCTGGTTACGAAAACGATCCGAACTGGCAGTACCGCAACGCACAGAAGATGGCCCAGTGGGGCTCGGAATACTGGGCAAGGCGTGGCCAGAACTACCTGCAGATCCTGCAATTTTACTACCAGAACAGGGCCCTCATGCGCTTGCCGTGATGGCGCCGACTGACCGCCAACCATCGTTTGAGAAACGAGGGATACGCCATGAAACGATATCCGTCCAAGCGAAGCGTGATGGTCGCATCGCTTTTCGCCAGCGCCATTGCAATGGCCATCCCGACCCAACCGCAGATGGGCGTCCATCGGCACGCGCATGCGCGGGCGCTGCACGGCGCCATCGCGGCGATGGCGCCAGCCGACATTGAGGCTGTGGAACAGCGCACCGAGGCGGCCCCGCAAGCGAAACCTCCGGTGAGCGAGGCGCCCGCACCCCAACCTCGCGCGCGAGACACGGGGAACGGCAAGCCTGGGCCCGGCAAGGTCCCGGTGCAACCGAACCCAAGCGGGAGCAAGCCAAAAGCCTCGAATCCATCGAGCGGATCGAGCGCAGGTCAGGCGAAGCCGAACGCCTCGAGCGGGGCGTCACCCGCGACGCCCAAGCCCGTTCCGCCGCCTTCACCGGCGGCACAAGGCAATGACCAGCCCGCGGGCCCGGAATCGTGGGGCTATACGCGGAAAACCGCGAAACTTCGGATCCGAGTGATCGACGGGAGAACCAAGGAGCCCATCGACGGTGCGGAAGTCGTCCTCATCGAAACCGAGCAGCGGTTCAAGACGGACGCCCAGGGTTACACGCCGTGGTTCGACGCGCCGGTCATCCGCAATCCGAAGTACCGGCCCATGGTGGCCGAACTCCATGGGCAGTTGGGCGCCATTGCCTACAAAGATGGATACCGAGATTCCATCCACCTCGGCATTCGCGTGCACGAAGGGATTCGCCAGCAGACGACCATTTGGATGTACAAGATTGGGCCCGCGGATCGTCGGATTGAGCCCGTCCTATACCAGGAGCCATACCATCACCTGTGGCTCATCCAGCTCGCGGACAAGTTCCGGAGCCACACCCAGCCCGGCGAGGGGCCGGAGCGCCCTTAAAAGCGCCGAGCCCAGAACCGCGCCATGCGCTCGGCCGCCTCCACGAGGCGGTCTTCTGGCGCGAGCAGGCCCACGCGCACGTGCCCTTCCCCATGTTCGCCAAACCCTCTTCCCGGGGCGACCGCGACGTGCGCCTGCTCGAGCAGTTGCTCGGCAAATGCCACGGACGATATGCCCTCGGGCAGCGGAATCCAGCAGAAAAATGACCCCTGAGGCGCGGGCGCCTCGATGCCGGCGGATCGGAGGGCATTGAGAAACGCGTCGCGCCGGCGCTGGTAGGTTTGGCGCAGAGCCTCGATCTCGTCGGCCGGTCCACGCAGCGCGGCGATGGACGCGCGCTGGACGGCGGCAAAGATGGACACGTAGTAGTGATCTTGAATCAGGTTGATGTGTTCAATGACCTCCGGATGGCCCGCCGCGAACGCCACGCGCCAACCGGCCATGTTGAAGGTCTTGCTCAACGTGTAGATCTCGATCCCGACTTCCTTGGCGCCTTCCATCTGCAGGAAGGAAGGTGGGCGGTGGTGATCGTAGCCAATGGCGCCGTACGCGAAGTCATGCACAATGAGCACGCCGTGATGGCGCGCCTTTTCAATCGCCCGCTCGAAGAATGCGGCCGTGGTGCCGGCGCCGGTGGGATTGTTCGGATAATTGAGGTACCACACCTTCGCGCGCTCCCACACCGTTTCGGGCACGGCGTCGAGATCAGGAACGTAACCGTTCGAAGCGGTGATGGGAAGCGCGTAGGGTTCCGCACCGGCGAGCGCGATGCCGCTCAGGTAGTCGGGGTAACCCGGGTCCGGCACAAGGGCCACGTCGCCCGCTTCGAGGTAGAGTTCCGCAACCTCGACGAGGCCCGTCTTGCCGCCCACAAGAATGGCAATCTCCCGCTCCGGATCCAGCGCCACGCCGTAGGTGCGCTGGTAGAACTCCGCCGCTGCCTCCTTGAGCTCCGGCAGCCCGCGAAAGGGAGGGTATCGGTGCGTGGCGGGGTCTAGGACCGCGTCGCGAAGGGCCTCCACGATATGCGACGGGGTGGGCAAATCCGGGTTTCCTTGCCCGAGGTTGATGACGTCATATCCCGCCTGCTGAAACGCGGCCACACGCCTCGTCAATCCGGAGAAAAACTGTTCCGGCAATCGCACAATCCGATTCGCCAGACGAAATGTCACGCCAATCGCCCCTTGCTTGTCTCGAATTGGGCCTGCAGGCGTGCGCGCCTGCGCCTCAGCCCGACGCTCAACACGATGCCCACGGCGAAGTAGTTGACCAACAGCGACGTGCCCCCGTAGCTGATGAACGGCAGCGTGATGCCGGTGGACGGGCTCATGTACATGTCTGCGCCGATGTTCTCAAAGACCTGAAACGCGAACATCCCGACGATCCCGACGGCGATGTACATGCCAAACGGATCCGTGGTCGTCTGGGCGATACGGATGAGCCGATGGCACAGAATCAGAAACAAAAGCACGAGGATGGCCGAGCCGACAAAGCCGAACTCCTCGCCGATGGCGGAAAAGATATAGTCCGTCCACTGATTCGGCACCCAACCTCCCGACGTGAGCACCCCCTTGCCGTACCCTTCGCCAAACAATTCACCGCTGCCGATGGCCGTCTGCGCCATGTGAATATTGTAGCCGTACTTGTCCTGACTGAAATTCGGGTCGACCCAAGTGAGAATGCGATACGCCTGGTATCCCTTCAGGATGTGGTGTTTCATAAGCACATCCACGAAGGCGAGCGTCTGCTTCGTGAAGACGGTCGTCGCCAGGACGCCAAGCGCGATCACGCCGAGCACGAAGAACATCAGCACGGCGTACGGCCCGCGGCGGGCGAACACGCTATACATCGTCAAGAAGATGGCGATCATCACGAGAGCTTGTCCAAGCGCCGGCTCCTTAAAGGTGAGCGCAAACGGCACAAGAACAATGGGCAAAAAGATCCACTGCTTGCGAAGGCGATAGTCCGGTACCTCCGCTTCCTCCACGTCCGCCATGTACTTCGCCAACCACACGACGATGGCGACCTTGGCCAGCTCGGAAGGCTGGAAGGAGAAGGAGTGAAACGAAATCCACGAGTGCGCGCCCATGGTGGCCGGAAACCCAAACACGGCCACTAATAGCACACAGGAGATGCCCCAGAGCCACCAGTGCGCCTTCCGAAGCCACCGATAATCCATCAACGCGCCGGCAAACAGCGCGACAAATCCCAGCACTTCGTAAGCAATCTGCTTGCTCATCACGTGGGACGGGATGTTGGCGCTGTGGTTGCCCGCAGTTGCTGCGTGAATCGCAAGACAGGCGTACACGGCGAGCAGCGCGAGGACCACGACTACCGTGATGTCGAAGTATTTCCATTCGCGACGAACCGACTCCACGCGCCACCCTCCTCCCCGTACAAACAACCCCATGATGTCACGTTTATTGTTCCAGTTCCAGCAGGAGCTTTTGCAAGATCTGCGGCGAATTTGTGACAATGCCGTCCACGCCCTGCCGAATGAGATCTCGCATCACATGCGGATCGTCGACGGTCCACACGTCGACCTCCAAGTGACATCGGTGAGCAAACTCGACGAATCGAGGCGTCACCACCCGAACGCCATGTTGGCGAATCGGCACTTGAACGGCGTCGAAAGGCATCCTCGCCCGCCCGCCGAACGCCCACCCCGCGCGCGTCATCGCCAACAAGCGCGCCACCTCCAGGGGTGAAGCGCTCGTCCTGAGCCGAGGACAGCGCGCTCGGGCTTCCACAAGCGTCCGATGATGAAAGGAAGCCAGCGTCACGCGCTCAAGCGCATCCTCTTCCTCAAGCACCCGCAGAAATAGACCGACAAGAGCGCGCTTCGGTTTCAAGTCCACGTTGAAATGGACGCCCGGAAACGCGCGCAGCGCCTCGCGCAGCGTCGCAATGCGAATTCCGCATCCCCTGTACGGGTACGTTCTGCCGCCATCGCGCGTGAATCGATATCCAAAGTCGTAACGCAAGAGTTCCTGGTAGGTCATGTCCGCAATAGCGCCCGCTCCGTCCGAGACTGCATCAATGCGCTCATCGTGACAGATGACGAGTTCTCGGTCCTTCGTCCAGTGGACATCCGTCTCGATCACGTCTGCCCCTTGGCGCAGCGCGATTTGGAACGCCAGCAACGTGTTTTCAGGCGCCTCGCGACTCGCGCCCCTGTGTGCGAAGATCCGAACTCGCGGGCGCTGCGCCCCAACCATGTGCATCCGCCCTTCAAGGAATTTTTTCACGGCGCTCTCCATCGGTGCAACCGCCCAGCCAAAGCGGACGGATGCCCCGTAACGTAATCGAGAAAGGAGGCGTTCACCTATGCTTACGCTTCGCGAAGTCGGTGCATACTTGGGTCGCCACGTCCATTGCCACACGCATTTCGGATCGTTTCAAGGCGTGGTGGTCCACGTGACGCGGCATCATCTCATCCTGCGAAACGCGGTGCGCGCAGACGCGCCCATCCCGTCACTCGACCATCCGCGCGGCCTGTTCGGTCCCGGCCCTCACGGCATGCCTCCCGGCCCCTCGCAAAACCCGTACGGGCCGCCCGGAGGACCGCAAAGCCCGTGGCACCTCGCCATCCCGCTCGCCGCTATTCTGGGAATCACTGCCATCGGGATTCACTGGTGGTGAGGCACCGCTTGCCTTCTAGGAGGGAATGGCCGTAAGCTGTCGAATGAGGACATAACCTAGACAGCGCAAAGCGGGGTGTGGACGTGCGGACCGAGCGGCATCAACCGGATTACGTGCTTTTCATCGCGGTCCTCATGTTGACCGGCATTGGCGTGGTGACGGTGTACTCCGCGAGCATGGTGTATGACATTCACCAAGGCCTCTCCCCGGATCACTTCGCCATTCGGCAGCTCGCGGCGGCCATCCTAGGTCTTGCCGCCATGGGCTTGTGCACGTTCATCCCTTATCACTTCTGGTACCAACACGCGCCCAAGATGATGCTTGCCGCACTTGGCCTCCTTGTCATTGTGATGGTGCCAGGCATCGGTCACCGGAGTCTAGGCGCCACGCGATGGATTGGCACCACCAGTGTCCACATCCAGCCGTCCGAGATCGCGCTGATGGTTCTCGTGGTGTACCTGTCCTATTTGCTGACGAGAAAACTTCCCATTTTGCGTGATCTCCGGCGGACCTTCAGGCCGGCCATGGTTATGGTGGCTGTGACGATTGTGCTCGTGTTCATCGAACCCGACATGGGCACGGCCCTCTGCATCTTCCTGACCGCCATGGTGCTCCTGTTCGCGGCAGGCGTTCCAGGGAAACCCCTCGGGATCACTCTGGGTACGGCTGTGGTGGTGGGTTTCCTGGGCGCGCGCATGGCCGAATACCGCTCGAGCCGCCTCGTGGCGTTCTTTCACCCGTTTCAACATCCGAAATCGTCCGGCTATCAACTCATTCAGGGCCTCACGGCCATTGCCAATGGGGGACTGACAGGTCGCGGGTTTGCCTCGAGCATCTCCGCCACGGGTTACCTGCCGGAGGCCTACACCGATTTTATCTTCGCGGTGTTCACCGAAGAATGGGGATGGCTCGGCGATCTCGGGCTTTTGGCGATCTTCGCCGTCGTCATTTGGCGAGGCTTTCATATCGCACGATACGCGCGCGATAGGTTCGGATCGCTCCTCGCGATTGGGCTCACCGCGTCCATCATCGTGCAGGCGCTCATCAACCTTGGCGCCGTGACGTGGCTCCTGCCGGTCACAGGGATTCCCCTCCCGTTCATCAGCTACGGCGGCACGGACCTCGTCATGAATCTAGCTGCCATGGGGATTTTGCTCAGCGTTTCACGCGAGACCGAACTGGAGTTGCCGGAGGAGGACACCCTCGCCGACATCATCTCGGTCGACGAGATCCGAGCCACTCGTCAGGACGCCACGGACCGGTCTAGGCGGTCTTCCGGGCGTGCGCCGGTGGCGCGCCTGTCGAGCTTTCGGACGAGCCCGTTTCGCAAAGCCGACGCGACGAGCCGTGGGGCGTCCCTGAATCAGGCGGATCGCCCCATCTCGCTCACTTGGCGAGCGAGCCGCGAAGCGGCCGCCACGAAACGGCGCGACGAACGATCGCGAAAACCTGGCGAACCCTTTCGCCGCCACAAGCGCTAGGGGGTAAGAAATCATGGAAGGACAGCATGCGTCGTACCCACAGCCCGTCGAGATCGCGCGCGGAGTCTTTCTGATTGACCTCATGGAACTCGGCATGCGGTACCGCACGTGCGCTTATCTCGTGCGCGATCGCGAGCCGCTGCTCATTGAAACCGGTTCCGCCCGGTCGCACGATGCGCTGCTCGCGGGGCTACGCGCTCTGGGCCTCGCGCCGACGGATCTCGCCTACGTCGCCGTGACGCACGTTCACCTCGATCATGCGGGCGGCGCGGGCCAATTCATGAAGCTGGCGCCGCAGGCCAAGCTGCTCGTCCACCCGCGCGGCGCACGGCATATGATCGATCCGTCCCGCCTCTATCAGGGCGCCCGCGAGGTGTACGGGGAGCGGCTCGACCAACTCTTCGGGCCTCTCGAACCCGTCCCGGCCGAACAAGTTCAAGCGATGCCCCACGAGACCGAGCTCGTGATTGGAGAGCGGCGCCTGCTGTTCCTCGATGCGCCCGGACACGCGAGCCATCACTTCGCCATTGCGGATCCCGTCTCCAACGGCATTTTCACGGGAGACAGCGCGGGCCTCAGGTTCGTCAAGGGGTTCACAGGCTTTCCCTACGAGTTCGTGATGCCCTCCACCTCACCGGTGGACTTTGATCCGGAAGCCGTCCACCGGACGTGCGAGATGTTCGCGAAGCTGCCGATGGAGACGGTGTATCAGGCGCACTTCGGCCCCTCGCCCAAGGACGAGGCCCTTCGGGAAACCGTGTACTATGCCGACAGGTTCCGCGAGCTCATTGAGAGGACCTTTGACGATCGTCCGTCCCCCGAAGCGCTCGTCCAGGCGCAGGCCGACATCGTCCGAGAGAGGCTGGGCGAACTCGGATTCGACGCCTCGGCCTTCCGCCCACAAGCTATCCAGTTGGACCTCACCCTCAACGCCCTCGGCCTTCTGGCGTACGAATCGCGGAAGCGCCGGAAAATGGGAAGCGCCGGATAATGGGATAGGCGAGTTGTCCACTCTCGCGGGTTGACTCGAACAGACATAACTCCGTGAACTCGTGACTCATGGGCTTCGGCGCCACGAGTTCGGGTTCCGCGTAATGGCGAAGCTCCCGAGCGAGCGTGATGTGAGGGCGATACGGCCTGTCTTCCAGGCGCACGCTCGGCAGCGCCTCCTCAGTGGCCGCTCGCACGCGCCGGTAGAGTGCGGTGAGCTCGGCAAGATTAGATTCGATCTCGTCGAGCCCAAGCCAGAACACGCGGCTTTGGAGGAACCTGCCGAACGGACCCGTGGTGAGCCGGAACGGCGCCTGCTGGCCGGCGGCTCGCGCTCCCGCCAGGAAGGCGCGGTCGAGATCGGCCGAGTCGACGGCGCCAAGGAACAACACGGTCAAATGGTACATCTCCTTGCGCGACCAGTTGCGCGCGATGACCTGGCCCTGTTGCCGAATGGACGCGCATCGCTCTGCAATCTCGTCCTTCCAGGCGCCAGGTAACTCGAGCCCGAAGAAGAGGCGTCGCTTCATGGCGCCTGCTCCTCGGCCACGGCGTCGCGGTAGGCCGCCTCGTCGAAGCCCACAATGACCCGTTCAGAAGGCGTCACGAGCACAGGGCGGCGGATGAGTTTTCCGTCTCGATGCATCTCTTCGAGCCAAGTGTCCACCTCTTTCAGCCCCCGCCTCCGATAGACCTCGCCGCGGGTGTTGACGAGCGACCGGATGTCGCCGCCCACGGCTTCGAGCCACGTGCGCAGGGTGGCCACGTCGGGCGGATGTTCGACGATGTCGTGAAACGACACGTCGGCGCCCAGGCGCTCGAGGAACGCCTGCGCGTTTCGGCATGTCGAGCAACGCCGGTAACCGTACAAATGGTACAAGCTGTACATCCTCCTTCGTCGGGCGGCAAGCCCGGGCGATCGAAATATAGTATAATCCACGGGAGAAAACCGTTGGGCGCGACGTTGTCCACGGACCCCATCTGCGACATGGAAAGGATGCATGCCTTTATGCTCGGCATCTGGATCGGCAAGCTCGTCCTGTGGGTCCTCAGGCTGCGCGGCAGAGACGCCACCAGTTTGCCGGGTAAAGTGGCGCTCCGCATTTCACCCGGCCTCATCCGGCGATTTGGCGGAAAGGTGAAGCGCGTCATCGCGGTCACCGGCACCAACGGGAAGACGACCACGACCGCCCTCCTGGCGAGTATGGTGGCTGAACGCGAACCCGTGGTCACCAACCACAAAGGCGCGAACCTCGCCCAAGGCATTGCCACGGCGTTTTTGCGGTCCTGTTCTTGGACAGGCCGGCTATCCGCGGACACGGCGGTTTTGGAGATCGACGAGGCGACGCTGCCGGCGGTCGCACCGGACCTGCCGGTGGCCGTGATCGTCGTGACGAACGTGTTTCGCGATCAGTTGGACCGGTACGGTGAGTTGGATGGCACCCTGGCAAAGCTGTTGGAAGGGATACGAAAGACGCAGGCGACACTCGTCCTGAATGGGGACGATCCGCTCTGCCGGTATCTCGGCCTGCGCTCCTCGCGCCAGACGATCTACTACGGTATGGCTCGAGGCACGGCGAGATCGCCCCGGCGCGAGCAAATGCGCGACGGGCAGTTCTGCCTGATGTGCGGACGGCCGCTTCGATACGAGGGGTTCTGGTACGGCCAGCTCGGCCTGTATCAGTGCGAAGGCTGCGACTTCGTTCGCCCGCACCCCGCGTTTCAGGGAGAACTCCAGGGCGGGTTCCTGCGGTTCTCCGAAGAAGGGTTGCCGGACCTCCTGCTGGATCTCCCGGTTTCCGGCCTATACAACGCCTATAACGTGCTCGCAGCCGCCTCTGCGGCGCGGGCGCTCGGCCTCACCGGCGAGGCCATCCACGGGGGGCTTCGGGCGTACCAGCCGCCCGAGGGACGCATGCAGCGCTTCGACCTCGAGGCGCCTGTGACCCTTCACCTGATCAAGAATCCCACCGGCTGCGACAGCGTCCTGGATACCGTGGTGTCGGATGGAAGGGATAAGGTCCTCGTCATTGGCGTAAACGACCTCGCGGCCGACGGGCGGGACGTGTCTTGGCTTTGGGACGCGGACTTCGAACTGCTCGCGGAAGACCCCCGCCTGACGGCCGTCGTCACCACGGGTTTTCGCGCGCACGACATGGCGCTCCGGCTGAAATACGCGGGCCTTCCGGAATCGCGGATCCGCGTCCAACCCGACTTAGAAGCGGCGCTCTGCGAGGGGCTTTCCCACAGTTCCGCCACAGGCGCCGCCATGCATGCGCTCGTGACGTATACGCTTTTGCATCCCGCGGCCCGCTGGCTTTCAGAAAGAAGGGATGAGCATGAGCCGGAAGGCGCTGTGTATCGCACATCTGTATCCTGATCTGCTGAATCTCTATGCCGATCGCGGCAACATCGCCGTGCTTCGGCGGCGGCTCGAATGGCGCGGCTACGAGGTCGAAGTGGCGCGCGTGACGCACAGCGAGGTCCCGGACTTCTCGCGCTATCACCTCGTACTTCTGGGAGGCGGGTCCGACCGCGAGCAGGCGATTGTCGCGGAAAAGCTGCGGGCCTGCGCGCCGGCGTTTCGGAGTGCCGTGCAGGATGGTCTTCCGGTTCTCGCCATCTGCGGCGGTTATCAGCTCCTCGGCGAATACTACCAACTTCCGAGCGGCGAAAAGGTCCCCGGCATCGGCCTCGTGGAGATGGTGACCGAGGCGAGCCCCGATGCGCCACGGCTCATTGGCAACATCGCCGTGTGGAGCGATGAGGTTGGCGTGATCGTCGGATTTGAAAACCACGGTGGGCGCACGCGCCACGGCCATCGGCCGCTCGGGCGCGTCGTTTACGGACACGGCAACGATGGGGTAAGCGGCCACGAGGGCCTGCGCCATCTGAACATCTGGGGCACCTACGTGCACGGCCCGCTTCTGCCGAAAAACCCGGCGCTGGCGGATGCGGTGCTGCGCGACGCCCTGGCCTACGCCCATCTGCCGGATCACCTCGAGCCGCTGGACGACCGGCTGGAGCGGGAGGCCCGGGCCGCCTTCGTGTCCCTGCGGATGAACGAGGTGGCGCCCATGCTGAAGGAGGAGGCGGGATCGGCATGACGGAGATTCGAAAGGCGGCCACGCTCGTGGTCATCCGAGACGGGGCGAATGGCGACATCGAGGTGCTTGTGGTCCGGCGCGCCAAGACCATGCGGTTTTTGCCCGGCTTCGTGGCCTTCCCGGGGGGCGCGGCGGATCTGTCCGACGCCGAACTGGCTAAGCGCGCGTTCGGCAGGCCGAGGGGCGCAGAGGATGACGAGGATGCCGCCTTGGCCGTCACCGCGCTTCGAGAAACGGCGGAAGAAATCGGCTGGCTGCTCTCCGTGCGGGACAGCGAGGGAACCAGGAAGGACATACCACTTCTGCCGGAAGAGCAGGCGGAACTGTGCAAGGGCGCAGATGCGCTCTCGGCGTGGCTTTCCGCGCACAGCCTCGCGTTTGATCTCGGCTTCCTTCGGCGCATTGGCCGCTTCGTCACGCCGCCGACCCAGCCGGTGCGGTTCGACACGCGGTTCTTCCTCTGCGTGGGCCAACATCTCGGCGAACCGCGCGTCCATGGCGCGGAGCTCGACGCCGCGCTGTGGGCGCCTGCGCGAGACATGCTCACGCGCGTTGAATCCGGTGAACTCCCTGCCGTGCGCCCCACCATCGCCGTGCTGAAAGCGCTCGCGGCGTGCCCAAACACCGAGGTGGCCATGGCCGACCTGACCATTGGTCCGCTCCCGCCTCCGGCTCCCCCGGCATGAGCGGGGCGGCGCCCAAAGGCCGAAGGGGCCCGCGCCGCCCACTCCACAGGCGCTCAGCTTTCAGTCGGCGTCACGCGCTCCATGCGCCCCCGGTTCTGGATGACGGCGAGCGTACAGCGAGAGATGCACACGAGGCGATCCCGCTCGTCCACGATGCGGATCTGCCACACCTGCGTGGTCGATCCCCGGTGGATGGGTTCGGCGATGGCCTTCACCACGCCCTCCCGCATGGAGCGAAGATGGTTGGCGTTAATCTCCATCCCGACAACGGTCTTCCCCTGATCGCTTACGTTCAAAGCGCCGCCCAGGCTGGCTGCGGACTCGGCGAGCGCCACGCTCGCACCGCCGTGCAAGAGCCCCATCGGCTGATGCGTGCGGCTATCCACGGGCATGGTCATTACCACGCGGTCCTTGGTGGCCTCCAACACCTCCATGCCCAGATGGGCCATCAGCGTGTTGGGCAACGTCTCTCGAATATCCATCTTCACACCTCGTCTCCTGTTGATTCCAACTTCCAATGCGCGCGCGTCTCGCCGTGCACCGGCCGCAGCACGAGCGCCCGACACGGCGTGCCTGCGTTGCGCCACGCGAGCGTCATCTCATCCGCCACGCGAAGGGCCACGTCCGGCTTGCACCAGGCGAGCAGCGTGGGTCCTGCGCCGCTCAGCGTGACGGCGTACGCGCCTGCGGCCATGGCCGCCCGCTCGACCTCGTCCGCTCCAGGCACGAGCGGCTTGCGGTACGGCTCGTGGAAGTAATCCAGCATGCCTCCGCGGAGAAGGTCGAGATCAGGCTTGAGCAGCGCCAGCAACAATCGAGCGCACTGCGCCACGTTTTCCACGGCCTCGTCCCGGGGATAGGCTTTCGGCAGGACGCGGCGCGCGAGTTCGGTCGGCAGCGCGAATTCGGGCGTCGCCGCCACAAAGCGCAGATTCGGAGGAATCGGCACTTCCGCCGTGCGAAGGCCCGCGCGATCGTGAAATGCCAGCACGCCGCCGCCCAGAAGCGCGGGCGCGACGTTGTCCGGGTGCCCCTCGAGCTCAGTGGCGAGCCGCAGCAGGCGATCCCGGCCTAGCTTTCGATCCGGCGCGTACTCCTCGAGGAGCGCATTGGCAAGCACGAGGCCGGCCACAATCGCCGATGCGCTGGAGCCAAGCCCGGACGACACCGGAATCTGATTGTCTACCTCGAGGGCGAAGGGCGGCAACGCGCCACGGTGGACTCCCGCCTCCGCGAACAGGCGGTCCATGGCTTGGATGACCGCGTTGTCCTCGGTCTTCGGCAAAACTTCGGCCGCCTCCCCACTCACGCGAACGGCGAACGGCTCGCCGAGGCGGAGCGTGAAGGTGTTGTACAGCTGAAGCGCCATGCCCAGGCAGTCGAAGCCTGGGCCCAGGTTGGCGGTGGTCGCCGGCACGCGGACCGTGACCGAGCGGCGCATATCACCCGGGCTCATGACAGCCCACCCAGCGCCCGCCGCACCGCGTCGGGATCGCCATCCACGACGAGGGCCTCTTGCGAGGCGAGGCGCATGGCGCTGTCTGGATCTTTCAAACCGTTTCCCGTCAGCACACACACCACGGTCTCGCCGCGGGTCACGCCGCCCTCGCGGTGGCGCTTCAACAGCCCCGCGACGCTGGCCGCCGAAGCCGGCTCGGCGAACACGCCTTCCTGCGCGATGAGCCGGTACGCCTCGGCGATAGCATCATCCGTCACGCAGTCGATGGCGCCACCGGATTCCTGGGCGGCCCGGACCGCCTTGTCCCAGGACGCCGGGTTGCCGATGCGAATGGCCGTCGCAAAGGTCTCCGGATGCGCAATCGGTTCTCCACGCACGATGGCCGCCGCGCCCTCGGCCTCGAAGCCGAACATCTTGGGGCGCGCATGGATGCGCTTCTCCTCGTAATAGCGCGTGAATCCCATCCAGTAGGCCGAGATGTTGCCGGCGTTGCCCACGGGGATGTAGAGCGCGTCGGGCGCGCGCCCAAGGGCATCGCAGATCTCGAACGCCGCCGTCTGCTGGCCCATGAGGCGGTAGGGGTTGATGGAATTGACCACTTCCATGCCGAGCGGTTCCGCGACCTCGCGCACGATGGCCAGCGCCTGATCGAAATTTCCGCGAATGGCGACGATGCGAGCGCCGTACTGCACGGCCTGCGCCAGTTTGCCGAGCGCGACGTAGCCGTGCGGGATGAGGATGACCGCCTCGAGCCCCGCGCGCGCTGCGTAGGCGGCCGCCGACGCAGACGTGTTGCCCGTGCTGGCACAGATGACGACGCGCTTGCCCGCCTCCTTGGCCTTGGCCACTGCAACCACCATGCCCCGGTCTTTGAACGATCCCGTCGGATTCGCGCCTTCGAACTTGAGGTACACGTGGCACTCGAGCCGCTCGCTCAGCTTGTCCGCGTAGACGAGCGGCGTGTTCCCCTCGTGCAACGTCAGCCGCGGCGTGTGTTCGGTGACGGGAAGAAAGTTTGCATAGACCTCCAAAATGCCCGGCCAACCCGGGCGGACACTATGTTCCATGTTCATTCTCCTTTGTGACAGTGCGCGAGCCCGCCCTCGCCAGGCTCAACTCTAGAACCTCTGGGATCGAATGTACTGACAAATCAGGGGGTTCGTCAATCGAGCCGCTTGGGTTTCTCGATAGATTTGGGTGACTTCACGTAATAGACCTCGCCATGCCGCATGGGCCACACCCTGTCCCCGTCGGCCACAGCCATGAGCCGCTGAAGCGGCTCATCCACGGGCTCGCGCGAAAGGACGAACGTGTCGTGATGAATGGGAACAAAGACCTGGGCGCCCGTCTGAAGAAACATGTCCCAAGCCTGTTCCGGTGTGCAGTGCGCGTTCTCAAACGGCGCGGGTGCATACGCGCCAATGGGCATGCACGCGATCTGCGGCTCGTACTGCTTGACCGCGGAGAGATCCGTCGCCGCCGTGTCGCCGGCAAAAAACACCGACCACGGCCCCCGCCGAACCACGTAGCCCTGATAGCCCATGTTTCGGTTCCACGGATACCTGTTGCCCCAGTGCCGGACCTCGATGGCCGCGATCTCCGTCCCATCCTCCAGCCGAATTTCCTCGCCCGGGCTCATCTCGTACACGGCCTTCGGCCCATGCCACCGGGCGAGGTAACCCGTGCCTCGCGGCGTCACGACCACCGTCTGCCTCGTCACCACGCGCCGTAGGCTCGCGTGATCCAGGTGATCCATGTGGGCGTGCGACAGGAGGACGAGATCGACCGGT
This sequence comes from Alicyclobacillus sp. CIJ1, assembly GCF_057538885.1. Taxonomy (NCBI): domain Bacteria; kingdom Bacillati; phylum Bacillota; class Bacilli; order Caryophanales; family Alicyclobacillaceae; genus Alicyclobacillus; species Alicyclobacillus sp. CIJ1. The sequence continues at coordinate 219,039 of NZ_BAAJPH010000143.1, read as the reverse complement.
CCACACGCTTCAGGCCGGATGGGGCAATCCACGTGGCGCCTGGGGCCAAACGTCCATCCGAACGCCCGCACCCCGACGCGTGGAAACAGAACCGGATCGGTCAGGATGCGGACGCCGTCCATCTGCATCAGCACCGTCGAGTGCCCCAGCCAGGAGAGGTAAAGTCCTTCCTCACGCCACGCATCTGGCTTGGGCCTGTGCTCCGGCATTCGCCTCTTCGGCCGCGGCCAGTCCGCCGTCATCCGGCGATAGAGCGCGTACAACAGCGCAGCCACCGCCGCCACAACTACGAGGATGGCCAACATCCACATGAACGTCCGACTCCTTCTTCGCCTCAAGAACACACGCCCTCATCCTTTGCGCCGCTCAGGACGGCACGACCGCGCTTATCACCATGTTGTCGTCGCGCAGATGCTCCCGCAAGCGTGCGTTCGCACGTTCGAGCGTCATGGTTTGGAGCACGGCGATCACGTCGGCAAAGGCAAACGCCTCCGCGCCGCGGAGAACGTACGCGACCCAGTTGCGGACGAGAAAGGCGTTCTGATCTAAGCTCATCAGCACCCGGCCCATGATCTTTTTGCGAGCCCGTTCAAACGCCTCCTCGTCGATCCCGCGCTCGCGCTCGCGCGCGAGATGCGACTGGATCCGCTCGGCCAGCACGTCGGGATGCGGCGTGTTCCCGCCGACCAAGGTGTACCCGAACGTATTCGACAACTGGTAGCCCGCGGAGAAGCCTTTGTCGACGAGCCCTTCGTCCAGCAGGCTCTGGTAAAACGCCGAGGTAGGACCGAAGAGCGCCTCCAGCAGAATCGTCATCGCCGTGTCCTGTTCAATCAAATTCGACCCACTCGCCCCGTTTGCCTCCTTCCAGCCGACGAGGAGGCGGGGCTGCTGAACCGGGAAATGCACCCAATGACGGGATCGCGCAGGCGTCGGCGGTTCTTCTGGGTACAGGCGCTCGATGCTAGGCGGCTCCTTGAACGACTTCTTGGCCTGGTTTTCCTCGATGACGTGGGCGATCTCGTCCGCGTCAAAACCGCCAGCGATGACGAGCACCATGTTGGATGGGTGGTAAAAGGTTTCGTAACAAAGCAGAAGTTGTTCCTTAGTGATGGCCTGCACCGATTCGACGGTGCCGGCGATGTCGATGCGCACCGGATGGACGTGGTACATCGCGCGGAGCAGTTCCATATAGGCCCTGCGATCCGGGTGGTCGTTCACCATGTGAATCTCCTGCGCGATGATGCCCTTCTCCTTCTCCACGTTTTCGTCCGTCAGGTGGATGGACTGAACAAAGTCGAGCAGCGTGCCTACGTGCTTGGCAATCTCGCCCGTGCCCGAGAAATAGTACGCCGTGTGATCGAAGGTGGTGTAGGCGTCGACCGACGCCCCATGGGCAGCGAAGCGCGCGAACACGTCCATCTCGGGATCCTCGAACATCTTGTGTTCCAAAAAGTGCGCAATTCCGTCGGGCATCTCATGCACTTTGCCGTCCGTCCGAAAGGCGCGATCGACCGACCCGTATCGGGTGGCGAACATGGCGTACGTCTGATGGAGCGCAGGGCGCGGCATCAGGGTGACCACGAGCCCGTTTTCGAGTCTGAAGGTGCGCGTCTCAAACGGCAGTTCAAGTGAAACGTGCCGAGCGTCGCTCATGCGCGGCTCCCCCTTCCCTCGAGGACATAGAGGCACACGGGCCGAAGCGCGGTAGCCAATGCCGCCGCGTCCTCGGGGCGCACCTGGTCGACGGACTCGATCATCTCCGGGATGGTCCGCTCCCTGCCTGCGATGACCGCGTGGTGATGCCAAGCGATCAGCATAGCCGGCTGATCCAACATCTGCTGATACTGATTGCGCAGCGTGGCGCGCGTCTCCTGCCACTCGCTCGCCTCGATTTCTCCGCGCCGCAGAGCCTCGAGCTCCGCCTCCAGGATTTGACGTACCTCGTCTCGCTTGTCGGCCGAGATGCCCGCGTACACCGTGAGCAACCCCGTCGCGGCGTCGACGAATGACCACACGCTGTACGCGAGCGAACGGCGTTCGCGGATGCTCATGAAAAGCTTCGAATGCGCAAAGCCGCCGAACACGCCGTTCATCATCACGAGCGCAGGGTACTCGTCGTCGCCGAACCCGACGCCGGAGGCAAAGGCGAGATCGAATTGCGTCTGCTGCGCGTCCTCAGCCTCGGTGACCTCTTCGAAGTCGCGCAGTTCCGCTGGCAAGACGACGTCGCGATCTACCTCGTCCGCGCGCATCGCGGGCTTGGTCGGCAGCGCTTTCGCCAGCCGATCCGCCACCCGCGCCGCGAGGCCGGCCATATCGCGGAACTGGCCCACGGCGTAGGCGTGCACCTCGGCCTGCGCGAGAACCTTCTGGTAGACCTCGTACAGCCGATCCGGCAGGAGAGCCTCCACGTCTTCCTCAAAGCCAAGCCGCGGCAGCCCTGCCGGCCTGCCGCGACAGGCGATCTGATGGCATCGCTGCAGCGCATACGCCGCCTTGTCATCTCGGACCGCGCGGATTCGCCGGCGGTGCAATTCCTTCTCGCGTTGGACGGCTGCCTCGGCAAACCCTCCCGCGCCGATGGCGTGATCGAGCGCCAGCGACAGGACGAGATCCAGCGCTCGATCCACGAGCGACGCCTCGTCCTCGCCCGGCACGTCCGGGACGCTCGCGCCCACCTCGACGATGTGATAGCCGCCGCGCTTGCTGATGGACGCGCGCACGTGAGTGCCGTAGAGATCGTCCGTTGCAAGCGCAATCTGCCGATAGCTCGGGAGACTGCGCGTTCCGTTCATCCACACGGCGGGAAGCATCGCGACCTCGGTGACGCGATTGCGCGCCATCCGCAGATGAAACCTGAGCGAAAGTTCCTTCGTCCGAAACGCAGGATGAAGCAGCGTGTGCACCTGGCACCGGCCCGCGTCCAGGGTTTGAAAGGATTCCACGCGATCACTCCTTCGCACTCATCAAACCCATTATAATCGCTTCCCATGCGCTGGCGACCCTTGGCAGAGGAGCGGGTCTTGCCACGTCAGGGCGTCGGCCTCGCCCGCCGCTTCGCCGACGTGTGGCTCTCCTCGTTGTCGCCAAGTCGAAACCGCTGATGGCGCGATCGCGGCCCGAAAATCCGGGATTCGAGGGGCTGAATCAGCGCAAAGGTCACCATCGGCATGAAGCCGAGCGCAAACGCGAGCCACGCAAATCCGCCCACCTGACGCGCCGTCTCAAACGACGCCACGACGAAATAGGCGACCACGCCCAGGATGCGGCCGGCGTTCTCGAGCCACTCCCTGACGACGATGTGCGTAATGGACGGCACGTCGTCGTCGGCCAGCGTGTGCATGGCGTCGAACACGTAGCCCTGCAGCGGGACCAGAAACAAGGGAAACGCGGCCGCCGCCAGCACGCCGTAGACGATGAGCGTCACCGTCGTGATGGACCATAGAAACGCGATGCTGGCGCCGAGAATGCCGAGGGCTCCCACGAGAAACAGTCGCCAGCGGAAGCGACCCGACCAGCGCCCGGCGGCGTAAAACGCGAGAAACGAGAGCGCGCCCTGCAACAGCAGGAATTCGCCGAGTTTCATTTCGCTGCCGGTGACGATGTAGAACAGGAGGCCAAGCAGAAACATAAAGACGCCCTCCCGCACACCGTACGCGGCCGAACCAAGGACGACGCGCCGCCACGGCTCCTGCGCAAGCGAGCGAAATCCCTCCCAGAGCCGAAGCTCGGCCAGTCGCGCGCTCTTCAGACGCAGGCTCACGAGCGTGGCGACCACAAACAGGGCGAACGAAATGCCGAAGACCACATGATAGCCCGTGAGCCCGCCAAAGTACGCGTCCTCCCGGCTGATGAGGGCGCCCGCGACGGGCGGAGCGATGACGTTCGCCACGGAGGTGAGCACGCCGAACAGGCCAAAGAACGGCTCGTGACCCTCGCGGTCCGTGTATTCCACGCTCAACACGTCGAACGCAAGCCAATAAGAGCCCTCCGCCAGGCCGGTGAGCACGCCGAGCAACTCGGGCATGTGCGCCGCTTCCTCGCCCACCATCAGCGCGACGGCGAAAAAGAGCGCGTAGAGCGCGATGCCAATCCGCAGGGACATGGCCGTCGACGTGCGCCGCGCGATGGCCGCCGCCAGGACGAATGTGACGGGGAGCGTGGCAAAGACGAGTAGATGGTACCAGGCGATGGCGGAGAAGGAACGGTCGACTTTGAAGAGAAAAATGCTGACGAACGTGTTAGACAGGCTGATGGAAAGCTGAAACAGCGCGCCGACGATGAGAAGCCACCAGGCCAAGGCCGGCAAGCGAAACGGCTTTGCATGCATGGCCATCCTCCTCGCTGCCAGCCTAGTATGTCGCATCCGGGGCAAGGTATGTACGCAGCCGCCCGTGCCAGCGCCGAGTTCGTGTGTTACGATAGGGCGAGATGGTAGGACGGGGGTTGAAGTATGCGCGAAGAAGATCGCTACGAGGGCATCCTGCTCGGCGCAAACGTCTCCGTCGCCGGGACGGGGCTTTTGGCGGCCGTGGAGGAGACCATCTCGTACGGCGCCAACACGTTTATGATTTACACCCGCAGCAATCGGGGCGGCAAGGCGCGTCCCATCGAGACGTTTCACCGGGACGAGGGCCTCGCCTTGATGCGGGAACACGGCATTCACGATCCCGTCGTGCACCTGTCGTACCTCGTCAATCTGGCGAGCCCGAAGCCGGAGACGCGGCAGTACGGCATGGATGTATTGCGCGAGGAGATTGAACGGGTGGAGTATTTGGGATTCCGCTACATCGTGATGCACCCCGGCTCCCACGTCGGCGAGGGAGAATCGTTTGCCATCCGGCAAATTGCCGACGCGCTGAACGAGATCCTCACGGGAGACGAGTCGCTGTGGCTATGCCTGGAGACCATGGCGGGGGACGGATCGAAAGTCGGCAACAGCCTTGAGGAAATCGCCGACATCATCAGCCGCGTCAAGCACGAGGACCGCCTCGGCGTCTGCATCGACACGTGCCACAATTACAGCTACGGCTACGACGTCGTGAACGACTTCGACGGCTTCTTGGCCGAGTTCGATCGCGTCCTCGGGCTGGATCGCCTGAAGGTGGTCCACATCAACGACTCGAAACATCCGTTCGGCTCGCGCAAGGATCGGCACGCCAACGTGGGCGAAGGGACGCTTGGCCTGGAGGCGCTCAAGCGCATTGTCCACCATCCGGCGCTCAAGGGCATCCCGCAGATCCTCGAGACGCCGGAAGGCAAGTACAAGGAGGAAATCGACCTGCTCCTCGACCGCGCGTGAGAGCGCATCGGGCACTCCGTGCAGGGCACCCATCGCAGGTGCCCTTTTTTGCAGCTCAGAGATAACCCTTGCGGCGAAGCTTCTCGATATGGCGCTCGACCTCTCGCTCGATGTCGATGCCGTACAGGTCCTCGATGACAAACATCATGGACGTCGCGGTCTGCGCGACGTCGAGGAGTTCGGTCACGATGGCGCGGACGACTTCCTCGTCCGGCATGCGCGTCTCTTCGCCCGAGAGGCCGCGGAACTTGCCGATGGCCTGAGCGAGTTCCCCGACCTCCTCGGTGATTTTGAGCATCGTCGACTCGAGCGTCGGCGTGAGCCGCTCGAGTTTGGGCAGAGACAGCGTCTTTCGCTGCAACCTTCCACGCTCCTTCGCGGCGTTGAGTCAGGCGATGGCACCTGCCCATGCGCGCACGCGTTCCACAAATGCAGCCCGGAGCCGCTCGACGAGCCCGAGGTCCCTCGCCGTCCAAACCTCGTGAACTTGCTCCGGAGCCACGTTTCGCACCGGAGGACGTTCGGCCGAGATGACGGTACAAGGAATGTCCGGGTGTTCCACCACAGACGCGATAGGGTACACCTCGGTCATCGTCCCCGTCAGGAAGATGGCATCCACGTCCGCCAGGCGCGCGCGCGGCAGCTTCTCTTCGCGGACGGGAATGCCGAGATCGCGCGCCATCTCCAGCACGAACCGGCGCGTAATACCTGCCAAGATATACCGATCCGCCGGGGCGGTGACGAGTTCGCCGTTCACCACGAACCACACGTTGGAGCTCGCGGCCTCGATCATATAGCCGTCCCGCACGAGGAGCGCCTCGTCGGCCCCGGCGTCGTGCGCCGTTTGCTTGGCCATGATGTTGGGCAACAGGTTGAGTGACTTAATCCACGGATTCAGCCAGCGCTCATCCGGAAGCAGGAGCAGCCGTCCCGGCTTCGCTTCGCTGGTGCCAAGTTTCACGGGCCGAACCGTCGCAGAAACGTTCGCTTCGACCGAAGGTTCGGGAAACAGATGATTGCGCACGGCCGATCCTCGGGTGACCTGCAGGTAAATCGCCGCCTCCGATTCTCCGCTCCGCTCGATGAGCGCGTGAATCAACTCCTTGCACGCTCCCGGATCAAACGGCGGCCGGATGCGAAGCGCCTTCATGCTCTGAAACAGCCGCTCCACGTGCCAATCGAGCAGGAACGGCCGACCGCCGTAGGCCCGAATGACTTCGTAGACGCCGTCGCCAAACTGGTGGCCGCGCTCGTCGAGCGGCACGCACGCCTCGGCCGGATCGATCCACCGCCCGTTGAAATATCCGATCACCGCCATCTGCCATCCCTCTTCTCTCCTGTGAATGACAAGCGAGGCCAGCTCGCGCCCCTGTCGTTCGGACCCCTTCTCGTACTTCCTGCGATGCATTCCATTGGGCACGCGTTGGTGCGCCATTGTATAATCGTCATGAGGCCCGACGAGGAGGGAACGATGTGAGTTCATGCCTCTTCTGCCAATTAGTTGCTGGCGATATTCCTGCCAACAAAGTGTATGAGGACGATCACGTCCTCGCCTTTCACGACATTCGCCCGCAGGCCCCCGTGCACATCCTCATCATTCCGAAGCGCCACATCGAATCAGCGCAGGCGGTGAAGCCGGAAGATCGCGAGACGCTGGGCTATCTCCACAGCGTCATTCCGATCATCGCCGAAGATGCGGGCGTCGCAGAAGACGGGTATCGCCTCGTCGCCAACATCGGCCGACACGGCCAGCAGACAGTGCCGCATCTGCACTATCATCTATTAGGCGGGCGACAACTTGGATGGCCGCCAGGTTAATCTGGCTGGCCGTCCACCACGACGTCGAGCGGGGGCACCTCCTGGCCATTGAGCACGAGGTGCGGGATGACCTCAGCCTTTAGGGATCCAATCGCCGAACAGTACTTCTGTTCACTAAGGCGAATGGCTCGCCAGGCCTTGGCTGGCGGGACGTCTCCCGTCATATGGTACGTCAGATGGATGCGAGTGAAAGCCTGCGGATACTCCTCTCGCCGCTCCCCCACCGCTTCAATCTCGAGGCCCTGTAGCGGAACCCTCATCTTCTCCATAATCATGGCGATGTCGATGCCGGTACATCCGACGACGCCCATGAGCAGGAGTTCCATGGGGCGGTTGCCTTGTCCCGTTCCTCCGTCTTCCTTTTTGGCATCCATGTAGATGGTGTTGCCGGATGGCCCGTCAGCCTGGAAATGGCGCTGGCCGAGCCACTTGCCCACCACTTTCATCTCCATGCTCTCGCCCCCTTCCCGCCTATTGTAGCGCCGATTTCGCCCGGCGTCACCTCACGGCGACGACCCCGGCTGAGATGCTACCTTCATCGTCCCCTCCATCCCTGCTTCCGGAATTCCGTCCCGATCCGAGTAGTAGCGAAACTTTCCCGTTTTGTCCGGCACGAACGAAACCCTGACCGTTTCTCCCGGCTGCAAGTTCTGCGTGAACACGTAAAAGTCTGGAACGACGAAATTGTGAATCTGCGTTCCTGCGTTGCGCACGACGATGTCGACCGTGGCGCCCTGCGTGACATCGATTTCGCGCGGTTCGATCCCGCCATCCCGCAACGTCACCTGAATGGGGCGGGCCGACACCACGGCGCACGAGGCCTGGACGAGTGTGGCCGCGGCGAGAGAGGAAAGGGCCACGGCCACAGCGCAAATCGGTCGGACAATGCGCATGCGAGACTCCCTCCATCCATCCATCGATGGTCCAAAAGGTAGTCTGCATCACGGAAGGGATCTCATTCCTCACCGCCCTCCAGGATCCATACCCGGAAGCGCGTGCATCAGCGGCTCGCGATAAGTCCATTGGAGAAAACTGCACACATATCCTGCCACCGCTCCACTCGCCGCGCCGGCGATCACGTCGCTCGGATAGTGAAGTCCACAGTAGATGCGCGCGACCGCCAACCAGATGGCGAGGGCCAGCATCACGTAGGCGACCGCGCCGAGATGCCATCCGCCTACAGCCAGCGCGAAGCCGCCAGCCGCGTGGTTGCTGGGGAACGATTCGCCCGGCTCGTGTTCGACCAGCACTCGCATGGGTTCCACCTCAAAGGGGCGGGGCCGCCGAGCCGCGCGACTAATGGGCTCATGCGCGACGCGGACCATCACGGCCGCGGCCACGCTGGCTGCCGCCGCCCAAAAAGCTGCCGCGGAGCGGGCTTGGCCGAGCCAGCCCGAAGCGGCGATAGCGATGAGCGCCAGCATCACGAAGGGCGTGTAGAGCGCACTTGCCATCATCGCCGCGTCGAACGCGGGCGAGCGCCCCCAGAGCCGTTCGCACCAGCGGAGGACGCGCCAGTCAGCGCGCTCGATGAGCGACCACATCTTCAGGACTCGTCCCATGATGCCACCTTTTCGCGAATGAAATAAGAGCTCCCGCGCGCCATCTGACGGTGCAGATCCGACTCGAAAGCCTCGGCAAACGCCGGGACGCGCATGAGTTCCACATCCGCCTCGTGATTGTAGGTGAACGCCTGGTGCGTGAAATTGGCACTCCCGATGATGAAGAAAGTGCCGTGATCCACGTCCAAGATTTTGGCGTGCAGCAACTCGCCCCCGTAGGGACGGTAATATCGTACCAAAGCGCCCGCTTGGCGCAACGCCTCCACGGCGGTGCGATTGCGAGACTGGGACGGATCCACGAGGATGTTCACCGACACGCCCCGCGCGACGGCCCAGCGCAGGGCGTTCACCACGTCTTCGTCCGTCAGATTGAAGGCCTCCATGTCGATCTCGCGCCGCGCGCCTCGAATCGCGCGGAGAACAGACGGACCAATATCGCGGTCCGCGATGAGCGGAGCCCGATCTTCCGGCGCTTCGGCAGTCTCACCGTGGGCTCGCGCCGCGTCCCACAAGAACATCGGGAGAAAGATGTCGGCGCGTCCGGGCAAATTCACCGACGCATCGTGATTGGCCCAGCTGTCGGCGCCGAAATTCATCCCGCCGATGAGGACGTCGCGATCCGCGATGATCATCTTGACGTGATCAATCCCCTGCTTGATGCGGATGGGCGCGACGTCGATGCCGGCCCTCGCGAGCGTGGGCAGCGCGACGGCCGTCGAGTGCTTCTCGGTGGCGTCGAGCACCACGCGAACCTCGACGCCGCGGCGTCTGGCCGCGATCAGGGCGTGCAGCAGATCCGGATCCGAACACTCATAGATGTCCACGTAGAGCCGATGGCGGCTTGCGCGGATCATGGCGAGCGCCTGCTGTTTGATGTCACCGCTCCAGAGAAGCGCCCGCCCGTCCGAGAGCTTCACGGGGGCCGGCGTTTTCTCTCCCTGCTCGGCTGGGACGGGCCACAGGCCACATCCTGTGAGAAGAGCGGAGAACAAGGAGGTGAGCGCGAGCGTGCGCCATCGGCGAAAAGGCAGGCGCAGCCATCGGCGGATGGCGGAATGTGCAAAAAAGCAGGGGCGCGTGTGCAAGAGGTTCACCTCGCGTGTTGGAATTCACGGATCTTCCATTCGGCACGCGCCCACCGCTTCCTGTTTTCCATGGTATGAGTTTCAATATCGTAAGCCAATCAGACGGTTCCAAGCGCCTTTCAGCCGGATGCGAGCGTCCAGATGTGCTCGACGCGGATTTGCGCCTTGAGCCCTCCGCGCCGCTCGATGAAGCCCGACAGGCCAATCCATCTCCCGAATGGCGTGAACAACACGGCCCCTTCGCGGCGGTACACGGTCTCAAACATCACGGCATCTGCGAGCCCCGTCTCGTCCTCCAAGGTGAAGAAGACGACCGTTTTTCCGCTTTTCGTCGGGGGGCGGTGCGGCCGGATCGAAAGCCCAGCCACCATGACCCTCGCACCCTCCGGCTTCTCGCCCGCCTCCGCCAGCGTACAATACCCCTCGTCTCGCAATGCCTCCCGATACAGCGACAGCCAATGTCCGCTCACGCCGACGCCCAGCACCGAATACTCGTCGGCAATGCGCTCGGCCAAGCTCATGGGCGGCATGCTTTGTGAGAGGCGAACCGCGCCCTCCGCTTGGTCTGGCGCGGCCATGGTGTCGAAAAGCGCCAGATCTCGCTCCTTGCGAAGCGCGAGCCACCTTGGAAGCTGCCACAGAAGCTCTCGGCGATCCCGGGTTTCGACGCGATCGAATGCGCCTGCGCGGATCAGGCGCTCGAAATGAAGGGCGTCCGCCTGGGGCAGGCGCATCACCGCGTCGGCAAGGCTTCGAAAGGGGCCAGAAGCCTGCCGCTCTTCGACGAGTGCGCGCGCCACGGACTCCGAGAATGAACGGATGAGCCGAAATCCGAGGCGTATGGCGTCCGGTTCGGGAACACTCGCGTCCCAGTCGCTCTCCTGGATGTCGACAGGCAGAATGCGAACGCCGCGCCTTCGAGCTTCCGCGCAGATCACGTGCGCCGGATAATACCCCATGGGCAATTGATTCAACACCGCCGCGAAGAAACTCGCGGGATGATGTTCGATGAGATAGGCCGTCTTGTAGGCCGTGGTGGCAAATGCCGCCGCGTGCGCTTCGCAAAACCCGTAACTCGCGTAGCCGCGGATGTAGGAAAAGAGGGTCTTCGCGGTCTCGAGCGGCACACCCTGGCGCACAGCCTTCTGGACGAATCGCTCGCCAATTTGCTCCATTTCGGCGCGGCTGCGCGCATGGCTCATCACGCGGCGGAGTTCGTCCGCCTCGCCCGGCGTAAATCCCGCGATGGCGATGGCAATCTCAATGACCTGCTCCTGGAACAGCACCACGCCGTAGGTCTTGCCGAGGATAGGTTCAAGTTTCGGATGAAGGTAACTCACAGGCTCCAGTCCGCGCCGGCGAGCCAGGAACGGATCGACCATATTGCCCTGGATGGGGCCGGGGCGAATGAGCGCTACGCTCGCCACCAGGTCCTCCAGGGATTCCGCGCCAAGCCGGACCTGCAGCGCCCGCTGCGCAGGGCTCTCCAACTGAAAGACGCCGATGGTGTCTCCGCGGCGAATGGAGGCAAACGTGGCCTCATCGTCCATGGGGATGCGATCATAGTCGACCGCGCGCGCCGTCCCGAGGCGGAGCGCCCCTTCCACGGCTGCCATGGTTCGGAGGGACAAGAGGTCGAGTTTCACGAGGCCCACGTCTTCCAGGAGCCGCTTGTCGTACGGCGTGATGAGCCACCCCGAGGCCGATGGCTGCAGGCTGGTGACCTTCATCAGCGGCTCCCCGCTCATGACGATGCCGCCGGTATGCGTCCCGAAGTGGCGAGGGAATCCCGCAATCTGGCGCGAGATGGCCAACATCCATCGAAATGCGCGCCGATAAGGCTGAAAATCTCGCAACTCGGGCACCCGTTCCAGCGCCTCTTCGATTTCATCGGCGTGCGTGGACCACGGGATCCGCTTGGCCAATGTATCCAGGAGCTCTTCGGGGATCCCGAACACGCGCCCCACCTCGCGTACGGCAGATCTCGCCCGAAATGTCTGATACGTCGCTACGCGAGCCACCCGGTCGCGCCCGTAGCGCCGGTACACGTAGTCGATGACTTCGTCCCGGCGATCGCTCGCAAAGTCGATGTCGATGTCCGGCCGCTCCGCTCGCTCGCGCGAGAGAAATCGCTCAAAGAGCAGATTTCGGTTCAGCGCGTCCACCTCCGTCAGATAGAGGCAGTACGCGACCACGGAGTCAGCCGCAGATCCGCGGCCCGCGCAGCGGATGCCGCGAGATCTCGCATATCGGACGATGTCCCAAACGACGAGAAAATAATCGGCATAGCCGAGATCGCGAATGATGGCGAGCTCGTGTTCCAGTCGCATTTGAAGTTCGGGACTCACCTTTCCGTATCGCTCCCGCGCCCCTTGCCACACGAGTTGTTGAAGAAGTTCCACCCCGCCTCGGCCCGACGCATCTCGGTATTCGGGAAACAGAGGCCCTTCCGCGGGAAATACGGGGGAGCACCGCTCGGCGATCTCGACCGTCCGCGCCATGGCTCGCGGATCTTGCGCGAACCTGCGCCTTGCTTCGGCCTCATCGTGCAAATACCCCAGGCGGTTAAACGGGCGCTCGGGATGAGGCGTCTGCAAATGGCACCCCACCCGAATGCAGGTGAGCACATCGTGCACCGCGACTTCCTCCGGGCTGGCGGCGCGAACATCGGTCGCCGCGACGGCGGGCACGCCCGTCGCCTCGGCGAGATGGAGCAAATCCCGCATGCGCCGCGCGCAGCCCGGGAGTCCGTCGGCCGTCCACTCGAGATAAAACCGGTCCCCGAACACATCCCGATATCGCTCCACGAACCTCTGGGCATCCCCGTATGCGCGCCGCGCCAAGGCCCGCTGGACGAACCCGCGCAGCCCTCCCGACAGGACGAGAAGCCCTTCGCTCCGCTCAAACAGATCCGCTTCCCGCAGCCTGGGATCCGCGCGATCCCGAGCCTCCACGTGCATGCGCGTGAGAAGCTCGCATAGGTGACGAAACCCCTTCGCATCTTCCGCCAGAACCACAAGCTGCGATCCGTCCTCCATCGTCAGTTCCGCGCCCGCGATAGGCTTCACACCGTACGCGGCGGCCAACCGATGAAACTCGGGCTGCCCCGCGATGGTATTGCGATCCGTCAAGGCCAGCGCGGGCATGCCCTGCGCGGCCGCCTGCGCGACCAGCGCCTCGATGCTGGAAGCCCCGTCGAGAAACGAATAGGGAGAATGACAGTGCAGATGGACAAACATCGCACGCCCTCCTCAATCCCAAACGCGATACACGCGCCAGACCCCATCCTCGCATTCCAAATCCATGCACGCGCCGACATCCGTCCACACGCGCACCATTCGCCGATCCCGCCCGGCTTTCCACCAGTCGCCCATCTCCCACCATTCATCGAGAACCCATAGAACCTGGTGTCTCTGGCCTTCGTATATGAACGAGCGCGGGAGATCCGCCTCCCATTGCAGCACGGCCAAGGGCCTGCGCACCAAGCGGCTCAACGCGCCATCTCAGCGAGAACCAGCGCCAGGCGTCGTTCGCGAAAATCCGCCGCCATGCCCCGCTGCAACTTCGACCACTTCGACATCCACGCATCCCACGCGTTCAACCGCTCGAGCCGGTTCGCCGAATCCCGCGCCTCGAGGGCGTCGAGCGCCTTCCCTTGCGCCAACAGACCCATCTGCACCGGGCGAAGCTCCGCCACCTCGGTCGCGCACAATTCGACGCCCCAAATTCGCCGCGCCCGATGGATCTCTTCCGGCCACGCCATCTGGGCCCATAAGGCGTCCGGCTGAGGAGTGGGCTTCGCAATCCGCTTTTCCCATCGAATCTCGCGCGCGTCGGTCCACAAAGCGATGGACAGGGTTTGAACGGCCAGCCCCAATCGCACGAGGCGGCTACAAAGGCTTTCCAGACATAGGCGAACTTGCATCTTCGCCTGTTCGAGCGGCACGCCTTCCGCGTCTCCGCGCCACGAGGCGCTCCACGCCTCAGGCGGGCGATCCGGCCGAAGCCCTCTGTTCTCCGTACCCTTCATCCGCCAGATCCGCGCCTGCTCTCCAAAGCGGGCACACAACATGTCCTCCGGGATTTCCGCCAGATCTTTCAGTCGGAAGACGCCCAGGGAGATGAGCTCAGCCTTGGCATCGTCGGGAATCCACCACGACGCCGCGATGGGCGCGCGCATCCAGACGGCCTCATCCTCCCTGTTCAGCAGATCCGGCGCCACGACCAGCGGTTCAGCGCCCAGTTTTCGGTACAGCGCCCCCGGCACCCGCTCCTGCCGGCTCCACGCGAGGAGCATACGAGCCTGCCACGGCGTCTTGGCCAGCGCGAGCACCACCCGCTGTTCCTCCGTCAATCCCCGGCGGATGTCGCGCGCCATCTGCCGGAGTTCCGCGAGGGGGACGCGCGGTCCGGAGAGCTCGATCCAAAACCGCCGCTCGTCCGGATGCGTTTCGACCCACGGCGTATGCGACCACAGCACTTGGCGCAAATGCCTCCAGGGTGTTGATTCGCCTGTAGCCGACTCCACGCGGCAGCCCGGGATGAGCGCCAGAGCTTCCCGTACCGGCATTCCCAGCCGCACCCCTGCCCGCGCTGCGGTGCGAGAGACATCGATGATCCTGCCATCTTCTTCGACCAAAAACGGGCCTTGGCCCTCGCCCAGCAGCCCTTCGCATTCGCCGTACAGACTGTACCGCATCCCACTCACCACCGAACAAATGTTCTATGCCCTCATTATACCCCGAGTCAAGCAGAAAGCAAACATATGTTCGCATTTTTGAACAAAAGAAAAGACCCGCCCTCATGGGCGAATCTCGCACCTCACGATGGGCCGTATCCTCCCCAGCGGGCGAACCGCCGCATCCTCGCACCATTCCTCGGGGCTCCACGCCCAAAGCCCCCCGCTCGCCTCAGAAACATCGGTGCGCCCTGACGCCCCCGCGGCACTCGCGAGCGCGGCCGTCTCCTCCTGAACGAGATCGAGCAACTGGTCCACTTCGATCCCGACCAGCCGAAACGCCGCAAGCGGGGTTGTGTCCGCTTCCCAGATGAATGCGAGGAGCACCGCCACGACGTGCGGACAAAGCGGATCCATCTCCTCGCAGGTGCAGGTGGCCAGCGCTCGCAACCGAGCCGCCGTCTCGCCCGTCGGCACCACCTCCACCTGATGCGCGGACAGAAAATCCAGAAACGACTCGTCCCACTCCCCCGCGTAATGCGCCGCGAGCCAATCGGGGCGCATCGCGAGCCAGCGCGCCACGTCTCGCGCGTGCCCCGCGTAATCCGCGAGCTTGGGCAGCCACACGTCGAAGGCGCGCCGCGTGCCGCCCCGCTCCACCACCGCCCGCCAGCCAGCGCCGTCCCACGCTCTCGAGCGCACCGCTCCCGACATCGCCAGGCGCGTGGCGGCGCGAAGGTGAGACGGATCCACCTCGGCCAGCACGAGCTCCCAGCGCGACGCGTACGGACCGCGCTTCACGGCTCATCCTCCTCCATCACGCCGACCGGGTTCAACGCAAACAACTGATACAGCGCCTCGTCGTCGAGTTCCGTCACCCAGTCCTCCGACACGCGGCTCACCACGTCGGACAGCGCCCGCTTCGCCCGCAGCATCTCGTCAATTCGCTCCTCCAGTGTGCCGGCGCAGATCATCTTGTGCACCTCCACGCCCCGCGACTGGCCGATCCGGTACGCGCGGTCCGTCGCCTGATCTTCCACCGCCGGATTCCACCATCGATCGTAGTGAAACACGTGATTGGCCCGCGTGAGATTCAGCCCCACGCCCCCTGCTCGCAGCGATAGGACGAGCACAGGCGACGCCATTCGCTTGGTCTGATACTGCTCGACGATCTCGCCCCGAGCCTTGGCGGACATGCCGCCGTGCAGGAAAGGCGGCCGAAATCCGAGCTCATCCTCCACCGCTGCGCACAACATCTCGCCCATCTCTCGAAACTGCGTGAAGATAAGCGCGGCCTCCCCGCCGTCCACGACCACGCGCAGGAGATCCAACAGGCTCCGCAGTTTCCCACTCCGCTTGGCAGATGGCCGCCCGCCCGAGATGAGCGCCGGGTGATCGCACACCTGCTTGAGCCGGAGCAACGTGGTCAGAATCGCGCCTCTTCGCGCGATGCCGCTCGGACCACGCGCGATCTGCGCGAACATCTGATCCACCAATGCCTGATACATCGCGGCCTGCTCGGCCGTCAGGAGCGCGCGTTCCTCCACTTCCCACTTCTCCGGGAGCTCCGGCGCAATCGCCGGATCGCTCTTTCGGCGGCGCAGAAGCACCGGACGAAGCAGCAGCTGCAACTGGCGCATGCGCACGCCGCTCAAATCCCGCCCTTCCGCGATGGAACCGAATGTCGTCCGAAACCAGCGCAGCGATCCCAGGTAGCCAGGATTTAAAAAATCCATGAGCGACCACAGCTCATCGAGCCGATTTTCCACAGGCGTGCCCGTGAGCGCGACGCGGTGACGACTCGTCAACGCCCGAAGCGCTCGCGCCTGCTGCGTCGAGGCGTTTTTCACCACCTGCGCCTCGTCGATGGTGACGCAGTCGAACGCCCGCCGGCGGAACACCTCGCCGTCCCGAAGAAGCGTCCCGTACGTGGTGATGACGAGATCGACAGGGTCCGCAAAGGCACGGTCGAGATTCCGGGCGGGCCCGTGATGCACGTACACCGAGAGATCAGGGGCAAACCGTTCAATCTCCGCCTTCCAGTTCGCGACCAGCGAAGTCGGGCAGACGAGGAGATGAGGTCCCGACGCCTCGCCCCGCTCCTTGACCCGAAGCCAGTACGCGATCATCTGCACCGTCTTGCCGAGGCCCATGTCGTCCGCCAGGCAACCGCCGATGCCGAGCTTTCTCAGATGGATGAGCCACGCGTAACCCTGCTCCTGATAGTGACGCAAGGCTCCTCGAAGCGAAGCTGGCGGCGGTTCCGGCTCCGCGTCTCGGCCGAGCGCCCACACGTCCATCCACTGTACGGCGCGCGGCGCCTCCTGGTCCACCTCCATCTTCCCTGGCCCGTCGTGTGCAGTCAGGGCATGCGCGCGCATCCACTCGAGGGGACCCACCGCTTCACCGCGCTCCGGCAGCGCCTCGACCTGGCGCAGCAGATCGGCCAGCGGCACGAGGCGCCAGACCCCATCCACCTGCACGAGCGGCGTTTGCCTTTCCACCATCCTTCGAAACTCCTCCGGCGTGAGCGTGTGATCGTCGATCACGACGGACCAATCGAATCGAGCGACCACATCCGCGGAGAACCTCGGCACGACCTCCGCTCTCCGCCCGCCTCCGCGCCGCGAAGCGCCGCCGTCCATGCGCTCAAGACGAACGCGGATGCGAATGTCCCGCGCCTCCTCGAGCGCTGGCGTCTCCACGACGAACGATGCGCGGCGCAGCGCCGGAAGCTCCTGCGACACAAACCGAGCCATCTCATCGGGGTGGAGCAGGGCTCGCTCTGGTGCAGGCGCGCGCATGGCCCGCGCAATGGCGGGACACAGCCGCGCCGCCTCGCGCAATTTCGGCAGGAAAAAGCGCTCTGGCGCCACCAGCACATCCCCGTTTGCGGCCATTTCCCGGGAAGGGGACTGCCAGTAGGCCGAAAGCGGAATTCGCTCGCCAGTCCAACGATGGCGAAGTTCAAAGCGAAGCGCCCAATCCCCACCGAGATCATCGCCCGGGGGCTCGAGCGAAAAGGCGAGATCGTACGCGATCCGCCCGCTGTCGTCGTCGAAATCCGGGCGCCCCCACCCCGATCCTGCCAGAGCCCGCTCGCACTCCCTGCTCACGATCCAGCCATCCGCCACGAAACGCGGCGCCCTCACGAGCGCCCGCGCCCAAGCAGCGAGCGATTCCTTCTCCCCCCGGTACATCACGCTGTATCCGTTCCCAGATGGCGTGCGCAGTTCCACGTCCACAATGCGCCGCCTCAGTTCGCGGTCCACGAGCTGAATCAACAGCGCATCGACGTCTGCTGGAGATGGATACACCTTGGCCAACGTGCCACGTGTGGCATACGAGATGAGGCGATAGCGAAGCGCGAAGAGCGCATCTGAGGTCCACGCGGGCACCCAGCGCGCCACGAAGCTGGCCTCACCCGATAGAAAGCCCGCCGCTCCCCCTTGCGCCACCTGGCGGAGCCACAGCGCGACCTCCCGCCCTGTCATCCGCTCCCCATGCGCCACGGCCACCACGTCGCCCTTCTCCACGATCATCCGCGCGAGATCGAGCGCCCGCGCCTGCCAGGTGCGCAGGGCGTCCGCCAGGCCAACCTCGCGCCCCGTGCCCCTGTCGATTCGCTCTGGCGCGATTCGATCCATCCACGCGCCCCCGTTCCTGAAATGTCCTGTCTCTCGATCATAACACCTCTCGTGGTGCGCCGAAACCCGAGGGTTTTGCACATGCGCGATGCGCGCGCCGCGTAAGATGAAGCAAAGCCTCGTCCACGGAGGCGATTGGACTTGTGGAACAGCATCGCTGAAAACTGTGTGCTCGACTTCCTCGTCTCGATGGGGCTCGTCATCGGCGGGGCGCTGTTCGGCGGACTCGCGGCACTTCTCACGCATCACGATCCGCAGGCGGCCATGAACACGCTCGCCTCCGATTTGAAGGTGTGGGCCATCGTGGCGGCGCTCGGCGGTTCGATGGACGTCCTCCGCGTGATCGATCGCGGCGTGTTCGGCCTGCACATCGGCCCCATGGTCCGCCAGCTCATCTACCTGTTCGCAGCCTTTCTCGGCTGCCACGTGGGGTACATCGTGATCCAATGGCTCACGGAGGGGCGATCTTCGTCATGAGCCGCGTTCGATCCACCGCCGCGATCGCCGCACTGTCGTTTCTCACAGGGCTCCTCGCGGCTACGGTGTACAGCGCGCGCGACCTGCATCGCATGCACATGGAGGTCGACAGTTTGCGACAGGCGATTGATCAGTTGGAGACGGAAAACCAGTTCCTCATCGCAGAACAATCGGAACCCGGCAAGCGCGCGCTTCGGCGCATTCTCGTCGAGTGCCCTCCGAACACGCCACCCGAGGTCCAGACGGCCATCCGCCGTCAGACCCTCGCGAGCCTCTCCTTTCTGCTGGGAAAGCCGATGCAACTGCTTTACGACAACCCGTACATGCCGTCGGCCGTGCTCAACGTCCAAACCGTCCCTGTCGGCACAAAGCGCTACCGACTTCACGTCACAGCGGCTATAATGACGGGAGACACGCTGCACCTGTTCGTTCGCGGAGACTTGCAAGCCGATGCGTGAAAGAGTGATGACGCGATGCTGTACAGCGAGATGTCGAAGGAAGAACTGCGGCGGGAGATGGCTGAACTGCAGCGAAAAGGCCGCGAGGCCTATGAGCGTGAAAACTGGAGCGAATACGAAATCTATATGACCCGCTGGTACCTCGCGAAGAGTTACGAAATTAAAGATGACGTTCACATCGAGATTGGGCGCACATACCGCATCGCCGAGGAGTACGACCGCCTCACGGTCACCGCCATCGAAGGGGTCATGGCCTGGGGTATCCGGCAGATGACGGGTGAGACAGCAGCCGTGCCCATTGCACAGTTAGAAGAAACGGACGAGGCGTGAAGCCGCTCACGCCTCCCTCACACCTTCACACCTCCACCGAAAGTATCACATCCTCCAGACGTTTCGGAGCCCGATTCAGCACGAGCGCTCCGTCCTCCGTGGCGACGACTAGATCTTCAATGCGAACACCGAACTTCCCTGGCAAGTACACCCCTGGCTCGATGCTGAAGGCCATCCCTGGTTCCACCTCGGCGTGGTTCGACGCGTCCACAAACGGCGGCTCGTGAATATCGAGGCCGACCCCATGCCCGGTGCGATGCGCGAAGTAGGCGCCGAATCCCGCCTCTTCGATCACACGCCGTGCGGCGCGATCGATCTCACAGAACTTCACACCCGGCCTCACGGCCGCGATGGCTGCGAGATTGGCCCGCAACACCGCATCGTACACCTTAACGAACTCCGCCGAAGGTTGGCCGAGGATGAACGTTCGCGTGATGTCGCTCACGTAGCCCTCACAGAAGCCCCCCGTATCCACAATGACGACGTCTCCAGGCGAGATGCGCCGAGCGCCGGGCTCGTGATGCGGTTCCGCTCCACTTTCTCCCGCCGCCACGATGGGCGGAAACGACATGCCGGGACTGCCCACCTCCCGCCAGATGCGCGCAAGTGTGTCCGCCAGTTCGAGTTCCGAGACCCCGGGCCGGATGTGAGCTCGGACGAGATCGACCGCTCGATCCGCCCGCCGCGAAGCCTCCAAGAGGAGCTCGATCTCGCGCGCGTCCTTCCGAATCCGCAGGCTCGCGATGGCGATATCGGCCAAGTCAAATGAACAATGGCGTGCCTCCCTCATCAGAGGAATCAAATGGTGAGCAGGGAGACCGCCGTCGACCCCCACCCTCGAGCCCTCGGCAAGTCGGTCCGCAAGGCGCGCGTGCGCGTTTTCCCCGTCGCGCCACAGCTCAAATGGGACGCCCATCCGCTCGACCCCAGCGGCGAACATCTCATGCGCGATGGCAATTGCCGATCCATGGTCCGAGACGACGAGACACGCCAGGCGCTCGCCCGCCTCCAGCCTAACGCCCGTGAAATAATGCCAATTGGCGGGATGTGTAAGGACGACGTACTTCCAGCCGCATTCCGCACACAAATTCGCGAGTCGGGCTCTCCGCTGTGCAAAGATCTCCATGATGTGACCCCTCCTACCTGACTGAACGACATCTCCCATTGTACTGCGCCAGATCCATGCTCGCCGCCTGAGCGCAGCAAAAAAAGCTCGACCGATACAAAGATCGGCCGAGCCCACAGATCTGTCTTAAATCACAGCCGCATTGATGTCCTCTTCCGCGACCTGATCATCGTCAAACACCGGCTTCGGCAGCGCCGAGTTCACGCCCCAGTAGTAGAGCGCGATAGACACCACCACGACGATGATTTGATCCCAAGGAGACGGAATGGCTTTGATTCCTCCGAACGTCCCGAGATAGGAGAGCAAAATCATGACGACGAAGTACGCCACGAGCCACCAGCTGGCGCGCAGCTGATCGCCAAAGCTCACCACGTCCTTCGGCACGAAGCGCTGGAAGATGACGTACAGCACAAACATCACCAGCATGCAGCCGAGGAGCCAAGAATCCGTGCTCCAGCCGGTCCAGTACACGATGAGCGAAGCGACGATAAAGGACAGCGGACCAATCACGGACATACCCTTCAGCATGAACGGGCGCTCCAAATCCGGCGCCGTCCGACGAAACGCGTGCGCGGAAACCGGACCTACGACGTACGTGACAACGGTAGCGGCAGAGACGACGTTGACCATCGCGCCCCAAGACGGGAACGGGAGCGTCCAGAAAATCGCCATGACGAATGCCAACCACAGCGCAGCGTGGGGAACGCCCGTCTTTTCGTCGACGCTGCCAAAGACCTTGAAGAACGTCCGGTTGCGCGCCCAACCGAAGATGACGCGCGTGGTTGCGGACAGGTAGATATTCGCCGTGCCCGAGGGCGAGATGAAGGCGTCAAACAGGATGAGCCACGCAAGCCACGTAAAGCCAAGGACCACCGCAATGTCATGGAACGGCAGCTTGAACACGTTGTCGACATTCGCCCAGCCCTGCGCAATCTTATCCGCAGGCACAGCGCCGAGGAACGCGATTTGCAACAGCTCGTAGAGGGCGGCCGACAACACGACGGCCAGGATAATCGCCATGGGGACGTCGCGTTGCGGACGGCGAGCTTCGGACGCAAAGCCCACCGACTGCTGGAACCCGAGATACGCAAAGATGATACCGGACGTGGAAACCGCCGCCTCAATGCCCGAGAATCCGAACGGCGCAAAACCGTGCGAATGGAAGTTCACGCCCTTGAACTGCGTGAGGAGGGTGATGACCGTGATGACCGGCACAATAAACTTGAACGCCGTGATGATGGTGTTCGTCTTCCCGAAAAGCTTGACGCCGAAGTAGTTGATGGCGAAGAAGATCGCGAGAAGCGCCAACTGCACAAACCATCCGAGCACTGTCGGATTGCTGCTCTGAGGCTGGGTGAGCTGAGGCCACCAGGCCGTCGCGTACTGGCGAGCTGCCTCCACCTCAATGCCTGCAACGCTGGAAAACGCGACGAGCGACGCAAACCCGAGCAAATACCCAATGAGGGGCCCGTGCGAATACAGCGGGTAGCGCACGGAACCGCCCGCGCGCGGAATGGAACCGCCCAATTCCGCGTAGACCAGGCCCAACAGGATGACCGCAATTGCGCCGATGAGCCAGCTCAGCGTTCCGCCGGGCCCTGCAGTAGAAGCGACTCTCGCGGACGCGAACAGCCACCCGGACCCGATAATGGACCCCAATCCGACGAACGTGAGATCCATCAGAGAGAGTTGTTTTCGAAGTTTGCCTTGCTGCAAAAAGCATCCCCCTAACGTCGTAATGTCTAGGCTCCGAAATCTCTGCGGCGCTCCTCAGCTCATCCTCCGCTCTTGTCCCACGCATGGCGCATTTTGTTGATCAAATGTGAAAATTCGATGCAAAAGTCCCATTTCAAACACCTTGAGCCATGCCTTTGCGCCCTGCGCGACGAACCTCTCGCACGCCGTCGTGCAATTCCTCCCAATTCACCTCCCATTTTAAATATGTAAAGTTTTCTTTCAATTCCGCGCCGCCTCGGAGCTATTATATCACCCTGTGTCCGTTTGTCGAACCTCGAGATTCCCTTTGCGCAAAATTTTTTTCGATTCTTGTCGAAATGAAAGCGCTATCCCGAAATTGCGCCCAACGAACCTTTGAGCTCCTTCACACATCGCCGAAAAAAACTGCACACCGCATGATACGTTTTCCGACACGCCCACCGCTTCCCCTCGCCCATACTCGACACTAGCGGGAAATGTGCAGGACGTGAAGCAGGTTGATACCGCGATCCCCAGCCACAAATCCCACGCCGTAGCCGGCGAGCGACAAAAACCCCAACCAGCAAAGCCATGTGAAGAACGTGAGAAATCCACGGCCGCGCGCACCTTTCGGCACGCGCAGCCGCCACGCCCACAGCCCTATCGACACGACCAGGCACGCCACCGCCACTCCCCAAAGCCAACGGGTCATGTCGCCTCCCGCTCCACGCCCTGGCGAACGCGTTCGTTTCGCAACACAGGCAGAATGCGATTCGGGTCGAGCGTGCGCTTCGGACGATGCGTCGAGGGATCGGCCGGATCGAACTGTTCCAGATAGTCCACGACTTCTTTCGTCACGGCGGTCGGCGTACTCGCACCGGAGGTCACCGCTACCCGCTTGGCGTTCATCAGCCACTCGGGGTTGATCTCGGTCACGTCCGCCACGCGGTACGCCTTCACCCCAGCAATCTCCTCCGCGACCTGGGCCAAGCGGTTGGAGTTGTTGCTGCGTGGATCCCCGACGACAATGCACACGTCGGCCTGTCCTGCCTGTTCCGCAACCGCCTGTTGTCGCAACTGCGTCGCAAGGCAGATCTCGTTGTGCACCTCGGCCGTGGGGTATTTGCGGCACACCATCTCCGTGAGCTCGCGCGTGTCCCACTGGCTCATGGTGGTCTGATTGGTCACCACAATCCGATCCGTCTGAAGCGACAGCGCTTCAATGTCTTCCTTGTTTTCCACGAGGTGCACGTGCCCTGGCGCGACCCCCATCGCTCCTTCCGGTTCGGGATGACCCCGCCGCCCAATGTAGACAATTTCGTACCCTTGCGCGACTTTTTCCCGGATTAGCTCGTGCGTTCGGTTGACGTCTGGGCAAGTCGCGTCGAGCACCGTCAGGCCCTTCTCCCGCGCCCTCCGCTTGACTTCTGGGGACACGCCGTGCGCGGTGAAGATCACCGTCCCATGATCAATCTTCTCGAGCAGCGACAGGCGATCCGCGCCGTCCAAGGTGATCACGCCTTCGCGCGCAAACGCGTCCACCACATGCTGGTTGTGTACAATCATGCCCAGGATGTAGATGGGCCGCGGCAGGCGCTTGTCTTCGGCCGCCCGCTTGGCGATCACCATCGCATCGACCACGCCGTAACAGTAGCCGCGCGGCGTAATTTTGACGACCTCCATACGCTCGCCCCCTCGTCTCCATGATACCCGAACGCCCGGCGCAGGGCACGCTTGACGCGTTTCGCGTTTCCTACCGCCGCCACTCGTGCAACAGCCGCTGCTTCAAATCCCAGAGCGGTTTGGACAGGTCCACGTGGTACTCGTGCGGATTCAGATGTCGCCTGACCTCCGACGAGAACGCGGAGAGCTGCTCCTCCACGCGCGCCTGGATCTCCTGCACCGTCGGGAGCTCGTAGACCAGCTCGCCGCCGACAAAGACCGGGCGAAGCAGTTCCTCCACCTCGTAGTTCTGCACCACTTTGCGCTTGTATGTGTGAATCGGATGGAACAGTTCGAGCGGTTCGGCCGGATCGTACACCTCTTCGTCGAGCGCGATGAGGTCCGCCGTGGCCGATCCGTTCACGTACAAGCGCAGCACCTTCTTCTTCCCAGGGTTTGTGATCTTATTGGGGTTTTCTGAGATCTTGATCCTCGGCTCCATGCGATCGCCAAACTGCTGCGCGACGAGCTTGTACACGCAGCCGAGCGACGGACAGTCTTCGCTCGTGATGAGCCGCGTGCCCACGCCCCAGGCGTCGATCTCGGCCCCTTGCGTCAGAAGATCGCGAATGGTGTACTCGTCGAGATCGCTCGACGCGATGATCTGCACATCCGCAAGCCCTGCGTCGTTCAACATCTGGCGCGCTCGCTTGGACAAATACGCAAGATCGCCGCTGTCAATTCGAATGGCCTTGAGGGATTGACCCGCCGCCTTCATCTCCAGACCGACGCGGATGGCGTTTGGAACGCCGCTCCTCAATACGTCGTACGTGTCGACGAGCAGGACGGTGTTGTCCGGGAATGCGGCGCGGTACGCCTGAAACGCCTCGTACTCGCTGGGGAAGCTCTGAATCCAACTGTGCGCCTGTGTGCCCGCCACCGGGATATCGTAGGCCTGCGCCGCCAGCACGTTGCTCGTCGCCACGCAGCCCCCGATGAACGCCGCGCGCGCGCCGAAAATGGCCGCGTCCGCATTCTGCGACCGCCTCAGCCCCATCTCAATCACGGTGCTCCCAGGGTGCCTGACGTTCGTCCTCGCCGCCTCGACGATCCGCCGCGCCTTCGTCGCGATGAGGCTCTGATGGTTGATGAACGCGAGGACCGCCGACTCAATCAGCTGAACCTCCGCGATAGGCCCCTCCACGCGCAACAGCGGCTCGTTCGGAAAGACCACCGTGCCCTCCGGGACCGCGTACACGTCGCCGCGGAATCTAAAATGGCGCAAATAGGAAAGAAAGTCCTCGGAGAACATGCCGAGCGACCGCAAATAGGCGAGATCGTCCTCTGAAAAGCGGAGGTTGTGGATGTACCACACCACCTGTTCGAGGCCCGCCGCAATCACGTAGCCGTTGCCGCAAGGATTCTTCCGGTAGAAGAGGTCAAACACCACGCGGGTCTCGTGGCGGCCGGCCCGAAAGTGGCCGTACATCATCGTCAATTGATATAGGTCCGTGAGCAGCGTCAGATGGCGATCGCGGTACACCGGCAACGCTCCTATCTCTTCGACGCGCGCCCTCGCGCGCTCCTTGATGTCCATCCCCTCATCCCCATCCTTGGCACGACTGATGGCCTTGGGTTATTCCGATACAAGACGAGCCCCGAGCGCCCGGAGCATCTCGCCATCGGACCCCGCGCACACGTCCCGCACGCGGAGCGAATAAGGCTCGCCTTCCATTGACTGGATAACACCGCCCGCCTCCTGAACCAAAAGCGCCCCGGCCGCAATGTCCCAGGCGTTGAGATCGAACTCCCAGAAGACATCGATGCGCCCGGCGGCCACGTAAGCCAGGTGCAACGCGGCCGCTCCAAGCGTTCGCAGGCTCTTGACTTCGGCGATCACGTCCGCGGCCCGTTGCATCACACGCGTTCGATCGCGGTGCCGAACGGGGAGCCCCGTCGCCATGACCGCGCGCCGCAAATCGCGCACGCCGGACACGCGCATGCGTTTGCCCGGCCAATCCTCGGACGGCGCGGCGAGCCACGCCTCCACGTCGTGATGGCCCGCGGCATACGCGCCTTGGCCGCGGAGCGCGTAAAACCACTCGCCTCGATACGGATCCAGGACGACGCCGACGCGCACCTCTCCGTCGCGCGCATACGCGATGGAGACCACGCTCAGGGGCAGTTGGTGGACGAAATTCGTGGTGCCGTCCAGCGGATCCACAATCCAGAGGTCCGGACAGTCGAGACAGTCCGCCAGGGCTTCGACCGCCGCTTCCCGCCCGGGGCGGACGCCCTCTTCCCCCAGAATGCGATGATGGGGAAACGCGTCGGAGAGTGTATGGCGGATCGCCTCCTCGCAGGCGCGATCGACGTCGGTCACCACATCAGCCAGCGACGATTTCGTCTCCACCACCAACTCGGTCCGATAGCGCCTGATCATGTGATCGCCCGCCGCGCGAGCGGCTCGAAACGCGGCCGAGGCGAGCGAAACGTAAGACGCCTCCAACATGAGTCACAATCCCTTCTCAGTCGTCGCCCTTGAAGAAGCGCCAATCGAGCTTCGATTGCTCCAACAGCGCCGCAAAGGACTCACTGTCGTCACGCGGATTGAGCAGCTCTTCGAAGGACAACTCCTCCTCCACGTCCGCCTCCGCACGTCTTTCATCGGCCTTCCTTGCCGAAAGACGTTCAGGTTTTCGAAGCGCCCCCTCGTTCGATTCCTTCGGCTCCAGCGAGGCTCTCAGCGCGAGGAGCTTTTCCGCCACGTCGCCCTTGAGGGCCTCCTCCAACTGCACCGTCGAACGGTTAGGCGTATCTTGTTCCTCCTGGCGTTGCGGCGCGGATTCGCCCCGCGCATAGGCGGGCTTGTCGAGCCCGTCGTCATCCCGCCGTTTCAAGGGTTTCCGTTTGGCCATTGCACATGCCCCCAATCCCCGGCTCGGCTGCGCAGGCCGCCGGGTGCCGAACCATCTTCACCCCACGCCGGCTGGGCGCGGGATGAACTTGCCCATCCGATTTGCTACAATACCCGTAGTTTGGTCCGATGACAAGCAGAGGAGGCGCATTCCATTGCGGACTTTTTTCTGGGTGCTGTTTTGGGTGGCCGTCGTCGTCGTCGGCATTGAGACCTTCATCCCCCGGAGCATCTGAACGCGCACAAGGCGGCGCGGCGCCCACTCCTCTCGTGCCGCGCGTCTTGCACACCCGCCTGCGCACCGCCCGGTGAAGGCGGACCGTCGCGCACCGACCTTCTTGACCTGCCCCTCGTGCCATGGAAAAACTGGCGGATTGCCGTCCGGCGCAGTATACTGGTGATAAGATGGCCTATTTACACGGGAAGACGGCATGAAGGGGGGCTGCGGAAATGGAGGTCTACCGCTCAGACGCATGGTCCAATGCCCATTTCCGGGTGAAGGACACGCTGGCGGCGTTGCTCAACGAAATGCGCGACTGCGGATACAATCCCAGCAACCACATTTCGTATGACGCAGACGAACACCACTTGCTGGTCGATCCTGTTATCCTCCACAAACACCCGTCCATCAAACAGGTTTACCTTGCATATCTGGACGCGTGCCACGAGCGAGACAAGGCCGTCGAACAAATCCAGCAGTTGCCCAAACTCGATCTCGGGTTTACGAATTAAACGCAGAAACGACGATGTGCCGCTTCTACACCTGAAGCGGCACATCGTCGTGCATGACGTCGGCGAGCGAAAGCTGGTCCAGCGCTCGCGCGATGGCCTTGGTCACCCGCACCCACACGCTCCTCGCATGGCAGCCAGCGTACAAATCGCAGGACGCGCTGTCGGGGGCGGCGTCGTCGACACAAGCGATGGGCGCGAGCGACCCTTCCAGCACCCGAACGAGCTCTCCAACCGAGATCTCCTCCGCCGGCCGACTCAGATGATACCCACCATTCACGCCGCGAACACTGGTCACCAGATTCGCCCGGCGCAACTTCGCCATGATCTGATCTAGGAACGGCTCCGGGATGGATTCTGCCTCTGCAATGGCCCGGAGCGGCACGGGCCGCTCATGCCCCGCCATTCTGGCAAGCGCCACCATGGCCCGGAGTCCGTATTCCGTACGGCTCGAAATCTTCAAGTTATCCCTCCGTTCCGCGTCGAGCGCGGAGGGCGGGATCGACGGACGGATCAGCCTTCATCGTCGATCCACACTTCTCCGCCGCGCACCTCCACCGGATACGTCTGCAGCGGAATCACGCACGGGAATGCCTTCGGCTCTCCCGTGCGAATGTCGAACTTTCCTCCGTGACGCGGGCAGTGCACAATGTGTCCTTCCAGTCGGCCCTCCGTGAGCGACTGAGCCGCATGCGTACACACGTCCGACGTCGCGTAAAATCCATCCTCGGCGTGGTAAATGGCGACGTCGTCGTAGGGCAGCTCGACGCGCTTCATCTCTCCCACGCCGATCTCGGAGACGTTCGCCACCTTGATCCAAGCCATCAGCCGATCGAACCTTCCATCTCCAGTTTAATGAGCCGGTTCATCTCCACAGCGTACTCCATCGGCAGTTCGCGCGTGAACGGCTCGATGAAGCCCATGACGATCATGCGCGTCGCCTCTTCCTCCGGAATGCCGCGGCTCATCAGGTAGAAGAGCTGCTCCTCGCTCACCTTCGACACCGACGCCTCGTGCTCGAGCGTCACGTCGTCGTTCATGATCTCATTGTACGGAATGGTGTCCGACGTCGAGTTGTCGTCGAGGATCAGCGTATCACACTTGATGTTCGCCTTGGCGCCCTTCGCGTTCGGGCCAAAGCTCGCAAGCCCCCGATACGTCGTCTTGCCGCCGTGCTTGCTGATCGACTTCGACACGATGGTCGAGGTCGTATTGGGCGCCAGGTGAACCACCTTCGCACCCGCGTCCTGATGCTGGCCGCGGCCGGCCACCGCGATGGACAGCACCATCGCCTTCGCGCCCTCTTCCATCATGTAGACCGACGGATACTTCATCGTCAGCTTCGATCCGATATTGCCGTCGACCCACTCCATCGTTGCGTTGCGGTACGCCACGGCACGCTTCGTCACCAGGTTGTAGATGTTCGGCGCCCAGTTCTGGATGGTCGTGTAGCGGCAGCGCGCCCCGCTCTTCACGATGATCTCGACCACCGCGCTGTGCAGCGAGTTGGTGCTGTAAATCGGCGCCGTGCAGCCCTCCACGTAGTGAACGAAGCTGTCCTCGTCGCAAATGATGAGCGTGCGCTCGAACTGACCCATGTTCTCCGAATTGATGCGGAAATACGCCTGAAGCGGGATCTCACAGCGGACGCCCTTTGGCACGTAGATGAAGCTGCCGCCGCTCCACACCGCGCTGTTCAGCGCCGCAAACTTGTTGTCCTCAGGCGGCACCACGGTGCCGAAGTACTCCTTGAACAGCTCCGGGTACTCGCGCAGCGCGCTATCCGTGTCCATGAAGATGACGCCCATCTTCTCCAGGTCCTGGCGCATCGAGTGGTACACGACCTCCGACTCGTACTGCGCCGAAACGCCCGCCAAAAATTTCTGTTCTGCCTCCGGGATGCCGAGGCGGTCAAACGTCCGCTTGATCTCCTCCGGAACTTCGTCCCAGGAGCGCCCCTTCTTCTCCGTGGGCTTCACGTAGTACGTGATGTCGTCGAAGTTCAGCTCGCTGAGATCGCCGCCCCATGTCGGCATCGGCTTCTGCTGGAAGATCTCAAACGCGCGCAGGCGGAAGTCCGTCATCCAGCCCGGCTCGTTCTTCATCATCGAGATCTGCTCCACTGTCTTTCGCGACAATCCCTTGTCGAGCTTCGCCACGGCGATGTCGGGATCGTGAAATCCATACTGATACTCTTCCATGTCCGGCAGCACTTTCGCCATGCCCAATCCCTCCTCATGATCCATTTCGGCCGCCTCTCGCGGCCTCGCCCTTACTCGCCGAGCGTCTCTTCCTCGATGTGCCCTCCGTGCGGCACCGACGCTGCGCGCTCCAGCGCCTGCCACGCCAACGTCGCACACTTGATGCGGGCCGGGAACTTTTTCACACCCTGCAGCGCCTCGAGTTCCCCCATTTGCTCCAGATCCACGTCTTCACCGCGCATCATTGCGCGAAACGCCTGCGAGAGCTCGACGACCTCCTCAATGGACTTGCCCTTGATGGCCTCCGTCATCATCGAGGCCGACGCCATCGAGATGGAGCAGCCGCTGCCGAGAAACCGCACGTCCTTGACGACACCGTCATCCACCAGCAGTTGCAGATGAATCTCGTCGCCGCAACTCGGATTGCGCAGATCCACTGAGATGGCGCCTTCGTCAAGCGTCCCCCGGTTGCGGGGATGTTGGTAGTGATCCATGAT
Organism: Alicyclobacillus sp. CIJ1; assembly: GCF_057538885.1. NCBI lineage: Bacteria > Bacillati > Bacillota > Bacilli > Caryophanales > Alicyclobacillaceae > Alicyclobacillus > Alicyclobacillus sp. CIJ1. The sequence continues at coordinate 188,852 of NZ_BAAJPH010000143.1, read as the reverse complement.
CACTTGGCGGTACAGATCATCCAATTGCATGGCCGAAAAACTCCTTTGCCTCGAGAACGGCATCCACGAGCGCATCGACGTCTTCCTCGGTGTTGTACAGGTAGAAGCTCGCGCGCGCCGTCGCGGGGACGTTGAACAGGCGCATCAGCGGCTGGGCGCAATGGTGCCCGGCCCGGATGGCTACGCCGCGCGCGTCCAGCACAGTGGCGAGATCGTGCGGGTGGACGCGGCCGAGATTGAACGTGACGAGGCCCGCGCGCGACTGTCCAGGTGGCGGACCGAAGATGGTCACGCCGTCGATCTCGGCCAGCCGCTCGACGGCCTTCGCCGCGAGCGCCGCGTCATGGCGCTCGATCTCCGCCATGCCGACCCTCTCCAGATAGTCCATCGCGGCGGCGAGACCGATGGCGCCCGCGATGATGGGCGTGCCGCCCTCAAACTTCCACGGCGCCTCTTTCCACGTCGACTCGTACAGATCCACCACGTCGATCATCTCGCCACCGTAGTACGTCGGCTCCATCTCCGCCAACAACTCGGCTTTGCCATACAGTACGCCGATTCCCGTCGGGCCGAGCATCTTGTGGCCCGAGAACGCCAGAAAGTCGCAGTCCATCTCCACGACGTCCGTCGGCATGTGCGGCACGCTCTGCGCCCCGTCCACAACGATGATGGCCCCGTGGCGGTGGGCGATCTCGGCGATCTCCCGCACCGGGTTGACGGTGCCAAGCACATTCGACACGTGGGCGATGGCCACAATCTTCGTCCGATCCGTCACCGCCGCCTCGACGTCCTCCAGCCGGATGGTCCCGTCCGGCTGAAGCGGCAGGTAGCGCAGCGTCGCGCCGGTCGCTCGCGCCGCCTGCTGCCACGGGATGAGGTTGGAGTGGTGCTCGCTCGGCGGCAGGACAATTTCGTCGCCTTCGCGCAGCTTTGCGCGCGCATATCCGTGCGCGATCATATTCAGCGACTCCGTCGTGCCACGCGTGAAGACAATCTCCTGCGGCGATTTCGCCCGAATGAACCGCGCCACCCGCTCGCGCGCCGCCTCGTACGCCTCGGTCGCGCGCGAACCCAGCGTATGCACGCCGCGGTGCACGTTGGAGTTGTCGTGCTCGTAGTATCGACGCAAGGCGTCGATGACCTGGCGCGGCTTCTGCGACGTCGCCGCGTTATCCAGGTACACCAGCCGATGTCCGTTGATACGTTCGGACAAAATCGGGAAATCCTTGCGAAGTTCCTCCGCGTTCATCGCGCAAGCTCCCTTTCCACCCTTGACACGACGAGATCGCGCATGGCGTCTGTAGGCAGTGCCTCGACCGAATCGCGAAGATAGCCCCAGATGATCATCTGCACCGCGACGGACTGCGGAATGCCGCGCGACATCAGGTAGTACACCTGCATCGGGTCAATCTTGCCGACGCTCGCCGCATGGCCGCAGCGCTCCACGTCGTTCTCGTCGATGAGCAGCATCGGGATGGCGTCCGCGCGGGCCGTGCCGTCCACCATGATCATCCGATCGTGCTGCTCGCTGCCCGCGCCGACCGCGCCCTTTTCAATCTGCGTGCGGCTGCGGAAAATCACGTTCGCGCGGTCGCGAAGCGCTCCGTTCATCGAGATCTCGCTCTCCGTGTGGCGCCCCACGTGCCGCATGCTCGCCGTGATCTCCACGTGCGCGCGGCCGTGGCCGAGGCCCATGACACGGGTGAAGCTCCGGCTGCCCTGCCCCACAAGCGCACTCTCAATCGTCTCCACCGCCTGGCCATCGGACGTATCCGCCACCACCCAGTCGATCTCGGCATCGTTGTCCGTCTTCGCCCGCCGGGTCACGAAATGGATACCGCCCTTGGACCACTCATCCGCCATCGCCACTTCAACGCGGCTCGCCTGCCCCGCGAAGACTTCAAGCACATGGCTGTTGACAAAACGCCCCCCGTCCGCCGCGAAGGTTGTCTCCGCGTAGCGCAGCCTCGACAGCGGATCGGTGACGACCAGGCTCCGCGAGCAGGCGCTGAAGGGGCGCCCCGTCCAGACGTACACGACCTCAACGGGCTGTTCCAGCTCCACGCCGCGCGGGACGTGCACAAACACACCGCCCGCAAAAAGCGCCATGTTCAAGGCCGTCCACTTCGCCTCTTCGGCGGGCACGATGCTGCCAAAGTGGCGATTCCAGATCTCGGGATGCGCTTCCCAGGCCTCCTGAATGGCCAGGAGCGAAACGCCCTTTTCCTTTGCCTCCGCCGCGAGGCGAATCTCGCGGACCAGGCCGTCGACGACGAGCGCGTACGAGTGGGCGATCCCGCGCACATACGCGAGCGCAGATTCGGGAATCGCAGCTTCGGAGGGCTCGAATTCGCCCACTTCCCACGCGACGCGCCGCAGATCCGTCTTTTCAAGGCGAGGAACCTCAAGCGACTCATACAGCTTCCAAGCCGCATCCCGTTTCTCGGTCACGGCCTTGGGCTCCTGCAGCGCCTGAGCGACGCGCAGCACTGGATTCAAAGCAGTCACTTCTCCCATGGCTGCGTCACCCCCTCAGGCTTCCACTTCGACAGTCTCATCTTCAATGCCGAGCTCCTGTTTCAGCCAATCGTATCCTTTGGCCTCAAGTTCCTCGGCAAGCTTGGCATCCCCCGACTTGACGATGCGGCCCTGCATCATCACGTGGACCACGTCCGGCACGATATAATTCAGCAGCCGCTGATAGTGCGTGATGATGAGAAACCCGATGTTGTCCGACCGCAACTGATTGACGCCGTTCGCGACGATTTTCAGCGCGTCAATGTCGAGACCCGAGTCGATCTCGTCCAAAATCGCAATGCGAGGCTCCAGCATGGCCATCTGCAGGATCTCGTTCCGCTTCTTTTCTCCCCCGGAGAAGCCCTCGTTCAAGTAGCGCTCCGCGAACGATGGGTCGATGCTCAGTTCCTTCATCTTCTGCACCAGGCGGCGGTGGAACTGAAGCACCGGAATCTCGTTTCCCTCGCCGCGGCGGGCGTTCAGCGCCGTGCGGATGAAGTTCGCGTTCGACACCCCAGGAACCTCGGCCGGGTACTGCATCGCGAGAAACAGCCCTGCTCGCGCGCGCTCGTCCACCGACATCTCGAGGACGTTCTGGCCGTCGAGCCAGATCTCTCCCGCGGTGACCTCGTAATGCGGGTGCCCCATGATGGCCGAAGCCAACGTCGACTTGCCGGTCCCGTTGGGGCCCATGATGGCGTGAATCTCTCCACCACGAATATGAAGGTCCACACCCTTCAGAATCTCTTTGCCTTCCACCTGTACGCGAAGACCGCGAACGACGAAATCTGGTTTGCTCACACGAACCGACCTCTCTCTTTGCGCCTCTATCTCGGCAATGTAATGTTGACTTCGCAAGTCATCTTTCAATTCCAAGGGTATCACAACGACAGCAAAAAGCAAGTCGGCGCAGGGCCGCTGGCTCCCGCCCCGCCCTGCGCGATTTCGCTCCAACTCAAAACAGGTATTTGAACACGAGCTTCGCCTCTTCGGACATCATCTCTTTGTCCCAGGGCGGATCGAAGGTCAATTCTACGTCGACCTCTTCGACCCCCTCCAGTTCGGACACCTTCTCGATGATCTGCTCCTTGATGTCGTCGAACAACGGACAGCCCATGGTCGTCAGGGTGACGGTGACCTTGACACGCTTTCCGCCTTCCTGAATGTCGATACCGTACACCATGCCCAAATTGACGATGTCGATCTGGATCTCGGGGTCAAGCACGTCCATCAAGACCGTGCGCACCTGTTCCTCGGTGACCACACGCATCCCCCCTTTGCTTAATTTTACAGCAAACTGTCGATCGGTGTATAGGTGAGCCCAAGCGCATCCGCGACCGCTTGGTACGTGACGCGGCCCTTGTACACGTTCACGCCGCGGGCCAACGCCGGATCGTGCCGAAGCGCGTCCTCCCGTCCCTGCGCGAGCCGCAGTGCGTAGGGCGCCGTGGCGTTGGTCAGGGCGAGCGTCGAAGTCCGCGGTACCGCGCCCGGAATGTTGGCCACGGCGTAATGCAGCACGCCGTGCTTTTCGAACACCGGATTCGAGTGGGTCGTGATGCGATCGATGGTCTCAATGGATCCGCCCTGATCGATGGCCACGTCCACGACCACCGCGCCGCGGTTCATCCCCTTGACCATCTCCTCAGTGACGATTTTCGGCGCACGCGCCCCTGGGATGAGCACCGCACCGATGAGGAGATCCGCGCCCTCGATGTGCTCCCGGAGATTGTACGGATTCGACATCATGGTGCGCACGCGACCCTGAAAGAGGTCATCCAATTCGCGCAGCCGCTTCGGATTGTTGTCGAAGATGGTCACATCTGCGCCCATGCCCACCGCCACGCGGGCCGCATTCGTGCCGACGATCCCGCCGCCCACCACGATCACACGCGCGGGTGGCACGCCGGGCACGCCGCCAAGCAGCACGCCGCGCCCCCCGTGCGCCTTCTCCAAGAAGTGTGCCCCAATCTGAATCGACATGCGCCCCGCTACCTCAGACATCGGGGTCAACAGGGGCAGTGAGCGATCCTCGAGTTGCACCGTCTCGTACGCAATCGCGGTGACGCCGGACTCCATGAGCGCCCTCGTCAACTCAGGCTCTGGCGCGAGGTGGAGATAGGTAAATAAAATGAGCCCGGACCGGAAGTATGAATATTCGACCGGTTGGGGCTCTTTGACCTTCATCACCATGTCCGCCGTTTTCCAGACCGTCTCTGCGTCCGGCACGATGGTGGCGCCTGCAGAGGTGTAGTCCTCATCTCGAAAACCGCTTCCCTCTCCCGCCCCCGCCTCAATCCGAACCTCGTGCCCTTGGTCGACCAGCGCGTGAGCCAAAGCCGGCGTGATAGCCACCCGGTTCTCGTTGTCTTTCAATTCCTTGGGTACGCCGATAATCACCTTGATCCCCCCAGCGAGCCTCGGGGCAAGTCGCCCTCGTTCGTTCCGCATCCAGTGTACTGAGCACGTCCCTGAAACGCAATGGCAGCCGGGTGGCTCAGGGGATCCGGCGAACCCGCTTAACCTTGGGGAACCAGTGGAGCGTTCACCAGGACAACATGACACACGCGGCTGAAAAAGTCGGTTCCCTTCGTCGACAACACGCGGAACTCCACGCGCACGCGTTCCCCTGGTTTCAGCACCGTGGGCCACGAGACGCCCGGCAACTCCGGCGTCACATGAAACAGGAACCGGACCGCCGATGGACTGAAAAAGGTATCTGACGTGCCTTCAGAAAACCAGATGACCGCCCGCTCGTCGGCGAGATGGACGTCTCGAGATGCGCGGTTCACGAGTGTAGCGTACACGTCCGCGGACTGCCACGTTGCACCTGGTCCACCCGCCACTGGGAGCACCTGAATATCCTCCACGCGAACCGGCGCCTCGTTCCACACAAGATTGGCAGCGTCAGCGGAAGCGGGCCGGCTGTAAAAAAACCGAAGATGGGGAATCTCCGCAAGCGCCTGCGACGAACCAGCATGGGGTCCGGATGGATGAAATCCCCAGGTCACCGTCTGCCCTGGCTTCAATCCTTGAGCAGGCGCGTTGACGAAGGTCAGCCAGTTCTCATCGCCACCGCCCGGCGGCGTGAACCAGAGCACGCCCATCACGTCGGGCTCATACAGCGTCTCATTCGAGGTGTTTCGCAGTTCAGCCAGCACACACGAGTCGACGGGTTCGCCTGGCAAGGTGCCGATGCGTACGTTGAGCACCTGAATCGGCGCGTACGCGAGTCCGAACCCTTGAACCACGGTGTGGACAAGGACACGGGAGTGAACAGACGGTCTCGACGTCTGGGCACCCGTCATCCATTGGAGCGGCGTTTTCGGCCACGCCACCACAAGGCACAAAAGTGCCACAGCCACGCTCGCCACCCACAGCGCAGCCGAGGACATCAGGCGGTTGCTCTTGCGCGTTGCCGGGCGAGGCGAAGATTTTCCCTGGGCGGACGCCGCTGCCCGGAGCACGCGCGCCTTCAGTTCCTCTCGGAACGGCACAGGCTCGCGTTCTCGATAGGCGCGCCGGATCCTCGCCTCCAGCTCGTCATCGTCACGCGTGGTCAACGCCCATCCCTCCCTGCTCGGCGAGCGCCCGCTCGAGCATTTGCCGCCCGCGGTGCAGGCGCGTCCTCACCGTCTGGTCGCGAATCCCCAGGACCTGTGCGACTTCATGCGTCGTGAGATCGTTTCCGTAATACAGTTCCATCACCTCGCGATACGTTTCCGGCAGCGCCCGGATAGCCCGCCACACGGCATCGCGGGCCAACTTGTCCGCGACTACGTCGGCCGGATCGCACGGTTCGATTTCCCGAGCGAAGGCTTCACCTTCGTCGGCGAACTCGCGCCGTTCAGCGCCGGATCGAAGGACGTCCCGCGCGCGGTTGGCCGTAATGGACAAAAGCCACGTCTTGACGGACGATTGACCCTGAAATTCTCCATAGTGCTGCCACGCGCGCAGGAACACATCCTGAGCGATGTCTTCAGCCTTGTGAAAGTTGTGGACATACGAGTACGCCAGCCGGATCACGTCGCCGCCGTATAACTCCATCCACTCGGCGAGCAGCGCCGCGTCCTCCGCCGGCGTTTCCTTGCGACGCGCGTGCCTCATGCTCCAACCCCTTCAAATCTGGGTCCATTGAGTAGACGAACGAGGGACCGCTTGTGTGACAGCGCTCTAGTGGCCGGGGCGCCTCCCGCGGATTTGGACCGGTGAGGTGAACTCCAGGCGCCTGGATGCGTCGCCGTGCATCCCGCTTGCGATCATGGTACACTTGCGAACGACAATCGTCCGGCACAACGAGGGGGAGCGTATGTATTCCGCTGTCCGATCCATCCTATTTCGCCTGTCGGCGGAACGGGCGCACGAATGGACGCTCGCGGCACTTCGCCGCGTCCCGTCCGCCGCAGGGTGGTTTGGCCCGCGCGTCCAAGCGTCCGACCGCCTGTCGCAGACGGTGCTCGGCCTTCCGTTTCCGCATCCCATCGGACTGGCAGCAGGGCTCGACAAGAACGGCGTCGCGATTCCGGCTTGGTACCGGATGGGCTTCTCCTTTGTCGAAATCGGCACGGTGACGCCGAGACCTCAGCCCGGAAACCCCAAGCCCCGCCTCTTCCGCCTCATTCAGGACGAGGCGCTGATCAACCGAATGGGATTCAACAACGAGGGGGCCGCGGCAGTCGCCAGGCGCCTTGCCCGGGTGCGGGAGGCCAGCACAGGCGGCATTCTGGGCATCAATATCGGAAAGAACAAAGACACCCCCAATGCCATCGCGCATGAGGACTACCGCGCGGCACTCGAGCAAGTGGCGCCCTTCGCCGACTATTTGACCATCAACGTGAGTTCGCCGAACACCCCGGGGCTGCGCGAGCTCCAGTCGGAGGCTTTCATTCTAGACCTGTTGCACGCCATCGAGCCCATACGGAGCCAGTATCGTCTGTCGATCTGGGTCAAGCTGGCCCCGGACCTTCCCAACGACGAGATCGAGCGCATCGTGGACGCGTTGGCCACGTCGCCGTTTCGGGACCACCTGGGGCTCATCTGCACCAACACCACGGTCCAGCGGCCGCCGCTTTCCGGGCCGCATCGAGACGAGGCGGGGGGCCTGAGCGGACGCCCGCTGGCGGCGCGATCGACCGAAGTGGTGCGCATCGCGGCGCGGGCGGCGCAGCGACGGGTGCCCATCATGGGATCCGGCGGCGTGTTCACCGCGGAAGACGCGTACGAGAAAATCCGGAACGGCGCTTCGCTCGTGCAGATCTACACGGCCCTCATCTACCGAGGGCCAGCCGTGGTGGGAGAACTCGTCCGCGGGCTCGACGCGCTCCTTGCCCGCGACGGGTTCGCCAGCATCGCAGACGCGGTGGGGGTAGACATCGAGGAATGAGAGGCGCGGGCGTGCGGGGAGTCGCGATCCCCGCACGAGTCCGTCAAATGCCGACAATGTGATAGCCACCGTCGACGTGAATGACTTCGCCTGTCACGCCGCGGGCGAGATCGCTCAAGAGGAACGCGGTCACGTCGCCGACCTCTTCGGCGGTGATGTTCCGCTTGAGGGGGGCGCGCTCCTCGACGGCGTGCAGCACCTCGTTAAAGCCGCGGACGCCCTTCGCGGCTAGCGTGCGAATGGGCCCCGCCGAGATGGCGTTCACCCGGATGGCGTTTGGGCCGAGATCGCGCGCCAGATACCGCACCGAAGCCTCGAGGGCGGCCTTCGCCACGCCCATCACGTTGTAATTGGGAACCGCGCGCTCAGCCCCCAAATAGCTCATGGTGACGATGCTGCCGCCGCGCTTCATGAGCGGGCGCACAGCGCGCGCGACAGCAACGAGGCTATAGGCGCTCGTCTCGAGGGCGAGATCGAAGCCCTCGCGCGGCGTATCGACAAACTCCCCCTGGAGATCCTCGACGCGCGCATGCGCGATGGAGTGGACCAGCCCATCGAGGCAGTCGGTCTCGCGCGCAATCTGGGCAAACGCCTCCTCAAGCGAAGCCTCGTCCTGCACGTCGCACCGGACGATGAGCGGCATCTCGCCACCAAACGCGTCCTGACACAGCCGCTCCAATTCGCGGCCGGCGCGGTCGCTTCGATAGGTGAAGATGAGCTTCCCGCCCAACCGGCGGACCGATTCAGCCACCGCCCACGCGATGGAGCGGCGATTGGCGACGCCCATCACGGCGATGGTCTTGCCTTCCAGAAGGTGCAACCTCATCTCCCTTTCCTGCTACGACATCTCCATTCATGTATACCATCCCTGCGTGCGCTCCGTAAACTGGACGCGCGACGTGCAGGCGGCGCGGCGCGAAGATCCTCAGATTTCCTCCTCATCTGGAATTGTGGACAGACATGCGCTACAATGGGAGCGGATCATGAAAATTCGTAAGGAGGTTGAGCTGCGCATGCCACATCAACTCCCACCGCTTCCCTATGCGTATGATGCGCTCGAGCCGCACATCGACGCGGCGACCATGAACGTTCACTACAATGGCCACCACGCGGCGTACGTCAACAACCTGAACAAGGCGCTTGAGGGCCATCCGGATCTCGAATCCAAGACCGTGGAACAACTCATCAGCAACCTGGACGCCGTTCCGGAGGATATCCGCACCGCGGTTCGCAACAACGGCGGCGGTCACGCCAACCACAGCCTGTTCTGGCCGCTTCTCTCGCCAAACGGCGGCGGCGAGCCGACCGGCAAGCTGGCGGACGCTATCCGGGAGACGTTCGGCAGCTTTGAGTCCTTCAAGGAACAGTTCACGCAGGTCGCCACGGCTCGCTTCGGAAGCGGCTGGGCCTGGCTCGTCCTCGACAACGGCAAACTCGCCCTGATGAGCACCGCGAACCAGGACAACCCCCTCATGGAGGGCAAGAAGCCCATCCTCGGCCTCGACGTATGGGAGCACGCGTACTACCTGAAGTACCAGAACCGCCGTCCGGAATACATCAAAGCCTGGTGGAACGTCGTGAACTGGGATCAGGCCAACAAGAACTACGAGGCCGCGCTGAACGGCTGAAGCGGCTGGCAGAACCGCCCCAAGCGGGGCGGTTTTTTTTGACGCAAAGGTGCGCATAGCCCTCCACGATATGGAACATCCTACCATAGACCGTTCTCGACGAGGAGGTTGCTATGGCACCGCTGACCTTATTGAAGCGCGCGCACGTCTACGCGCCGGACGATCTCGGCATCCAGGACATCCTCCTTGCCGGTCGGCAGATTGCCGCCATCGAGCGCGACTTGCAGCTCACCGGCAACGTGCCCATCGACGTGATCGATCTCGACGGCCGGCCTACTTTCCCGGGCCTCATCGACCAGCACGTGCACATGGCGGGCGGCGGAGGCGAAGGCGGATTCCACTATCGGACGCCCGAGATCTCCCTGTCCCATCTCACTGTCGCGGGCGTCACGACGGCCGTGGGCGTGCTCGGCACCGACGGCGTCACGAGAAGCACCCGAGAACTTCTCACGAAGGCCTTCGCGCTGGACTTCGAAGGCATCACCACGTATATCTACAGCGGCGCCTATCAGGTCCCCACCCGGACGCTGACAGGGATGCCGAGGTCCGATCTCGTCCTGATTGAGAAAGTCATCGGGGTCGGAGAAATTGCCATCGCCGATTCGCGCTCGAGCCATCCCGACGAGAACGAGATTGCCGAACTGGTCTCGGAGGCGTACGTAGGTGGGCTGTTAGCGGGTAAGGCGGGCGTGGTTCACTTTCACATGGGCGACGAAGACGACCACCTGGATCTCTTGATCCGCGTCGCCAAGCGCACCGGCTTGCCCCGCTCCACCTTCGTGCCGACCCACCTGAATCGGAACCCAGGGCTTCTGGAGGCAAGCATCGAATGGGGCAAGCGCTACGGCATGTGCGACATCACGAGCGGCATTCGCCCGGACGCGCACGATCACGTCTCCGTCAAGCCTTCGAAAGCCATCGTGAAGTTGCTTGACGGGGGCGTGGAGCCGCATGTCATCACGATGAGTTCAGACTCCAACGGCTCTTCGCCCATCTTCGACGAGCGAGGCAAACTTGTGGCCGTCGGCATTGGCAGCATCGCGACACTGTGGGAGGAAACGGTCGATCTCATTCGGGAAGAGCACCTTCCCGCCTCCCTCGCCGTTTCGTTTGTGACGGCAAATGTCGCGCGGCTGCTCAAGCTTCGGCACAAGGGCCGATTGAGGGCCGGCTGCGACGCCGACCTCATCGTGTGCGACGACCAGTTTCGCATCGAGCGCGTCTACGCGAAAGGACGGCTCATGGTGGAAGGCGGAAAGCCCGTGGTGTTTGGGACATTCGAGGACGCGGGACGCGTGCCGGGATCGCCCGGGTCGAAGCCTGAATCGGGGCACGCAGGGGAACGCGCGGAGCGCGCGGCGCTCGGCCCCTCTTCCGACGATGAGGACGACTTTCCCAATCGCGACGAGCGCCAGAGTCGCTCCCGCAGGCGCCATCACTGCTGCTGAGGGGCCGAACGCGAGGTCACACGCCGAGGCGGATGAGATGCAGGACCTCTTCGCGCAGCCGCGCGTCCTCGTCGTATTTGCCGCGCGCGGCAATGGTCGTGGTGCGACTGCCTGGCTTGCGAATGCCGCGCATGCTCATGCACAGGTGTTCCGCGTCGATCACGACCAGCACGCCTTCCGCCTGGAGCGCATCCGACAGGGCGTCCGCAATCTCGTTGGTCATGCGTTCCTGGACTTGAGGCTTCTTGGCCACGACGTCCACGAGCCGCGCGAGCTTGGACAGCCCCGTCACGACGTTGTTATGCGGAAGATAGGCCACGTGCGCCGTTCCGAAAAACGGAAGCAAGTGGTGCTCGCACATCGAATAAAAGGGGATGTCCCGCACCAACACCACTTCGCCGTGTTCGACGTGGAACCGAGCCGACAATTCCTCCTGGGGATCTCGATGGAGCCCCGAAAAGATCTCCTGATACATGCGTGCCACCCGAGCCGGCGTGTCCACCAGTCCCTCCCGATCCGGGTCTTCTCCAATCGCCTCCAGGATCATGCGGACCGCCTGTTCAATCCGCGCCGTATCCATCGGCTTGTCCATGTGCAAAGACGCGTGTGCGCGCTCCGAGTCCACGCGAGATGTCGCCACACCTTTTCCTCCTCAAGTCGCCGCCCGAGAAGCCCGCAACCCGCCATCAGGCGGGCGGGCAGTCGATACCACTGTCGCGAAACTGGACGGTATTGTACAATCCGCCCCACGTCTTCACCTGGCTGACATAGGGGGCGGCTGGGCAGCCGGCGTAATACGCGATGTAGCCGCGGATGTTCGTGCCGTTCACCATAGGGCGATTGCCTGCGATGGGCGCGATGGCGATAAAACACGGCAGCTCGACGGTATGGAGATCATACGTCACGTACTGCCACTGATTGACATAGAAGGCCGGCTGCAGGCGAGCCGAGACGCTTTTCACACCTGCGACGAACCCCTGGATGAACGACTGGAACTCCGCCGCCGTCGACGCAGGATTATTGTATCCCTCCGGATCCAAAATCACAAAGTCGGGTCTGCGCGAGCCGGGATACGCCTCGATTTGAGAGGCGGCGTAGGCTCCGGCCTGGTAGCCGGCCTCGTAGAATGTGCTCCCGGCCGCCGGCCAACTCACCGTCCAGAAGGAGAGCCACCACGCGGGATGGTTGGTCGCGGCAAACGCCCGCGCAATGTTCACGTCAGGCTGCGATGCGATGACCCGCGTGTAGGGAGCGGTCTCGGTGCCAAGCCCCGCCGTGGTGGCGACGCCCGGCCATCCCTGCTGAAACGCCTGCAGCACCTCCTGCTCGGTCGCGAACGCCGCGTACAGACCGACCGACGGCGTAGACACGCTGGGAGACGGGTCGGCCGCTTGCGAAACCGAGACGCCCACCACGTGCGGTGAACTCCCGGTCACGCACACGCGCTGTGGAACCTCCTGCGCCGGCAGCGAAGGATAGCCGCGCGGAAACGCGCCGTGCACGGCGTAATACGACAGCATCACGGCGAGCGTGAGGCTGTCGAGGGCCGTGTAACCGGCCGCGTTCACAAACGCGTTGGCCCGCGCCGCCTGCACGCCCTGTCCCGCGGGCTCGACGGTGAACGGCGTGTGGCCCGCGGGCATGGCCGCCGGATTGGACCAACCACACGGGTTGTAGTAAAGCGCATAGAGCGCCGCTCCGCCGACCGCGATGACGAGCGTGGTGTCGTCCGCGCATTTGGACCATGCGGTTTGAAAATCACCGGTGCACTGGCTGTACGGAATGCCAGCGACGTCGGCCGCGGCATAACACTTGACGAGATCGCCCTGGGTCGCGGCGTACAAGAGCACTTGTTCGGGCCGTACGGTCACGTTCTCCTCTCCTCACGCACCAAATGTGGCAAAGACCCACTCGTTTTGCGCGGCGTCAGCATGGAATGAAGTTGCGATGGTTCATTGTATGCCGACGCCCCTTTCGCTTGCGGGCGCTGGCCAGGGAGTGGATGAGCGTGATCGTGCTCCATTTGGGCGACTCCATCGCGTACGGGGAGTGCGCGTCTCGGCCTACCCGCGCCTATCCCCAGGTGGCAGCGCGTGCCCTTGCGGCCGAGGTACGCGCGCCGGTGGAAACGCGCGTGGTCGCGCAGCCTGGATGGACAAGTGCGGATCTCGCGGCTTCCGTGGAGGCGGACAAACAGGCACTTGCGAGCGCAGACGTAGCCGCCGTCCTGGTTGGCGGGGACGATCTCGTCCAGGCGGCCGTCACCGCTCTCTCCGAAGGCCACCTGCACCGCCAGCTTCGCGCAGCTTACCAGCGCTATGCAGGCGATCTCGCCTTCATCGCGGCCTCCTGCCGCCGGCACGGCGTGCCGCTCGTGTTGTGCACGCTGTACAATCCCTTTCCGCACTCGCCTCTCGCCGCGTCCGCCATCCGAGGCTTGAACGGCGTTGTGACCCGCGTGGGCGCCCGCTTGGGCGCCTTCATCGCTCCGGTGGATGCGTGGTTCGCAGGCCGAGAGCCGCTCCTCATCGCGGGATACCGCACAGGCCGCCTCGACGACGTCCTCGCGGGCGGCCGCGCGCCGGTGCATCCGAACGATCTCGGCCATCAGGTGATTGGGCTTGGACTGGCCGCGTACATCTCACCCCTTGCGGCCATGCGACATAGGCTAGGAAGCACGGCCGTTTGGCACAGTCGGAGGTGAGTCCCCGTTGTTCAAGCATTCCCTGCTCTCCGGATCGGCCGACGACTTTGTGCTGGCGTCGAGCTTTGCCAGCCAGTCATTTCCGCAGCCGTTGTCCAAGGAGGACGAGGCCAAGTACTTTGAACTCTGGCGAAAATATCGGGACAAACAGGCGCACGATATCCTCGTCGAGCACAACCTCCGCCTGGTCGCTCACGTCGCCAACGTGTCGTCGACGCCGAGACCCGAATCATCACTCATCCGGGCGACTAGCGTGAGGACAATCTCGCCGCCCGAGGCGTCGATCTCGACGCGTGACACCGCCGCCTCGAGCCACAACCTCCGCAACTCGACACCTTCGTGCGTTTCAAGCGCCGCCCAGAGCGCCTCCCGCGCCTCCAACCGATGTCGCCGCGCATGGCACATCCGACAGGCCTCGGCGCGCCCCTCTCGCAGGCGCCGAGCCTCCTCCGCCATCGCGCGCAGGGCCTCGCTCCGGTCCAGATAACCACGCAGATATAACTCCCTCGCGCGATGCCGCCGCTCTGCCGCGGCGCGCATCTCTCTGCGGAGGCGCGCCACGTCCTCCATCAGCGGGTCACCCGGGCTCGCGCCAGCCGTGATGTCCTCCTTCGTGATCCAAGCGCGCATGCGCCGCACCAGCTCGCGCCACACCGCCTGCTCAATCTCGTCTGCGGGCACCCGCGCACAGCCATACGCGCAAGGGTCGGTCCCTCGCTCCCCCGGCGGGCGCCGAAACTTGCGCACGATCCCGCCTGCCGTCCGACATGCCTCGTGCCGCCATGCGCGTTGACAGTGCGCGCACACGAGTTTGCCCGATAAAAACGTGTGCATCGACGTTGAACCGCCTCGCGGACCGCCCTGCTTGCGCAGCTCGACCGAGCGCGCGAGCTCCGGACTGACTACGGCCGGCACCGACACGGCAATCCATTCGCTTGGATCCCGCACTGCCACGACCTGCCGGCCTCGGCCGCGGCGGGCGCCTCTCACGCCGTGCCGTTTGGACGTGCACCTGCGGTTGTAATACCAAGTACCTTGATACACAGGGTTTTCGAGGATCCTCGCCACTGTGCTGTGGTGCCAGCGCGCCGCCTGGCGCGTCTTCGTCGGCACCCCCATGGCGTCGAGCCGCTCGGCGATGGCCCGAAGGCTCAGGCCGTCGATCCCGTACCATTGATAGATGAGCCGGACGACTTCGGCCTCTTCGGGTACCACGACGTACCGCCCGCCCTCGTAGCGATAGCCGTACGGATCCACCCCGGATGGCATCACTCGGCCGCCCCGAACCGCCTTCAGTTTTCCCGCCAGCGTGCGCCGCCGAATTTGCCGGAGTTCATACTCGGCGATGCTCGAGATGACGTGGAAGAGAAGCACCGCTTCGTCGGACTCATCCCAGTTCGGCACATCGACGAAGTGGAGCTTCACACCGCACGCGGATAACTCCCGCACCACAATCGCCTTGTCGGCCACGTTGCGCGACAGGCGGTCGGGATGTTTCACGACGACGCGATCGACAAGCCCGCGCCGCACGTCGTCGAGGAGTCGCATCAGTTCCGGTCGGTCCATGTCCTCGCCCGATCCGCCCGCTTCCTCGTAGAGGCGGATGTCGCGCGGAGCCACCCCAAGGGACAGGGCGTACTGCACGCACGCCTCCCGCTGGACCTCAAGCCCATGCCCAGCCTGCGCCTGGTGTTCGGTCGACACGCGCGTGTAGATGGCGGTCCACATCAGGCGCCACCCCCGGAGGTCGAATGTCCCGTATGCCTGAGCGTGTCGGACATCGCCAGCCACGTCTGCGCCCACAGGCGCGCAAGTCGAGCAGGATCCGGCTCGGTCATCTCACCTGCTGCCCAACGCCAGATCACGCGAATAGGCCGCTGCACGAAGAACACCCCCCACTCGCATGTATGCGGATGGAGAGATGTCCTACGACAGCGGCCCGTTCGAGCGCGAGATCAGCGCTCGGCACCGTCCCCTTTGGCATTCGGCGCCGACCCATGCATCTTTTTACGCTCCCACCTGCGAAACGCGATGAAAAGCGCCACGAGGATGGCGGCGAGGAGGGCAGCCAGCCAGAGGTGATGCTTGAGGAACGGCCAGTAGCGGCTCACTTCTTCACCAATGTACTTCCCTGCGATGATGAAGGCGCCCGACCACACGACGGCGGCGATGGTGTTCACAGTGAAAAACTTTGCGGGATTCATGCGATTGATGCCCGCCAGGTACGGCACGATGATTCGCACGCCCGCGATAAACTTGGCGATGAAAATCACGGCCAACTCGTAGCGCTGGAAGCGCTCGTTGACCATGTCGAGCTTCTGGTCCGTGATCCCGACGTACTTGCCGAAGTACAACACGACCGGGCGTCCCAGAAACCAGCCGATGAAGAAGGCCACGGCAGAGCCGACGAGGTTGCCGAGGCACCCCATCAACCAAAGAGGAACCAGATGAAACACGCCCTTGGACCATTCGATCCCGGCGAGTGTCAGCGTCGTCTCAGCCGGAAACGGAAATCCGATGGCCTCGACGAAGATGATGAAAAAGACGCCCGCATAGCCGTAGTGCTGAATGATCTCCTGGAAATGCACACACTCGCCTCCACGATGGCCCAACCGCGGCGATGTCGACGACGTGAAGAAGTTTGATACGTCCGGGATCGATCAGGATGACCTGATTTCCATCGGCACGGTCGGCTTGATTAAAGCTGTGGACACGTATCAGCCGTCCAAAGGGACCAAATTCGCGACCTACGCGGCGCGATGCATCCAAAACGAGATTCTGATGCAACTGCGCGCCCAGCGAAAGTCGCGCAAGGACGTCTCCCTGTACAGCCCCATCGGGACGGATAAGGAGGGGAACGAGATCACCATCGGCGATATCCTGTTTTCCGAGAGCGACTCCACGGAGGACGAGGTATCTCGCCGGATGGAACTCAACACCATGCGCCAATTGCTCGACGTCCTCGACGAGCGCGAGCGCAAGGTGATTGAACTCCGGTTTGGCCTCGCCGACGGGCGCGAGTGGACCCAGAATGAGGTGGCCGACTCGCTCGACATCTCCCGATCCTACGTGTCGCGACTGGAAAAACGAGCGCTGCTCAAGATGTTTCACCAGTCGCACGTCGCCAAGGAGCGCAAGCAGGCCATTCGCAACGCTCGCCTTCAGCCGTAACTTCAGCCGTAAGGACGACCCGCACGGCCGTCCGGTTCACGGATTTTGCCCGGACGGCCACGTCCCGAGCGTCACGCGCACATAAAGGGTCCTTCCGCCGCGCAGCACCGTCAGGACCACCGTCTGGCCCGGATCGTCCTGGTTGATGTACTGGGTCAACTGCTCAATGCTCGACACCGACCTGCCGTCGATCCCGATGATGATGTCGCCGTTGCCCTTCAATGCGGCGTAGGGATTGGCCGACTGGCTCAGGCTGTTGAGCTTCGCCGCGTTGGAATCCCCGCGCAACCCCGCCTTGGCCGCAGGGCCGCCCTGGGCCACCTCGGTCACGTACACCCCCGATGAAACGGGCAGATGGAGCGCCTGCTGCATCAAGCTGTCGATGTCCATGCCCTCAATGCCGAGCCACGCGTGGGCAATCGGCTTGCCCGAGAGCAACTCCGGCTCCAACTGGATAAAGCGGTCGATGGGAATGGCAAATCCGATGCCGATGGATCCTTCGATGGGGCTCTCAATCAGCGTGTTGATACCCACGACCTGTCCGGCCGCGTTCAGAAGCGGTCCGCCCGAATTTCCCGGGTTGAGCGGCGCGTCCGTCTGGATCATTCCGTTCATGACGTGGCCGTTGGACTCGGACATCGAACGGTTCAGCCCGCTCACGATGCCGGAGCTCACGCTGGAGGTGAGCTCGAACGGATTCCCAATCGCAATGACCAGACTGCCAGGCTGAAGAGATTTCACCGACCCAAGCGGCAGCGGCTGCAGCGACTTCGGCGCAGGGATGCGCACGATGGCGAGATCGTCGAGTTGATCCGCGTCGATCACGCGGCCCACGAATTGCCGATTGTCACCAGACACCTGCACGGTGGTGGCTGAACCCACGACGTGTGCGTTGGTCAGGAGATCGCCATTGTGATCGATGAGAAAGCCGGTGCCGATATCTTCTTCGGCGTCGCTCGACGTCGGTTTGCCGCCGGACACGGCCGTGATGGTGAAGATGCTGTTTTTGACACGATTGTAGATCTGCGTCACGATGGTCGTGTCCTCGACGCCAGGGATGGGCGTGAGCGCACCGGATGTGCTCGTGGTGTTGCCCGTCTGAGGAGGGATGGACTCCACGGTCGTCTGGGAACGACCGCGCGTAAGCGCCGCGCCTGTCCAAATGCCGAGGATGTAGGAGATGGCGAGGAGCGCGATCCCGCCCGCAAGCCACATGCCCCACCGCCTGTTCTCGCTCGGCCAATCCTCGTACTCCCAACGTCGACGCCGCATGGACAATCTCCCCCTTGGCAGGCCTTCTCGCTACTCCATTCTAACCATCCAGCACGTGGGCGACAAACCGAATCTTCAAGCGCTCATTCCTTCAGCGGACCGGAGCGATGCGAGGATGGCAGCAAGCCGATCCCGTTCGGCCGGATCGACGGGCTCGTCCAGATTAGCGGACAACGCATCGAGGGAAGCGGCGAGATCGCGATAAAATGCGCGCAACGACTCCACCAGAGCGACTTCGGCCCGCTTGGCCAAGCGCCCGCCGCTCTCATCCAGCTTCCTCTTCACCTGCTCCATCACGGCGGGCATCGCCGCGTCCATCATCGCCGTTTGCCCGCCCTCCTCGAAGAACTGCTTGGCGGAGCGAAAGTGACGGAAGTGCGGATGAAGCACGCGGTCATCGAAGGCGACGGCCTCGTCTGCGGCGTCCAAATCCAGCGATACGTCGGGATCCCGGATGGGGACGGCGTGGACAGGCCATTCTTCCGCGAGCCGCGCGGCCTCTTGGGCCGCTGCCTTGACCGCCAGTTGCTCCGCGCGGAGGGCGAAGGTCCGAAGCTCAATCTCGAGGCGACGGCCGATGGCCTCCGCAAACTCGCGCGCGGCTTCGCGAAGCTTGTCCTGCGGATTTCCGAGGCGGAAACGGCCGGGATGAAACGCCTCCCGGAACATGTCGCGATACGCAAAACGCACACGCTCGCCAGCGTGGAACAAAAGCTCCTGCAACTCCCGCTGAAGAGGCGGTACGGCCCGCGCCTCGACGGACGACGCCGCCTCGTCCACCAGCCCGCGGGCACGAGCCATCTCCGACCGCTGTCCGTCGCGCGCAGCTTCGTCGTTCGTGATGGCCAGCGTCACCTTTTCGAGGGCGGCTTCCACGTCGCGCACCAGGGCTTGGCGAGTCCGCTCGACGAGATCCAGCGCCAGCCGATCTGCCTCGCGCGTGCAGTAATCCACCAGGTCCGCTTCCAGCGCAGCGAGACCTGCGCGACGCTCGAGATGGACGATGGCTTCAGCGGTCGGCTCGAAATCACTTCGGCCTAGACGAGCGCGCGCAATCTCGAGCGCCACCTCGTCGTGGGGATCTGCAGCAAGCGCCCGGGCCGCAAGCGCGAGCTGCGCCGACACCGGGTACACCCGTGGCTCGCGCACGCCGAGCCTGCGCTCGTCCTGCTTCACTCGCTCCAACACAGCGTCGAGTTCTTCACGGCTTTCGGCGAGATCGACCGCGTTCACGACCGAAAACAGCTTGTTCGTTCCGGCGACATCCTGCACACCCGACAGCTGCAGCAGAAATTCCCGATCCGCCTGGCTGAACGCGTGCGTGTAGTACATGACGAAGACAATCGCGTCCGCCTCGCGCATGTAATGAAACGCGACGTTCGTGTGACGGCGGTGGATGGAGTCAACACCGGGTGTGTCCACGAAGATGAAACCGCGTTTGCCAAGCGGCGAATCAGCCCACACATCCACCTGGCTGACGTACGCCGCGCGCTTCTCGTCGGCGGAAAAATCGCGGAGCTCTTCGAGTGAAGCCTCCCACTGCTCGCCGATGCGGGTCCCCATGTCCGGATAGCCCTCCGCGAGCGCCTTTAAGAACCGTACGTGCCGCCTCAATTGAATGGGAAACTTGGCGGGCGACAGTCCGGACGCGACGCGAATCGCCTCTTCCAAATCGGCTGCAGTGAGCGAAAGGGCATCGAGCAGAGCCCGCACGTCCTGCCAGAGTTCGTCGCGAGACTTGGCCGTAATGCGCACAGACGTGCCGCGGCCGCCGCCAGGATGAATACTCGTGATGGCCGCCGTCGTGGGCTGCGGGGATACGGCGAGAAGCGGCCGACCCAGAAGCGCGTTCAAAAGCGACGACTTTCCTGCCGAAAACGCGCCGAACACCGCGATGGTGGTCGCCTTCTGCTCCAGTCGCTCGATGGCGCGGTCGAGCGGCCGCAGATCGACCCCCTCGACGCCTGCAACGAGCGAGCGCATCTCGCGAAGGCGCGATAGCGCGCGATCCCGTTCACTCACCGCGCGGCACCTCCCCTTGCGTCACCGCTGCGAGCGCGCTCTCGTACTCTTCCCCAAGCTCCACGTAGCTTCGCAGCACCTGACACGAGCGTTCGGCGGCGTCCCGCTCGGGGGCCCGCTTCTGCTCTTCCGTCTGCATTCGCTCCTCGACCGCTGCCGCAAGCGCCTCCGCAATCTCTTGAACCTGAGCTCGCATGTCGCGACGCACCCGGTCCTGCACATCCCGGACGAACTGATGCCCGTACTCCGCGGAGACGAGCGATCCCGGCTTCACGCACGCCTGAACGTACGCCGCGTCGACAGGTACGCGGAGTCCCTGACACCGCTCGATGAGCCGCTCTTCTGCGGCCGCCTGCAGGCCCACCTCGCGGATCTGCTGGGCCATCTCGGCGGAGAGCGGTCGCGTGAGGAAGTTCTCCACCTTCTCGGCGAGATCGTCCACAAACGCCAGCAACCTGGCCTCGCGCTCCGCCTCGGTTTTCTTCGCAGACCGAAACATGCCCACTTTAAAGTCGGCGCGCAGGCTGTCGACGTACCGCCGCCCCTTTTCCGCCGTGTCGTAGGGCGCGATTTGGGCGAGATCGACCGCCCGGAGCCAGCCGTCTCTCAGCGTTTCAACGAGCGCCTTCAGGCGCTGTCTCTGCTCCGCTTCCTCCTGCGCAAGCGCCTCGGCGCGGCGCTTGGCGTCCCAAAGCCACTCGCGGGCCTCGTCCAGGGTCTGCGGCGCGCGACCAAGGACCTCCTCGACGGCCTTCGCCCGCTTTTCCCATTCGAACTCGTAACAGGCGCTCACACCCTCCCGGGCCACCTCGATCAGCCTGCGGATCATCGGCTCGCCATCCGTGCCGAGCGCGGCTTCGGCGGTTGCGACGAGAAACGCACGCAGCTCGTCCAGTTGGCTGTGCGCCGAAGGCCTAACGGCCGTGAAAAACACCCGCGACGCATCCACACCGTAGTCAGCGGCGAGCTCGCGCACGCTCTCGGCGAACGCTTCAAATGGCAGTTCCGCCTCGAGGTGCTTGTCGACCTGGTGCACGATCAAAAGAAGTGGCTTGTCGCTCGCGGTGAACATCTGGAGCAACTCGAGATTCGCGTCGGCCTCGACGTGTTGGTAGTCGGTCACGATCGCGACGAGATCGGCCTGATACAGCGCATTCATGGTGGCTTCTCGGTGCCGCTCGTCCGTCGAATCGATGCCCGGCGTGTCAAGCAGCCGCAGCGTGCCGCCTTCGACTTCCACCTCGACGGCCTCCACCTCAGCCGTGGTCGGATTGGCGCCGGTCCTCAGGCGCTTGCCTGCCAGCGCGCCGACGAGGCTTGATTTTCCCGCGGAAAACAGCCCGCAGAAGGCTGCCGTGTAGGTGGTGACGGCCTCGCTGTCCGCCAGGATGCTGCGGATGCGGTCCGCATATCGAGACGCGCCCTTTGCCTCGAGCCAATCGGCCACCTCAAGGAACCGCTGCGCGAAGCGGGGCGCGGTCGTGCTCACACTCGACATCGCGGCTCTCCTCTCTCGCTGAAGTTCTCCAACCATGATACGTGAAATCCTCGCCATCTGCACGATGGCCCACACCTGCCCGCGCGTTTCCAGTTCAATACCCGGTAAACGCCGCCATCGCGCGGCGTGCCCGCGGAATAGGATCGGGATGACCGCGGGAGGTGATCGACGTGAAACTCGATTCCTTCATCAAGTTCGGCGGGCTCGCGTTCAACATCGCCCAGGACGAGAAGGTGCGCACGCTCTTCACCATGCTCCATCACGGCATGAAACGCAGGGGCCTCATTCCGCCGGCCACGCCGCCGGTGTATCATGCGCCGCTCCACCCGTACCATCCCGCGCACTGGCCGGTGCATCATCACGCCATCCCGTTTTCTCCGTACGCGCCTTACACCGCGCAGCAGCCCCCATCGCCGCCACAGTCCTCGACGCCTGCGCCCCAGAATGGCGCGAGCGTAAAATCGGAGACTTCGGGTACGATAGGAAGCGGAGGAGGCGCAGGATGGTTTCAGCAGCTCCTGGAACTGTTTGACCGCAGGTAAGGCGCCCCGGAACGGAGGATGAAGGATGCCAAACGGCTCCAAACTCACCCATAGCCAATTTCTCTACAGGCTGTTTCGCCGCGTGATGCCGCTCGTGCGCGCCGAGCTCGCCAGATGGCGCGCGCGAGCGGAGGCCATCCCGGACGAACTCCTGCGCGAACAGGCGCTCGCCAGCCTGCGAGATAAGCAGTTCCACGCCGACGGAGGGGCCGTCTACGCGGCCGCGAACCCGAAACACATGCCCCACCTCGTCCAGGCCATCGTGTCGCTCCAGACCATCAGCGACTACCTGGACAACCTGTGCGATCGCGCCGGCGTCTGCGATCCCGTCGCCTTTCAGATCCTTCATCGGAGCCTTCAGGACGCCGTCCATCCCGGCACACCCCCTTCGGACTACTATCGACATTACGCCTACCGGGACGACGGCGGATATCTCGAATCGCTCGTCCGAACCTGCCAGCAAGCGTTGGAACAGCTCCCGCATTACCGCGCGGTGGAATCTCAGGTGGACTGGTATGCCCGGCGGTACAGCGAGCTGCAGGAGCATAAGCACGCCCCGGTCGAAGAACGCGAACACCGGCTCCTGAACTGGTCCCGGCAGCATCTCGCCGGGTACCCAGGCGTCGCCTGGCACGAGTGGGCGGCCGCCACCGGATCGACCCTGGGCATGTTTGCCCTGTTTTTGGCCGCCACCGAACCCATCACGCCGGCCGACGTACAAAAACTCCACCAACAATATTTCCCTTACATCTGCGGCCTGCACATCCTGCTCGACTACTGGATCGACGCCCTCGAGGACGAGGCCCGCGGGGACTTCAACTTTGTCGCCTGTTACCGCGATCCGGCGCGTGCCTGGGAGCGGATCGAGCAATTCGCCGCCGAAGGCGTAGAACGAACCGAGGACATCCCGGGCGGCATCATTCACCGGTATGTCGTCCACGGGCTCATGGGCATGTATCTTTCGGATCCCAAGACGCGATCCGCCGCGCACCTTGCCGCCTCGCGCCGGCGGATCTATCGCTTCGGCGTGACCCCGATTCTCTTCTATTACGCGACGCACTTATATCGGCGCATGGCGTAGTCCCTAGCGCGTTCGGCGCACCACCGCGCGCACGGTCTCCATCGGCCCCGGCACGGGCGCTCCCGGCTTTTCGACGGCAACCTCGACGGCGCCCACCAGGGGGAAGGCGGCGAGCACTCGGCGCGCGATGCGCTCCGCCAGCGCCTCGATGAGCCGCACAGGCTCCCCCTCGACGGCCGCGCGCACCACGTCGTACACCGCGGCGTAATTGACGGCGTGGTCGAGATCGTCCTCCTCCCCGGCGCGGCGAAAGTCGCCGTGCATGTGGACGTCCACAGTGAAGCGCTGGCCGAGTTTCCGCTCCTCGGGATACACGCCGTGATACGCATAGAAAACCATGCCGACCAGACTCAGCTGGTCGGGAAACGCGCCATCAAACGCACGGGTCATGGCTCAGCACCTCCCGGATCTCCCCCCGCCTGCTCGAGCAGCCACGCGATCTCGGCGCCCAACAGCAGAATGATGAGCGCAATGTACATCCAGAAGATAAGCAGAATCACCACCGTCAACCCGCCGTACACCGCGTGATAGGTCACGGCGTACGCCGCGTACACGACGAAGAGCAACCTCGCGAGATCGAGCAGGACCGTGGCGGCCAGTGCTCCCAGGATGGTGCAGTTGAGGTTGACCCGCCTCGACGGGAGGTACCGGTACACGACGAAGCAGGTGACAAAGAGCGACAAGGGGTAGAGCACGCGCGTGACGCCCGAAAAACGGGTGAACGCGGTCACGAGCCACGTGCCCGCCGGAATGTGATGCACGACCCACGGGTAGATGGCCATCGCAAGCGCGGACACGACGGCCACGATGACCAGCGCCACGAGGAAGAGCGCTGCGATGGCGCGGCGGGCCAGGAATGACCGCGGTACGCCCACCTCGAAGATGCGGTCGAGCGCCTGCTGGACCGCGATGAGCGCGCTGGTGGCGGACCACGCCAAGGAAAGGAAGCTCACGAAACCAGCGCGGGCGCCGATGTCGCTCAGCTTGTTGAGACTATTCTCCAGCATCTGATTCGCGTTTTGCAGGTCAGGATAGTAGGGCCTGAGCGCGCCGAGCACCATCTCTACAATGATGCGATGCGGTACCACGAGGCTCGCCCCGTACATCACGAGAATGAGGAGCGGAAGAAGCGAGAACATCGCATAGAACGAAATCTGGGCGGCGAGCGACGTGATATCGTGCGCCAAGCAATTCGCGCCGAGCCGGCGCGCGAATGCCTGGGCCTGTTGAAAGCGGGTTCGCACAACGTCACTCCCTTTTGAGACAGTCGAGCGAAAGGCCCACGGCGGCGGCGAGCGCCTCCCATGCCGGCGGCAGGGGAGCGTACACCTCGACGTCCTCCCCCGTATAGGGGTGGCAAAATTGGAGCCGCGCGGCGTGCAACGCGAGTTGGCCTGGCGGAAGCGCCGGATGCGGCGCCCCGCCGTACAGTGTATCGCCGACTACGGGCGCTCCCATCGCCGACAGGTGAACGCGGATCTGATGTCTGCGCCCCGTCTCCAGGCGAAGCCTGACGAGCGTCCACCGCACGCCGCCCTGGATGGCCTCGTCCAACACGTCCACATGGGTGTGCGCGGCCTTGCCCGTCCGCGACACGCGGTATCGGCCCGACACGTGGCGATCCCGCCCAATGGGCGCGGACACCACCCCTGGTCGAATGCGAGCCCCGCACGCGACGGCGAGATACGTGCGCCGCACCCGCCCGGCGGCAAGCTCCGCGTCCATCGCGCGAAGCATGAGTCCATGCTTCGCGTAGAGCACGCAACCCGTGGTGCCGCGGTCCAGCCGGTGCACGTGATACGCGCGTCCCGCCCCTTCCTCGTTCAGGAATCGCTGCACGCACGCGTCGAGCGTCGGCGCGCCGCTTCCGTCGCTGTGGACGAGCAAATTCGCAGGCTTGTCCACGACCAAAAGACTGGAATCATTGTAGAATACTCGAATCGGCGGCAGCGTGGCGGGCGCCACGTCGACAGGATGTAGCTTTTCGTCGATCCACACCTGCGTGGGTCGATCCCACATCTCGAGATGGCCCGGTGCGCTGCCCCGCACGCGAACGGCCCCCTGCCGAAGCAGATGCCGAACGTGCGACTGCGGGACATGCAGCGCCTGGGAGAGCGCCTCCACCCAAGGCATCGGCCGAGGGGGCTTCGGCAGGGAGATCGAAATTCCCCCTGGGTTCACACGCACGTCCATGTCCGAATCCTCTTGTCATCCATTGTATCCCATCTGCCCGCGGTACAAAAAAACCGCCCTTGACCGGGCGGCGCCCATTCGGGCCACGGCGCGGTCTCAGACGGCTTCGACGTATTCCACGTCCGGCGCTACCTTCTTGACCGCGCGCTCAATCCCCATCTTCAACGTCATGACGCTCGCCGGGCAACCCACGCAGGCACCCTGAAGCGAGACGTAGACGGTCTTCGACAAGTCGTCGTACGACA
This sequence comes from Alicyclobacillus sp. CIJ1, assembly GCF_057538885.1. Taxonomy (NCBI): domain Bacteria; kingdom Bacillati; phylum Bacillota; class Bacilli; order Caryophanales; family Alicyclobacillaceae; genus Alicyclobacillus; species Alicyclobacillus sp. CIJ1. Next base: position 163,148 of record NZ_BAAJPH010000143.1, on the reverse strand, counting down.
CAAATTCCACATCGCCGCCATCCTGCTGGATGGCTTCGCGAATGGACTCAATCGCTTCGCGAATGCGCGCTTCTGTGGAGGTCACGTCGTTCATCATGATCCATCCCTCCAATACGCTTTTAGCATACGCGCACACGCGACCGCGATGCAACCCACCTGTCCAAGCGAAGCTGGGTATCGTCGGATCAGAACGGCATGGCCACAGGCGGAAGGACGGGTCCCGAAGAGATGACCTTCCACAAGACGAGAGTCCTCGGCTCCATGCGCGCCACTTCGCGGAAGCCCAGCTGCTTGGCGAACGCGAGGCTCTTCGGATTCACGTCCTGGATAAACACCTCGAGCGTGTGCGCCCCCATGCGCTTGGCCTCGGCCTCCAGGTTCTCCATCGCCCTTCGGCCAATGCCCTTGCGCTGAAACTTCGAGTCAATCACCAGCGCACTCACATGCACTTTCCCTTCCGCACTGGGCAGGTACGAATAGAATCCCACGGGCCTCCCGTTTCGTTCGATCACGACCGTCGGCATGCCCGACTGAAGGTATTGGCGCAACTCCGCCTCGGGAAAGGGTTCGCCAAACGCCTGCTCGTGCACGTCGCCCAATTCCCGGCGAGCGAGTTGCACAATCCAGTCGTCGTCTTCGGGACGGCGAGGGCGATAGCGAACCTCTTCGGTGCCAGGCGGATGAGCCGGGTTCCGGCGCCCGCGGGCGTGTGCGTTGGAACGCGCGCGCGAACGCTTGGGGCCCGCGCGGCGGGGGCGGTTTCGATTCGGCATGATGTCGACCTCCCTTGGAGATGTCGACATCACACTATGCAAGTGCCCGCCCAATTGCGCGGCGGCTCAGTCCGGCTTGCGCCGCGCGAACGAGAACCGCCGAATGCCCTTTCCCCGACTCGCCGTTTCTTCCTGGCGCTTCCTTTCGAGCTCGCGCCGGCGCTTATTGGTGACCTCCCCTACGACATTGCCAATGAAGTCGCCCGCGATGTCCATGCGGTACTTCCGGTTGACCTCGATTTTGTCGTACTCCTCTTTGGTCGTGCGGAACGTCACGTTCGCCGTCCGATGCACGTGCAGGCCCTTCATGGTCTGCCCCAGCGTGACGCGTCCCACCACCTGGTACGTGGTGAGCGGCACGAAGCGCGCGATGCCCTGCTTGCCGCGTTCACGGACGCGCCGCTTCGAAAGAACGAACACTTCGAAGCGCTGCTTGTGCGCCAAAAACTGCTCGTCAAATTGGCGCTGGCGCTTGCGCGCCCAGAAGTAAAAGCCGGTGTATGCTGCGATCAACGCTGCGAGCACACTGAGGACGATGATCCAGTACATCAAAGCGGTAGCCCCCTGTGATGGCGAATCCAGCGGCGCAGATGCGCTCGTCTCATTGTACCACGACGGCGCCGTCCGTCCGTAATCCTTTCTTCGACACCCATTTCATCCCTATGGATGGATGGAACATCACTTGCACGCGTTCCTCTCCGGCGTGCGACTCGATGGAAAGCACAATGCCCTGCCCATGTTGCGGATGCACCACGCGATCGCCGGGGCGCAGAACCTCCGGCTCCAGGGCCTCGGCGAGATCGACGCGCACGACGAGTTCTTCGCGGATCTCGGCGAGGAATCGCGACGGCTCGCGCGCCACCGTCTGGCCGTACAGCGTGCGCCAGGCGGCATGCGTGAGCACGAGCCTGTCCATGGCGCGCGTCAGGCCCACGTAGCAGAGGTTGCGCTCCTCCTCGATGCGCAGCGGATCGTCGAGCGACCGCGCGTGGGGAAAAAGCCCCTCCTCCATGCCCACGAGGAACACCACAGGAAACTCAAGCCCCTTACTCGCGTGGAGCGTCATCAACCTGACGGATCCCTTGCCGCGATGGCGCTCCTTGTCGATATCCGAGAGCAGGCTCACCTCCGCGAGGAACTCCGCCACCGTCCCGCCCCGGCGCTCGTCAAACGATCTCGTCACGCTGAACAGCTCATCGATGTTCTCGACGCGGGCGAGGTCCTCCTTCTTTCCCGACTCAAGGTACATCTCGCGGTAGCGCGTGGCGTGCAAGACTTCCGCCAAAAACTCCGAGACGGCCATGCCCTCCATCCAGAGCGCAAGTTCCTGCAGCGAGGCGTGAAACTGGCGCGCGGCCTCCGCGGCGCGCTCAGACAGCCCAGCCTCCTCGCCGCGCGCAAGCGCCTCGTACAAGCTCATGCCCTCGGCGTGCGCGAATTCCAGCAGCTTGTCCACCGCCGTGTCGCCCAACCCTCGCTTCGGACGATTGATGATCCGAAGAAGCGAGATCTCGTCCTGCGGATTGACGAGGACCCGCAGATACGCCAGCACGTCTTTGACCTCACGCCGATCGTAGAAGGTCATCCCGCCCACCACGGTGTAGGGAATCGCGCGCTCAAGCAACTTTTCCTCTACGGCGCGCGACTGCGCATTGGCCCGATACAGCACCGCGCAGTCCTCGTACCTTCCCCCATTTCGCACGTGCTCCTCGATGGCCTCCGCCACGTATTGGGCTTCGGCCGCGCCGTCGGGCAGCCGCACGACTAGGGGCTTGTCGCCATGCCCGCGCGTGGAGCGAAGCTCTTTCGGCCGCCTCCGCGGATTGTGGGCAATCACGCTGTTCGCCGCGTCCAGGATCTCCTGCGTCGAGCGGTAGTTGCGCGTGAGCAACACGATCTTCGCGTCCGGAAAGTCCCGCTCGAACCGCAACATGTGCTCGCTGTCCGCGCCGCGCCAGGCGTAGATGGCCTGGTCCGCATCCCCCACCGCGCACAGGTTGCGGTGCTTCGCACAGAGAAGGCAAAGCAGGCGGAACTGGATGCCGTTTGTGTCCTGGTACTCGTCCACGAGCACATACCGGAACTTGTCCTGATATTTTTCACGCAGGTCGTCGTTTTGCTCGAGGAGCCGGACCGTGTGACCGATGAGATCGTCAAAGTCCATCGCATTCGCAGCGAAAAGGCGCTTATTGTAGAGCTCCATCACCCGATCCGCGATGAGATCCGACGGGTTGGACTCGTTGACGGCGCGCGTGGCGCCCTCGTTCTTCCATTGCGAGATGCGGTGCTTGATGGAGCGGGCGTCGTTCGTTTTGAGATCGTAGCCGAGATCGAGCAAGCACTGCTGGACCAAGGCCTCCTGGTCTTCGGCGTCGAGAATGGTGAAATTCGGCTGGTACCCGAGCCTATCCGCCTCGCGCCTCAGAATGCGGACACAGATGCTGTGAAACGTCCCCATCCAGAGATCGTCCGCGCGAGGGCCGATGAGATCGCGAATGCGCGCCTTCATCTCGCGCGCCGCTTTGTTCGTAAACGTGATGGCGAGAATTTCGTGCACCGCCACGCCAGCGTGCGCGATGAGGTAAGCGATGCGCCGCGTGAGCACGCTCGTCTTGCCGCTTCCCGCCCCCGCCACCACGAGGAGCGGACCGCTCGTGGTGGTGACGGCGTCCCGCTGCTCGGGATTCAGTCCACGTAGGATGTCCTTCACATCAAGCACAACGGCCGTCCCTCCCACACCGTGGCGTCAGCAAGATCAGAGACTACCACGTCGCAGCCCATCGAGAAACCCCAATGGGGATGTGCGATCCCGTCCATTCTGTTACGATTACGATGGACTCCAATCGAAACGAGAGGACAAGCCTCGCCATGAGAGCTGTATTTGTCGCACTTCCATGGTCTCGCCTGGGCGACGTAGCGCTGGTTCTCGAAGGGCTTCGCCGGCTGAATCGCCGCGCCCGCGTCATCACGCTCGACGGGCGCCCTTGCCAGACGGCGGAGGGACTCGTCATCCAGGCGGACGGTGGCGTCGAGGAACCCGTGCCGCCGGACGCCGGCCTTTGCGTGATCCCAGGTGGCCTATACGAAGCCGACAGCTGGGGCGATCTGCGCCTGCACCGCTACCTGCGCCGCTTTTCGACGACGGGCGGTTACTTCGCCGCTTCCGCCCAAGGACTGTTGTGCCTCGCTTCGGGAGGGATCCTGGGCGGACTGCGCTTCACGGCGCCCGTGAGCGTCGTGCAAGCGCACGAGCCCCTCTTCCGCCATGCCATCTTCGAACCCGGCCCCGTCGTGATGGACGGAAACGTCATCTCTTCGGACGGCTCGGACGCCCAGTCGTTCCTTCAGGCGGTGTTTGACCGCCTCAACGTGCGCTCATAGAACCATGGCGATGATAGCGCTTGTGATATGATGAGCGTTGGTTCAAGCTCATGAGGAGGCAGATCCATGAAACGTCGCACCATGCTCGCGGGCGTGTCGTTCGCGGCTTTGCTCTCGTTGACGGGCTGCGGCACGGCCGCCAACAACACGACTTCTGGAAACACGTCGAATGAAACCGTCACGAACGCCCTAAATTCTGCGTCGAACGAGGGCAATCAGACGCTCGACACGGCGAATCCGCCGTATCTGCACACGTCGACGGAACAGTGGACGAGCATGCCCAAGATGTTCATCAACCCGAACAAGACGTATGACGCCATTGTGCACACCAATTACGGGACGTTCACCATCGAGCTGTTTGCCAAGGACGCGCCCGTCACCGTCAACAACTTCGTGTTCCTGGCGGAGCACAACTTCTATCACGACTGCACGTTTTTCCGCATCGTGAAAAACTTCGTCATCCAGACGGGCGATCCGCGCAACGACGGCACGGGCGGCCCAGGCTACACCATCCCCGACGAACTGAGCCACCAGGTGCCGTTTACCAAGGGCATCGTGGCCATGGCCAACACGGGCCAGCCGCACACGGGCGGCAGCCAGTTTTTCATCTGCACGGCGAATGACACGCAGGTGTTTCAGCCGCCCAACAACCGGTACACGGAATTCGGGCGCGTCATCTCGGGGATGGACGTGATCGACAAGATCGCCGCCATTCCGGTGACCACGAATCCCATCACGCAGGAGGACAGCTATCCGCTCAAGACTGCGTACATCGAATCCATTCAAATTCAAGAGTCGTGAAGAAGGTGCGAGACGTTGCGCGACGCCCGCTTTCGCCAGTACTTCTGGATCTTTATCGTCGTGCTCGCCGCCGTGTTGCTCAAAATCCGCATTGGAGGAAGCGTGCCGTATCCGACGAGCTACGACAAGCTGCCCGGCGGCGAAATCCGAGTGCACGTGACCGCGAAGGCCGTTCCGTCCAATTCGGTGGGCGAGGCCTGGAACCTGGAGAAACACGTGCAAAACGGCCAGGTGATCTACACGGCAAATCTGTACATGAATGGCCACGAGCAACTGCTCTTTCCCGGCATCGGCGTGAAGAAGAAGACGCCGGAGGGCGTGCTGTACGCCTCGAACGGCAAGATCCGATTTAACGGGCAGGACTACGAGGCCGTGGACCTGTTTGTCAACCGGGACGGAAGCGCCGGCTACATCGACTTTGCCAAACAGAAGACGTCCTGAGCGTGGCCAGGGCGGCCTCCTGCGCGGCAAGCGCGCAGGCCACCCTGTAGGTCATACCTTCGCCTGCCCCGCGGCGCGCCGAGCGAGCGCGGCCTTCGCGAGGTTGCGGTAGACCACGTCGTCCATCGGCGGATTGTGTAGGCCGGCCCGGACGTCGCGGTAGTACCGCTCGAGCGGCAGGGCGCGCGAAAGGCTGCGGCCGCCGACAATTCGCATGGCGAGATCCACCACCTGATTGGCGGCGTTCGTCGCGAGCGTCTTCACCGCGCCGAACTGGGGCTGCAACTTGACGCGTTCCTCCGGCGTGGCCGCGTCGAAACGGCGGGCGAGATCGTACAGGAGCGTGCGGGCGGCGAGCAGCTTGAGCTCCATCTCGCCGAGTTTCTGCTCGACGTGCGGCACCTCCGCGATGGGATGCGGCAACGTGTTGGGCCGGTACGTCGCGGCGTACTCCAGCGCAAAGTCGCGCGCCGCGAGGGCGATGCCGAGGTAACACGCCGGAATGTGAAGCAGCCAACCGCTGCCGTCCGGCCTGCGCTCCGCCTGCACGCCCGGGCGCTGAATCACAATCACCCGCTCCTCCGGCACAAACACGTCCTTGAGCACGATGTCGTGGCTGCCGGTGGCGCGCATGCCGAGCGTGTCCCACGTCTCGACAATTTCCACGTCCTCCTGCCGAACGAGAAACTGCCCCACCACGTCTTCGTCCGCCACCGTGGCGGTCACCATGATCCAGGTGAGCGCTGGGGAGAGCGTGCTGAATATCTTGCGGCCCGTGATCCGATACCCGCCGGGCACTTTCACTGCGGTGGTCTCCGGCTTGCCGCCGCGGCTCGGGCTCCCCGTGGCGGGCTCCGTGGCGCAGCTGTTGATGAGCGCGCCCTCCTTCACGACGGACTCGCACACCATGCGAAACAGCTCGTCCGGGAACGCCCCCGTCTCGCGCAGGTGAAGCAAAATGCCCACGTGCCAGCCAATTGCGAGCGCGGTCGATCCGTCTCCTTTGGCGAGCACCTCCTGATGCATGAGCATCTCCTCGAGGCTTAGGCCAAGCCCCCCGTATTCCACAGGCACGGTCCAGCGCACGTAACCCGACGCCTTCAGATCCTCGATGTTCTCAAACGGAAAGTCGCCCACGCGATCGTGCTCCGGCGCCCGATCGTGGAAACGACGGGCGAGATCGCGCGTGATGCGCAGGCGCTGGCGCACGTCTGCGGGCAGTGCCGATTCTCCGTAGATGTCGTACATGTGGTTTCGCCCCGCTTTCAGTCGATCAACGTTCCCGGTCGTCTGAGATTTGGCCCCTGGCTCAGCACAAAGTACTCGCGATGGCGCATGCGGTGGACGGCCTTCTCCTCGTTTCCCCAGATGGCGCCATCCAGCTCCGACTGCGTGCGGTGGGCTCGAAACGCCAAGAGCTTCTGGCGGCGATAGGCGCGCACGTCCACCTCGACGAGCGCCTTCGCCGGCTGCGGATATCGCCTGAAGGCGGCGAGATCGTCCCCCCACGCAAGGTAAAAGAGGCGCGCTTCGGGGTGGGTGCGGTGGTATCGGCCGAAGGCCGCCGTCGCCAAGCGCCCGATGGCCGCGTGATCCGGATGGCCGCCGAGCGGATCGTGAAACGTGATGATCGCGTCGGGTCGCTCCTCGGCGAAGAGCGATTCCAGCCGGGACACCCCTTCGTCCTCCGGCACCATCTCGACCTCTTTGTCCCGGTAGCCCAGGAGGACGAGGCGGCTCACGCCGAGCGCGGCGCACGCCTCGCGAAGCTCCTGCTCGCGAAGCGCGCCCAGGGATTCGCGCGTGGCTCGAAGCGGCACGCCGAGCCGGCGGCCCATCTCCCCGCGCGTCGCGCAGGCGATCACGACGCGGTGCCCCTCGGCCGCCAGGCGCGCGAAGGTGCCTCCTGCGATGAACGTCTCGTCGTCCGGGTGGGCGAACACGCCCATGACGGTCGCCATGCGCTCATCCCACCTTTCCCACGTCGAGCGGCGCTAGGCTCACGGTCAGCGTCTGCCGGACGCGATTCTGGCCATCGAGGCCCATTGCGACGAGCGCCGATCCGTCTTCGACAAACTCGGTCACATCCTGGATGTAGAGCAGGCCGTCCGGATCGCGAAAACGAAGATGCAGGCGGTACAGCCCGTCGCCGAACATGCCCACCTCGTCGAGGGTCGCGCTCGCGTTGCGCAGGTACGCCTCCGGATTGACCTCGAGGTGCACGTACACCCGGGAGCCGCGCCACGCCTCAAGACGCTCCTTCGCCTCCGCGGCGCCAAGCGTCCTCATGGCGCCCACGCCCCCGGTTCATCCCCTGTGGCGACGGGATTTTCGGGATACGAGACCCAGTCGCTCCAGCTCCCCGGATACAGCTTCGCCGGGATGCCCGCGAGTTCAAGCGCGAAGAGCGTGGAACAGGCCGTCACGCCCGATCCGCAGTACACGGCGATGGGCTTCCCACACTTCGCCAGATCTGCAAAGCGAGCGCGCTGCTCTTCGGGCGAACGCCACGTGCCGTCTTCCTTCAGCCCCCGCTCCCACGGATGGTTCAAGGCGCCCGGGATATGCCCGGCTTTCGGATCGATAGGTTCGACATCCCCTCGGTACCGCTCGGGGCTGCGCGCGTCGACGAGCACGAGGCTTCCCTCGCGCAGTCCCCGACGCACCTCGTCCACGTCGACCGTCTCCCCGTCGCGCAGCCGAACTTCCACGCCGCCCGGCCGAGACTCGGGCACCACAGGCGTCACTGGCCTCTTTTCCCTCGCCCATCGCTTCCATCCGCCATCCAGGATCCGCACGTCCGCAAGCCCGATGTGCCGCATCAGCCACCACGCCCGCGCCGCCATCCCCTCGCCCGCGTCGTAGACCACCACCGTGGAGTGCGGGCGGACGCCGCACGCCGAAAGCCGCGCGGCGAACCGGTTCCAGTCGGGCAACGGATGGCGCCCGCCGTGTTCGCGTGGAGGCGAAGACAGATCCCGGTCGAGGTGGAGATAGTACGCACCGGGAATGTGCGCCTCCCGATACGCGCGCTCTCCAGCCTCCGGGTCCGACAACTGAAACCGGCAGTCAAAGACGGCGAGCTCGTCTTGGCCGAGCCGCGCGGCGAGATCGTCCGGTTGGATCAGGAATGCCGTCACGAAGTCGTCCCCCTTCGATGGAACACGCGGGCGCCCGCCTGATCGATGGACGTCACAATCATCTCGTCGATGTTCACGTGCGCCGGCCGCGTGACCGCAAACACGATGCAGTCCGCGATGTCGTCCGCCGTGAGCGGCCGGACGCCCTGGTACACCTTCGCGGCCTCGGCGGCGTCGCCGTGGAACCGGACTAGGCTGAACTCCGTCTCCACCATGCCCGGATCAATGGACGTCACGCGCACCGGCTTGCCCAGCAGCTCGTGGCGCAGCGCCTCGGTGATGGCCCGAACCGCGAACTTCGTCGCGCAGTACACGCTGCCCCCAGCGTACGACTCGTGGCCCGCGATGGAGCCGAGGTTGACGATGTGGCCGTCGCCGGAGGCCACGATGTGGGGCAGGAAACGCTTCGTCATCCGCATGAGACCCATCACGTTCGTGTCGAGCATCTCCTGCCAATCGGCCTCGTCCGCGGTTTCCACCGGATCCCGCCCCAAGGCCTTCCCTGCGTTGTTCACGAGGACATGCACCACGCCGAAGTGCCCGATGACACCTTGCACGAACGCGTCGATACTTGGCACGCTCGTCACGTCGAGCGCCGCCGCGTACGCGGCCTTCCCCGTCTCCCGGGCGATCTCGTCGACGAGGTCGGCGAGGCGCTCCTTGCGCCGCGCCCCCACCGCCACGTCAAAACCTGCGCGCGCGAGCGCTAGAGCCGTCTGTCGGCCAATGCCGCTCGACGCACCCGTCACCACTGCGACTTTACCACGTCCGTCGATTGCCATCGCTTGCTCACACCCTTTCAAGGCAGTTGGGCGACCGTCGTGTCGGCGTTCGCCAGAATGCCATACGCTGAACTGTACAGTTGCCCCGCGCGAAGGAGGATGCTCGTCATGCCATGCCCCGAGGTCGTCACGGGTCACGTCGCGATTCCAGGCGAGGACTTCCGTCGCATTCAGGAGGCCGTCGATCACGGCCAAAATCTATGGCGCTTAAGCCCCGTCCGAACCGCGCAGGAGGTGGGGACGCGCCATCTGGGGTTTCGAATGAACGACATCTACACGCTGGTCGAACAGTACCGCGACGCGGACAGCGGGCTCATGCACGCGGTGGTGCGCGTCAAGCACCGCGATTGCGTCTACCTGGTTCGCCTGTATCAGCCCGTCAAACAGGGCCCCGGCGGCATCTGGGTGGTCGAATCCGTGGTCGAGATCACCTGATGCTCTTCCGTCAGCCAGTCAGCGCATCCTGTCCCACATCGACGGCGGCAGCTTGCCGACCGTCGCCATGAGCAGATCGTAAAGATCTGCGTCGAGCGCCTCCTCGGGCGACAGGTTTTCCATCGCCGCGAGCTGGCGAAGGCTGAGGCGCTCCTTGCGAAGCGTGCGCATCGCTTTCTGCCACTGCTGAATGTGCGGGCCGTGATAATCGATGAGAAACGTCCACTTCTCCTCGTCAATGGCGAGGCACGCCTTCAGCATGTCGGACACCACTTCGACGGTGGCGCCCTGCGCGCCGCGCTCGAACAGCCGCTGGCGAAACACATGCTTGATGAGCGCCTCCTCGGAGAACTCGAGCAAAAAGGGCGGCATGATGTAGCCCACGGGCAGTTTCGCCCGCGCCGCCTGCATTTGCTCGGTGCGCTCCTGTTTCGCCAGGCGAATGACCTCACGAATGCGCTCCAGTTCCTCCTCATACTCCTCCGGATGGCGAGCCTCCACCGGCAGCTCAAAGCCCCACGGGACGTTCGCCCGCTGCCCTCCAGCAATTCTCGTGGGCCGCCCCACGGTGTAGGTAATGAGGTGATCGTACACCGGCTTGGCCACGCCGATGAAAAGAAACAACACGGTCTCGCCGCGGATGGGCTCGTACGAGTGGCCCGCGGCCACCATGCTGCGAAGGAATCTGTCCCGGTTCGCCATGTCGTTGTACTTGCCGAGGTACAGACTCGCCTTGAAGGCGCTCGACAGCCTGTCCTGGTCCGTCGCGCGCAGCGCCACCACGCGCCCTGCCTGCGCCACGCGCCATCCTTGCTCTTCAAAACAGATGCGAATAAACTTTTCAATGTTGTCCAGATGTTCGTGGACGGGAACGAGATCGGTGAGAAACCGAAGCCGTGGATGTTCCAGGATGGCGGATCGATCGAGTTCGAACACCGCGCATCACCCGCCTTTCCCTGTGAGGGTGAAACGAATGCCGGTGATCATTGTATCAAAAGATCGCCCGAAAGCGCGGAGAAGGGAGGGAACGAAGATGGCGACGCGCGTGGTGGTGGGCATGTCCGGCGGCGTGGATTCCTCGGTGACGGCGCTCCTCCTCAAGCAAGCAGGCTATGACGTGATCGGCGTGTTCATGAAGAACTGGGACGAGACGGACGAGAACGGCGCCTGCACCGCGGAGCAGGATTTCGAGGACGTGCGCCGGGTGTGCGAGCAGATTGGGATCCCCTATTACGGCGTCAACTTCGAGCGCGAGTACGAGGAGCGCGTGTTCCAGCACTTCCTGGAGGAGTTCAAGCGCGGGCGCACGCCGAACCCGGACGTGCTCTGCAACCGAGAGATCAAGTTCAAGGAACTGCTCGCCTGCGCCCTCGACCTCGGCGCCGACTACCTCGCCACGGGGCACTACGCCCAGGTGCGCAGAGAAGAGGATGGCTCGGTGGCGCTGTTGCGGGGGCGAGATAAGAACAAGGATCAGACCTACTTCCTGCACATGCTCACGCAGGCCCCGCTCAGGCGGGCCATGTTTCCCATCGGCCATCTGACCAAGCCCGAGGTGCGCCAGATTGCGCGCGATCACGGCCTGCACGTGGCGCAGAAGAAGGATTCGACCGGCATCTGCTTCATCGGAGAGCGCAACTTTCGCGCCTTCCTGCAGCAGTACCTGCCGGCCCAGCCGGGCCTCATCGAAGACGTGGACGGGCGGGTGCTCGGCGAGCACGACGGGCTCATGTACTACACCATCGGCCAGCGGAAGGGCCTGCGCCTCGGCGGCCTTCCCGGTCGCGATCCGGCCCCGTGGTTCGTGGTGGACAAGGACCTCGCGCGAAACGTCCTCGTGGTGGCGCAGGGCCACGATCACCCCCGCCTGTACAGCCGGGCGCTCACCGCGGACACGGTGAGCTTCATCGCAGAACGGCCGCCCGCAAAGCGATTCCGCTGCACGGCGAAGTTCCGCTACCGCCAGGACGATCAGCCGGTCGAGGTCGAGATGACGGGCGAAGACACGTGCCGCGTCATCTTCGATGAGCCCCAGCGAGCTATCACGCCGGGCCAGTCGGTGGTGTTCTACGACGGCGAGGTGTGCCTCGGCGGGGGTATCATCGCGTCGCGCGAACCGGTGGACGAGTGAGGAGTGGAGCGCTTGGAAACGAAAGATCTGGAGCTGTTTCTCGCCGTGGCGCGCAACCGATCCATCTCGCGCACCGCGGATCAACTCTACATGTCCCAATCCACCGTGACAAACCGCCTGCAGCGGCTGGAGCGCGATCTCGGTTGCCAGCTCTTTACCCGCACGCCGGGCGGCGTCCAGCTGACGGAGGAGGGCAAACGCATTTACCCGCTCGCGGAGCGCATGGTGGACCTCGAGCGCCGAATGCTCGAGCCTTCCAAGCGCGCGGTGCGGACGCTCCGCGTCATGAGCGGGCGCGCCTTCGTCTCCACCGACGTGCCGAAGTGCCTCCATCAGATTCTGCAGGTGGTCGAAGTGCGCCTGCAGGTCCGAATGGGGATGTACGAGGACATGGTCGAGGCGCTCATCGGAAACCAGGTGGACTTCTGCTTTCTCGGCGAGCCCATCCACCACCCGCGCGTGCGGCTCATCGAATATCCGCCGGACGCCATCGATCTCGTCGTTCCGCGCGGCCATCGGTTTGTGCACGACCTCCCGTCCATCGGCGCGCTCGCGGAGGAACCCTTTATCGCGTTTGCGGACACCACGGCCCCGTTCCGGCGGCGCATCGCGATGCTCCTCGCCAAGTACAACGTGTATCCAGACGTGCGCATGGAGCTCGATTCCATCGACGGGATCAAAGCGATGGTAGCGCAGGGGCTCGGCATCTCGCTCCTGCCCCGGCGCACGCTGCACGACGCCGAAGCCAAGGGTGTGGTGGCCATACCGTTGTCGGATCCGCACTTCTGCCGGCCGACCTTCCTGGCGTATCCGGATGCCATTGAGCACGAGGAACTGACGAAGGCGTTTATTGCCATTGTGACGCAGCACTATGGGGGGAAGCGAGCTTGATGGAACCGCTCGAGGACTTCCCCAGCCGTCCCTATGTACATATCTATCCGGGAAGCTGGGTGAAGTCCTTCTTCGTTCTCTCGTCTGAGCGCATGCAAACCGACACGCACAAGTATCACTTGATCTATGTACAGGAAATTCATTGGTGTGGTATGTACAAAGCATGCAGAATGAAGAACTGGAAGTGTCCATGATGACTGTGTTGTACAGGTATCTGGTTTCCATGGTCGTCGCGGCTTTATGGACCGTTGCCGAAGAACTGGTGAGTTCCTTCGTCAATTACGGACCCATTACGAATTCAACGTACGGAGTCATTGCCCCAATGTTTGTCGTCTTGATGCCCGTATTGGCAAACGCCTTTTCAGTTCCTTTCGCGCGGGACTTTATCCATCTCGGCAGAATCAGGCTGCCGACGTTAAGGGATTTCTTTGTCTTTCTTCGAGTCAGTATATTAGCATACATCCTGTTTTTTGCATCGAATTTTTGTTTGCGTTCGATGAATGACAACCCTTTTCCATCCCTTCGATGGTTTCTTTGGCTGCTGATTCTGGTGTGTTTTTCGGTGTTGGCGTTTGGAGCAAGCGGTCTTGCTTTTCTTTGTGGCTTCCGGGACCGCTCTGCACTTCGATGTTTTTCGAGAGCCTTGACAATCTACAAAAACAACTTCCTAAAAACAACTGGCATCAGCATTTCGGTTTTAGTGTTCTTGGTTCTTCTCTTCTATTTCATCAAATCGCTCAATCAAGGTAGATGGTTCGATTTTGCAAATAACGTCTATCTCACAGTGTTTGGAGTATGTTGGGTGATTGCGAATGATGTCATTCAGAAAATGGGCAAAGAACTTCGAGGTTTATCATCTCGCTACCCAAAATAAAAGGCCATCCGCCGGACCAAAGCGTCCGGTCGGATGACCTGCGTTTCAACAATCCCGGTCTTTCAGCGCCCAATGAGCTCTTTGGCCAGTTCGTAGACGTGATCGACCGTGAAGCCGTACTCGCGCACGACGACATCGCCGGGTGCCGAGGCGCCGAAGCGGTCGATGCCGAGCACCTTGCCATCGAGGCCGACGAACTGGTACCAGCTCATCGGGTGCGCCATCTCCACCGCGAGGCGCTTGCGCAGCGCGCTCGGCAGCACCGACTCGCGATAGGATGCGTCTTGCTCCAGGAACACGTCGATGGACGGGAACGAGAGGACCCGCACCTTCACGCCCTCCTGCGCGAGCCGCTTGCCCGCCTCGAGCACGAGCTGGACCTCGGAGCCGGAAGCCAGGAGGGCGAGATCGGAGCCATCCTCGTGTTGGAAGACGATGTACCCGCCGCGATCGAAGTCGCCCTTGTGCGCCTTCACTTCCGCGAGCATGGGCACCTTCTGGCGGGTGAGCGCGAGCGCCACGGGCTTGTCGCGGTGCGTCAGCGCGTATTTCACCGCGAGCGCCGTCTCGGTGCCGTCCGCAGGGCGGAACACGCGCAGCCCGGGGATGGCGCGAAGCGACGGCAGCTGTTCGATGGGCTCGTGCGTCGGTCCGTCCTCGCCGACGGCGATGGAGTCGTGCGTGAGGACGAAGAGCGACGGCTGCTGCATGAGGGCCGCGAGGCGAACCGCCGGGCGCAGATAGTCGACGAACACGAGGAACGTGCCCGCGTAGGGGAACACGCCGCCGTGCAGGCAGATGCCGTTCATCATCGCACCCATCGCGTGCTCGCGGACGCCGTAAAACACGTTCTTGCCCGCGTAATCCGGCGCCTTGAAGTGATCTTCGTCCTTGATCATCGTATTGTTCGACTTCGACAAGTCAGCCGATCCGCCGAGCAGCGTCGGAATGTGCGGGGCAATGGCGTTGACGACCTTGCCGAACGCCTCGCGCGTGGCGATGGCCTCGTTGAACTCCGGCAGCACCTTGTCGAAGTCGACGTCGACCTTGCCCGCGAACGCCTGCTCGAAGGTCCGGGCGAGATCGGCATGCGCCTTGGCGTACGCCTGGAAGGCCTCGTTCCACGCCGCCTCCGCCTTCGCGCCCTTCTCCTTCACCTCGGCGAACAGCTTGCGCACCTCGTCCGGCACGTAGAACTCCTCTTCGTAGTGCCAGCCGTACGCAGCCTTGGCAGCTTGCGCCTCTTCCTTGCCGAGCGGGCTGCCGTGCGCGCTGGCCGTCCCCTGCTTCTTCGGCGCGCCGTACCCGATGATGGTCCGAACCTCAATGAGCGTCGGCGCATTCGTGAACGATCTCGCCTTGGCGATAGCCGCCTCAATCTCCTCGAGGTTGTTGCCGTCCTCGACGCGCAGCACATTCCACCCGTAAGCCTCGTACCGCTTCTTCACGTCCTCGGTGAACGCCCAATCGGTGGGCCCGTCGAGGGAGATGCTGTTGGAGTCGTAGAGCACGATGAGGCGGTTCAGCTTCAGGTGTCCCGCGAGCGAACTCGCCTCCGCGCTGATCCCCTCCATCAGATCCCCGTCGCCGCACAGGACGTATGTATAGTGATCGATCACGTTGTGCCCGTCGCGGTTGAACTTCGCCGCCAGGAACCGCTCCGCCATCGCCATGCCGACGGCCATCGCGATGCCCTGACCCAACGGCCCTGTGGTCGCCTCGACGCCTGGCGTGTGCCCGTACTCCGGATGCCCCGGCGTCTTCGAGCCCCACTGGCGGAACTGTTTGAGATCCTCCAGCGTGACGTCGTAGCCGGACAGGTGCAGCAGTGAGTAGAGCAACATCGACCCGTGGCCCGCGGACAGCACAAACCGATCCCGGTCCACCCACTTCGGATTCGCAGGATTGTGCTTCAGGAACCTTGTCCAAAGCACGTAGGCCATCGGCGCGGCGCCCATCGGCAGGCCCGGATGGCCGGAGTTCGCCCGCTCGACCGCGTCAATCGACAGCGTGCGAATCGTGTTGACTGCCAGTTGATCGACCTCTGTGAAGGGCATCATGTCCCACTCCCACTCCATGTTTTCAGCCGACGTCCCTATGATACCACAAATTCCGCCCTTGCCCGTGGGAAATGTGGCCTCGCGGCCATCAGTTCACCAAGTCGTACGGACAAGTTCCTCATGGCCGAGGCCCGGCGATATCCGGGCCTCAATGCGCCCACAGACACGCGACCGCGGCGGCCACCACAGCCCCTGCCGCGATGACGTCCACCGCCCGAAGCCGAATGTGGCGCCAGTACGTCCTCGCGTCCCATCGCTCGGCGGGCGGCCCGAAGAATCCCCGCGCCTCCATGGCGATGGCGAGCCGCTCGCTCACCCGGATGGATTGCGCGAGAAGTGGAAGAGCGTATCGGACCGGGCGAAGAAGCCACCAGCCCTCCCGCCCGCGCACGCGGCGCGCCATGCGGAAGACGTCGAGATCGTGCTTGAAGCGGCCGAGAAAGCCTGTGCCGGCCATGGCGCCATACGACAGTTTGGGCGGCAGGTGGAACGACTGCGACAGGCCGACCATGAAATCGGTGCCGTCCGTCGTGGCGACGAGCACGTACGCGAGGACCACCGTCGCGAAGGTGCGCAGCACGACGAGCAGCCCCTGCCTGAAGCCGTACCCACTCAGGTCAAACCAGAGCCAGTGCACCACGCGCGTACCCGGCGGCGCCGCTGCATTGGCCGCAAAGGCCCACAAGTACACCGCGTAAATCAGCAAAAGCGGCGACAGGCGCTTGACGAGCTTCCACGGCGACAGCCAGCCGAAAGCGAAGGCCAGCGCGCCGACGAGCGCCCAGATCCACCCCTCCTCGGCAAACGTGCGCGCACAAAGCGCGACCGCTGCGACGCACAACAGCGCGGCGGCCTTCACATCGGGGTGCCAGCGCCGCAGGGGCGATCTCGCCCGGCGCCCGGACGATGGCGCCTTCGCGGGCGGAACGCCCGCCTCGCGCTCGGGCACTCCCCCGACGACTTGCACGGGGCTTCTCTCCACGGGCGCTGTCTCATCTAGGCGCGCCCGCCGCAACAGCTCTCGATTTCGCAGCAACGCCTCCGGCGGCCCGTCGTACAACACACCCCCATCCGCCAGCACCATCACCCGATCCGCGTGAGCCGCGACGAGATCCAGATCGTGCGTCACGGCGATCACGGCCTTGCCCGCCTCGCAAAGCGCATCGAGCCTTTCGAGGATCATTCGCTCCGACGCCTCGTCTTGGCCATAGGTGGGCTCGTCGACAAGCCAGACGTCCGCGCCTTGGCGCATCATGACGGCCATGGCGAGGCGCCGCTTCTGCCCCTGGCTGATGCCAAACGGCGACAGATGGGCGCAGCCCGCAAGCCCAAACGCCTGAAGCTCGCGCTCCACGTCGTCCGGCACCTCGTCCCCGAGCACGCGCCCGGCGATCTCGTCCGCCACGCGCTCGTACAAGAACTGGTACTCCGGGTTTTGAAAGGCATAGGCAATGCGCCCGTAGCGGGCCTTGGCCGGCATCCGGTGAACCAGCTCGCCCCGGTAGCGCACCTCGCCCGACGTGGGCCGCCGGAGTCCCGCGAGCACCTCAAGCAGCGACGACTTGCCAGCGCCATTTGGCCCCAACACCGCGAGCCACTCGCCGGGCCGGACCGAAAGGTTAACGTCCCGCCACACGTCGCGCTCACCATATCGGAGGGCGAGGCCGCGCGCCTCGAGCACAGGCGCTTCGTCCGCGCGCAGTGTCGCCGCGCGGCGCCTTTGCCGCGGCGCCCGGCGCGGCGCCTCCTCCGGTCGATACATGGTCCGCAAGCGGCCGCCCGGCGCAAGCTCCACCACCGCGTCCGCAACATCGAGGAACGGCTCGTACCGGTGCTCGATGACCATCACCGTCTTCCCCGCCTCCTTCAGGCGGCGGATGACGTCGTAGACGTGGCGGCGCGAATCGGGATCCAGATTCGCGGTCGGCTCGTCGAGGATGACGAGATCCGCGTCCATGGCGAGCGCGGATGCGACGGCGAGCTTCTGCTTCATGCCGCCGGAAAAGACGCTGTGTCGCGCGGCCAGAGCCACGTCGAGTCCCACGGCCGCCAAGGCGCTTTGCAAGCGGGGCGGCATCTCGTCGCGCGAAACCCGCAGGTTCTCGAGGCCGAACGCGATCTCGTCGTCCACCCGGTGCATGCAGAACTGGAGATCCGGATCCTGAAACACGTAGCCGATCTTGCCTGGCGCCTGAAGCTCGGGCGCCAGCCGAATTTCGCCCTCCACCCGCGCCTCGATGGAGCGCGGCAAGATGCCCGCGATGGCCATGGCGAGCGTGCTCTTGCCGCACCCGCTCGGGCCGATGAGAAGCAGGCATTCGCCTTTTGAAAGCGATAACGACACGCCGGCGAGCGCGGGCTCCGACGCCTCCTCGTACGTCACGGTCAGGTTGCGCACCTCGAGGGCCAGGGCCCGCTCGATCCCTGCAGCCGCGATGGTCATGCCGACTTCACCGACCGCTTGGCGATCTCGTAATTGCGCAGCGCGCCGGTGCGGGCAAGCGCATCCGCGAGCGCCTTCGGCAACAGGCCGCCGAGCACCGCGCCGCTCACAAGCGAGATGACGACAAACGCGATCTGCGTGCCTAAGTGCAGCTTGTCGCCGCCATATTGGAAGTACCATTGGAACATGAAAGCCGCAGACGCCAGTACGCCGGACAACGTGCACGTTCCCGTGTTCCACACGCGATAACCGAAGATCAGGAAGGCGATTTCCGAACCGATGCCCTGAATGAGGCCCGAGATCATGTTGGCGAGCCCCCACTGCTCCCCGAGCAAAAGCTCGACGGCCGCCGCCACCAACTCCGCGATGAGTGCCGCACCTGGGCGCCGCACGATGTACGGAACCATCACGCCGGCGATCATCCAGAGCCCCGTCATGACGCCCTGAAGCGCGTACGCGGTCGCCGGGATGAGGGCGTACAGCACGTCCCATACGCGGTAAATGCCTCCGCAGACAATGGCCAATACAACCATCAGGATGACTTCGCGCAGCTTCCACCTCGACATCGCATTCCGCTCCCCTTTCGTGGAACAGGCCCTGGGAGCGCCGCACGCCACAACGAAAACGCCCTTTTCACCACGCAGGGAAAAGGGCGCACATGGACGATGACGGGCACTTCCTCACGCTGGTATTACCCAGATCGAGTCCACAGGGTTGGCGGATGTCCGCCTCTCAGCCTTCCGGCACCCCTAGGCCCTTCTCACGATGAAATTGTTCGACTTCAGTGTATCATCGCAGTTCGGAAGGCACAAGCCGCGTGGCTCAAAACCGCTCTCGGATGAGCATGGCGGCGTTCAAAATGAGAAGCACGTTGGACATGATCCAGATGCCCAAGGCGAAACCGCCCCAAAACCCGCCTCCCAGGTGGAGGTATCGGCCGTTCGCGAGCAACATCGAATTCATGGCCATCGTCAGGGCCAGGATGGCGAGCCGCTGCCGCTTGGACAGGCGCTTGCGGCAGGGCGTGCCCAGAAATGCGAACCACGAGCGCATGTGGATCCTCCTTGCGGCGCCACGGGCTTGAAGTTGCGCCGCGACGTTCAGAATCTTATGATGAATGGTAACATCAGGTTCGTTTCGCGTCAAGCTAGCGGAGCATGGGAAAAATTGGATGTGAGCGATGGTGGAAGGCATCGTGAAAGAATGGCGAGAAGAAGAAGGCTTCGGCTGGATTCGCGCGGAGGACGGTGAGGACGTCTGGGTGCACTTCAGTGCCATTCTCCCCCATCCTGACCGATTCCCGCGCGGATACCGCTTTTTGCGCAAGGGCCAACGCGTCGAGTTCGATCTCGTCACCAACCCTCATTCGGAGGAGCAGTGGCGAAGCGCGAGGAACGTCGTCGTGAAGGATTCCCTGCGCCAAACACCGCCACCATCGCGGCGTGCTCAGGATGCCGTAAGCTCGCCGCCTCGCCCCTATCCCCAGCGATTCGCTGCTCGCGCACGGGGGTTGGACGGCCGCGGGCCGGGCACGCCGACGTGATCGCGCCTCGATGGCGCAGCAACTCCCGAACGCGCGAGCCGGCGCTTCCCAGACCCTCGGATGAGACGGCTCAACGCCTTGCACAGAGGGCGCTCGCGAACCCGCCGAGCGCCCTCGCGGAAGCGCGGCACGCAACGCACCCGGATGGCATCGTCCGCCCTAGGCGCGCAACGCCCGCCGCAAAGTGGCCATCTCGATGGCCCCAAGCGCAGCCTCCGCGCCTTTGTTGCCGGCCTTGGTGCCGGCGCGCTCAATGGCCTGCTCGAGGGTATCCGTGGTCAACACGCCAAACATCACAGGAACGCTTGTGTCGCGGCTGACCTGCGCAATCCCCCGCGCCGCCTCGCCCGCGACGTAATCGAAGTGCGCGGTGGCGCCGCGGATCACGCAACCCAGCGCCACCACCGCGTCGTAGCGCCCGGACTCGGCCATCCAGCGGGCCACCACTGGAATCTCGTAGGCGCCGGGCGCCCAGGCGAGTTCAATGTGTTCCTCGGATACGCCGTGGCGCCTGAGCGCGTCCAGAGCGCCCTCGACCAGCTTGCTCGTGATAAACTCGTTGAACCGAGACGCCACAATGCCAATGTGCAAATCCTGTCCGATGAAGTTCCCCTCATACACGCGCACGTGTCATGCTCCTCTCTCGAACGGGCATCGCGCTCTCTCAGAGGTTGAGCAGATGCCCCAACTTGTCCCGCTTCGTACGCAGATACGCCTCGTTGTACGGATTGCGGTCCACCTCGAGCGGCACGCGCTCCACGACCTCGAGCCCGTGCCCCGCGATGCCTTTAATCTTGCGCACGTTGTTCGTTAAAAGGCGCATCTTGCGGATGCCGAGATCGCGCAAAATCTGCGCTCCGATGCCGTAGTCGCGCAGATCGTCGGCGAAGCCGAGCCGGTGGTTGGCTTCCACCGTGTCGAGACCCTGATCTTGCAGCGCATACGCCCGGATTTTGTTCAAGAGGCCGATGCCGCGCCCTTCCTGGCGCAGATACAACAAGACGCCCTTGCCTTCGCGCGCTATCTGGCGCAGCGCGGCGTGAAGCTGAGGCCCGCAGTCGCAGCGCAGGGATCCGAACGCGTCGCCCGTGAGGCACTCGGAGTGCACCCGCACGAGCGTCGGCTCGCCGTCGGAGACATCGCCCATGACGAGCGCGATGTGCTCCTTGTCGTCGATCTCGCTCTCGTACACCACGGCCCGAAAGTGGCCATACGCCGTGGGCAGCTCCGCTTCGGCCGCCCGGCGGACGAGCTTTTCCGTTCGCTTGCGGTACGCGATGAGATCCGCGATGGTGATGAGCTTCAGGCCGAAACGCTCCGCCACCTGCTCGAGCTGCGGCAGGCGCGCCATGGTGCCGTCTTCGTTCAGAATCTCGCAGATGACGCCGACCTCAGGCTCCCCGCAGAGGCGGGCGAGATCGACCGCCGCCTCGGTGTGACCCGCACGGCGGAGCACGCCGCCGGGCTTGGCGACGAGCGGAAACACGTGGCCCGGCTTGCGAAAGTCGTCCGGGCCCGTGTCCTCCGACACGATGGCCGCAATGGTCTCGGCCCGCTCGAAGGCCGAGATGCCGGTGTGGGTGGTGGCGAGATCGACCGACACCGTGAAGGCGGTACCGTAGTTGTCCGTGTTTCGTTCATACATCGCTTCAAGGCCGAGCCGCTTGGCGCGCGCTTCGGTGATGGGCACGCACAAAAGTCCCCGGCCGTGCGTGATCATGAAATTCACCACGTCCGGCGTGGCGCGGCTGCCGAGCGCGACGAAATCTCCCTCGTTCTCGCGGTCCTCATCGTCCACGACAATGACGACGCGGCCCTGGCGCAAATCTTCGAGCGCCTCTTCGATGGTGTTCATGCTCCACGCCCCCTCTTATCGCAAAAACCCGTGCCGCGCCAGAAACGCCGCATCGATGCCGCCCGACGCGCCCGCGTCGCCGCGGTACATCAAGAGCCTCTCCACGTACTTGGCGATCACGTCGCACTCGATGTTGACCGTCTCACCCGTGCTGATCTCGCCAAACCGCGTGACCGCCTGGGTGTGCGGGATGATGGACACCGAGAACCTGTCTTTTTCCGCGCGCATGATGGTGAGGCTGACGCCGTCGACGGCCACGGATCCCTTGTCCACCATGTAGCGCGCGAGGGACGGATCGACGCGAATGACAAGCACGCGTGCCTCCCCGTCCGGATACACGTCCGTCACGTGGCCAATCCCGTCGATGTGCCCGGTCACGATGTGACCTCCGAACCGCCCGTCGGCGCGCATGGCGCGCTCGACGTGCGCGCGGCCGCCCGGCTGAAGTCCCCCGAGGTTGGTGCGTCGCAGCGTCTCGGGGACCGCCGTGGCGGTGAACAAGCCGCTGCCCACTGTCTCCACCGTGAGGCAGACTCCGTTCACAGCGACGCTGTCACCGACCCGCAGGTCGTCCATGAGAAACGGCGCCTCCAACGTAAAGGTGGCCCCGCCGGTGTGGCGAGATACCGCCGCGAGGCGCGCAGTTCCTTCCACAAGTCCGGTGAACATGCTCACACCTCCTCACGATAGTGAATTCGCCCTGTGAGGACGGGATGGTCACCCAGCCATTCGCTCCTCACGCTGTGAAGTTGAACGGCCTCGGCCATCGACTGGGTGAAAGCGCCCGCGAAGGCGGGCAACCCGCTGGCGAGGAGCTTGGGCGCCACATACACGCGCACCTCGTCGATGAGCCGGCTCTGAAGAAGCGCTGACGCAAGCGTGGGCCCGCCCTCCACCAGAAGGGCATTCGCCCCTTCCGCCGCGACAGCCGAAAGCGCCGCGTGCAGATCCAGGTGGCCGTCCCGCTCGGCCACCGGCGCGATGCGGACGTCGCCCTGTTCCGCGAGGCGCCTCGCGGCCGGAGCGGAGGCCATGCGCTCCGACGTGAGGAGAAGCGTGCGCCCGGGCGCCGCCAACAGCCGCGCGGTCGGCGGCGTGCGAAGCCGCGTGTCGAACACCACGCGAAGCGGCTGACGATCTCGCCTTGTCCCCGTGGCGAGATCCCTCGCGGTCAACTCGGGATCGTCCGCGAGGACCGTGCCGACGCCGACGCCGATGGCCGGAATGACTTGCCGCAGCCGATGCACGTCCTCGCGCGCCGCGAGTCCGGTCACGTACTGGCTGTGGCCACTCGATGCGGCCACGTGCCCGCTTAGCGTCATGGCCACCTTGTACACCACGTACGGGCGACCGGTCTCGACGCGGTGAAAGAAGTGGCGGTTCAGTTCGCGCGCCTCCGCTTCGAGCACGCCGACCGTCACCTCGATCCCGGCCTCCTGCAGGCGCTTCACGCCGAGCCCGGCCGTGCGCGGATCCACGTCCAACGTGGCCACCACCACGCGCCGAACGCCTGTGGCGAGGATGGCGTCCGTGCAGGGCGGCGTCCTGCCGTGGTGATTGCACGGCTCGAGCGTGACGTAGAGCGTCGCGCCTCGCGCCGCCTCCCCCGCCATGCGCAGCGCGTGCACTTCCGCGTGCGGCGTGCCCGCCATCAGGTGTGCGCCTTGGCCCACCACCCGCCCGCCGTTCACGACGATGGCGCCGACCATCGGGTTTGGGGACGTCTGGCCTTCGCCCAGGCGCGCCACCTCAAGCGCCATGTGCATGTACCGCTCGTCTTCGGTCATCGGCCATCTCCCCTTATCCGCCCATGAAAAAAGCCCCTGACCATCAGGGGCGAATGGGCAAAAGAGTCTCGGCAAGCTGCGAAAGCGCACGACGTGCGCCAACGCGCCGCCATCCTTCTTTCATCCGGACTATACCGTCGGTACTGGAATCTCACCAGTTCGTGCCTTTCGGCTCGTGGACTGACCGAGTCGTGCGCTCGGATCACCACCGATCGGGAATTGGCCTTTTGGCCTCACCCTGCCCCGAAGGATTGCGCGTTGCGTTCCGGATTCAGTTGTTGTCTTCCATCATGGACGATTCGCGGCCGGATCGCAAGTCCCGGCGCCGCTGCAGATAGGCGAACGCGTACACGAGCGCGATGGCGACGAGAACGGCCGTCCGGATGAGATCGCCAGGCGCCTGTTCGACGAGCGACAAGCCCACGCCGCAGAGCGCAATCAGAGGCGGAAGCGGCCAGAGCGGCATGCGAAACGGCGCCTGGGCCGATCCGCGGCGCACGCGGTGCACGATGGCCGATACCGCCACGAGCAAATAGATGGTGACAATGATCACGCCGGTGAAGGTGATGAGGTTGTTCAAAGACGTGAAGTAACACAACAGCGCGTTGCCCACGCCGAGCAACACAAATCCCCACTTCGGCACGCCGCGCCGATTCATAGTCGCGAAGAATCGGTTGACGGGGCCTGGCCAACTCCCGTCCCGCGCGGCGTCCAGATAGATGCGCGCGTAGGCCAAATTGCCCGTGAGTCCGGTGTCAAACATGGCGATCACGACGCCGACGAGCAAGATGGTGGCCCCGGCCTGGCCCGCGGCCGACTGCGCGATGGACACGAGTGGCAAGTAGGACGATGGGATGACGGTGAACGACGTCTGCGGCACGGCGAGCGTGGCGGCCATGACCGCCAGGACCTCCACCACCACGCTGATGATGGCAGCCAAAAGGACGGCGCGGGGCAGGACGCGACGGGTCTCGACGGTCTCTTCCGCGAAGTAGAGCGGCCAATCGTAGCCGTTGAACGCAAACAGCGCCGGCACCACCGCGGCTAGAAGGTCCTGCCCATTCACGGACTGCGGGGCGTGATCGACCCGGATGGGATACGTGAGGCGCCCGAGGTACGCGAGCGGATGCTGCGCGTGCGCAAACGCCAGCGCCGTGAACGCGACGATGACCACGAGCTCCAGCACGAGCATCACCGTCGCCACGGCGCTCGTTGCGCCGATGCGCTCCAGCGAAAGCCAGGTGACGAGGGCCATCATGGCGACCGCCGTCCAGTTGACCGGGAGCGCCGGGATGAGCGCGTGCAGGTAGGAGGCGGCGGACACGAGGATGCTCGCGGTGATCACGACGCCGAGCACGAGAAAGAGAAAGACGGCGATGAAGCCAAACGGCTCGCCCAGCACGCGCTGCACGATGCGGTACGCACCGCCCGCACCGGGATATGCGGACCCGAGTTCCGCGTAGCAAAACGCCATGGACAGCGCGATGCAGGCGCCGACGAGAAAGGCCCAGAACACGCCCGTGCCCGCCTGAAACAGAGCCGTGTTGTAGACGAGAAACACGGACGTGGTAGGCGAGATGGCAGCCACGGCGATAGCGAGCACCTGGCGAAGCCCGAGCGACCGGCGAAATCCTTGAACTTCCGAACCCTGCACGACATCTCCTCCCCAGAAGCGGCGGGCAATCACGCGCCGCGCTTGAACAAATTCGTAGTTCGAGTATACCGAATCCCCGGACGATTTTGCGGGATTTTGCGTTGAACGAAAGGGAAGTGTATAACTCTTTGTGAGTGGTACGCGTTTGATCCTAGCTTACGAGGAGGCGATGCCTGTGGCGAAGATGAAAGCGGTGGGCCTGTATCGATACCTGCCCATCTCGGATCCGGAGAGCCTGCTGGACCTGGAGGTGGAGCGCCCCCGCCCGCAAGGGCGCGATTTGTTGGTGCAGATCCAGGCTGTCTCCGTGAATCCCGTCGATACAAAGATCCGCGCGCCAAAAGACAAGGTGGAATCCACGCCCAAAATCCTCGGCTTTGACGCCGCTGGAATTGTCGTCGAAACGGGGCCGGAGTGCCAGTGGTACAAGCCAGGCGACGAGGTGTTTTACGCCGGCAGCAACGTGCGGCAAGGCACGAACGCGGAGTACCACCTCGTCGACGAGCGCATCGTGGGCCGCAAGCCGAAGGCGCTCAGCTTTGCCGAAGCCGCCGCACTCCCGCTGACGAGTCTGACGGCCTGGGAAGCGCTGGAGGATCGACTCGGGTTCTCGCTCGACCCCGGCGCGAATCGCGGCACGTCGCTGCTCATCATCGGCGCGGCTGGCGGCGTGGGCTCCATCGCGACCCAGTTGGCCAAGCGCGCCGGGTTCACGGTCATCGGCACGGCGTCCAGGCCGGAGACCAAGGAATGGGCCTTGCGGCACGGCGCGGACCACATCCTCGATCACACGCGCCCCTTCCGGCCGCAGCTCGAGGCGCTCGGCTTCCGCGACGTCGACGTCATCCTGTGCCTCAACGCCACCGACAAGCACTGGGAACAAATGGCGGACGTCATTGCGCCACAGGGCAAGATCTGCTCCATCGTGGAGACGAGCACGCTGCTCAATCTGGAACTCCTGTTTGGCAAGAGCGTGACGTTCGCGTGGGAACTGATGTTCACGCGGCCGCGGTACCAGACGGCGGACATGGCCAGGCAGCGCGACATCCTGAATCGAGTGGCCGATCTCGTCGACGCGGGCGAGATTCAAAGCACCATGACGGAACACCTGTCGCCCATCAATGCGGAGAATCTGCGGAAGGCGCATGCGAAGATCGAATCCGGCAGGACCATTGGCAAAATCGTGCTCTCGGGATTCTGAAGAAGGCACAGGGAGCGAGCGCCTTTGCGCTCGCTCCTTTTCACGGCACGGAAGGAGGGTCTGCTGCGGCGGCGGATGAGATGGCGGATTGCCCACGGAGCCACTGGCGAAGCGCCATGAGAATGGCCAGCGCGATGAGGGCTGTGACGGGCCCCCAAGTCACGTAGACGGTATCGACTGACAGGTGTGACGCCGCCCAACCGATGGCGACCGAACTCGCCGTCACGACGATGGATGTGAAGGTGTCCGACATGCTCGAGACCCGCCCGTTGTAATCCATATCGGTCAACGAAACCCGCAAATTTGGCTCTATTCTACTCGCGTCTGAAGGGTTTGAAAACCGGCGACATGGAGCAGCACCGTCACGTCGACGCGCGCTCCATTTCCGACGCGGTGACCGTCTTCGCCTGCCCCCGGTGTTGACCGAGGAAGAGCGCCAGGAGGATCATCGCGCCACCGGCGTAAAACAGCGCAGACGGCCGTTCCCCAGTGACGACAACCGAAATCAGGACGCCAAACACGGGCTGCAGATACAGCGTGATGGCCGCGCTCGCCACGTCGTGATCCTGCAGGACGAAAATCCAGATCAAATAGGCCGCGGCGGTCGCGAAAAACGCGAGAAATACGAGGCTCCAAAGGCTCACCGGCGTGACGTGGTGCGGCCAGGCATGCCCCGTCCACGCGTACACCGGTATACAGCCGATGCCTGCGGCCAACAGCATGATGGAGGTCGCGCTCGCCGCGGAGACGTCGGCCGTCAGCCTCCCCGAAATGGCGTTGTAGATGGCGTAACAGGCGACGGCGCCGAGCATGAGGAGATCTCCCAAAAGGTAGCCCGCAAACCCGGGCCTCGGGCAACCGGCAACCACCCACGCGCCTGTGGCCGCCAACATCATGGCGAACCATCTGCGCGGGCCAAGCGGCGTCCGAAACGCGAGCGCCGAGACCACGAGGGTCAGAAGTGGCTCGAGCGCAATCGACACCGCGCCGAGCGCCGGCGACGACGCGCGGATTCCCTCCGTCTCCATGGTCACCGGGAGCGTGAAGCCGAGAAGGCCAAGGAGCGAGATGCGGAGCACCTTCTTCCACGTCCAGACCCCGAGGCGCACGTCGCGCACGACAAAGGGCATGAGAACGAGCCCGCCGACGACCATGCGCGCCATCACGATGAGCGGCGGCGAGAAGCTCTCGGCGGCAAGCCCCGTCGCCGTGAAGCTCGCGGACCAAATCAGATTGGCAAAGATGAGCAGTGCAAACAATCCCCATTTCGGAATACGCAACGAGCCGGCCCCCTCCGTAGCTAATCTACGCCGAGCGACCGGCTCAACTCAAGCCCCCAAGTCTTCCGCATTTCACACCTAACGGAACATCGTGGGCCCCTTGCGCGCGCGTGGCAGGGATGTCGCCCGCCGCTCGAGCACGAGATAGTGATCCGTGACAAACGTCAGCCGATAGCCGTTCCGCTCCAGCTTGCGAATCACATCGCCGACCGTCATGCCGAGGAAGTCGGCAATCACGACGCTTTCGTCCGAACTGCTCCCCGCGTTCACGACGATCTCGGCGCTGCCCGTGACCAGCGGATGTAGGATGACCACCATCTTTTCCACCTCCATGCTGTATCGAATGCATGAAGGTGGAATGGTGCGCCCGCCAATTTGCAGGCTCCCGTCTCATACCCTCTCGCGGGCCCTACGCCCGCTTCTCGAGAACCTGCCACACGTCGGCAGGCTGGACGCCCACGTGGCGCCACAGGACAAGCAGGTGATACAACAGATCCGCGGATTCGGCCGCCACCTCGGCCTTCGCCGTCGCGTCGCGCTCGGCCTTCAGACCCGCGAGCGCCACCTCCACCGCCTCTTCGCCAATCTTCTTGCCCATCCGCTCCGCGCCATGTGTGAAAAGGTACGTGGTGTAGCTCCCATCCGGCCGCTCGCGGTAGCGGCTGTCGATCACGCCCCACAATCTCGCCAGCGCCGATTCATCCCACGCCACGTTCCCGGGCACATCGCCCGACGCGTCGCTCGCCGCGGGCGCATCGCCTTCTTCCGCGCGAACCGCTGCGCCTTCGGGGTTCGGGCCCCCCTCCTTCGCCGCCTCCGACGAAACCCCGTCCGGCACCAGGCGGCGATAAAAACACACCTGCTCGCCCGTGTGGCAAGCGGGTCCCTCGGGCACCACCCTGTAGAGCACGGCGTCACCGTCGCAGTCCACCCGCACCTCCACCACGCGCTGCACGTTGCCTGACGTCGCACCCTTGCGCCAGTACGCCCGACGGGATCGGCTGTAATACCAGGCGTAGCCCGTCGCAAGCGTCCGCTTCAGCGCCTCGCGGTCCGCGTAGGCGAGCATCAACACGTCACCCGTTTCGGCGTCCTGGGCCACCACAGGCACGAGGCCCGTGGCCGCGTCATAGCGGACGCGCGCGAGTTCCACCTCTCCCTTCACAGCGGCCACCGCACCGGCACCCCCCTGTCGCACAGATACTGCTTCAGCGCCGGAATGGCAATCTCCCCAAAGTGAAACACGCTCGCGGCGAGCGCCGCGTCCGCGCCGCCTTCCGTCAGGACCTGAGCGAAATGTTCCATCGATCCGGCCCCGCCGCTCGCGATGACCGGCACGCGGACCGCGTCTGCCACGCGGCGGGTGAGGTCGAGATCGTAACCCGACTTGGTGCCATCCTGCCGAAAGCTGGTCAAAAGAATTTCGCCCGCGCCAAGTTGCGCCGCGCGCTTGGCCCACTCCACCGCGTCCGTGCCGGTCCCCACCTTGCCGCCCTGAAGCATCACCTCGTAGCGGCCGAGAGGCTCGCTCCACCGCGCGTCGATGGCCACGACGACGCACTGTTCGCCAAACCGCCACGCGGACTCCTCGATGAGCCGATGGTTTCGGAACGCCCCAGTGTTCATCGAGACCTTGTCCGCGCCGGACAGGAGCAGTCGTCGCACGTCCTCGACGGTGGACACGCCGCCGCCCACGGTGAGCGGCACATTGACGCGCGCGGCCACCTGCTCCACCACCCGCAGCATGGCGAGGCGCCCCTCGCTGGACGCGGAGATGTCGAGCAGCACGAGCTCGTCTGCGCCTTCGCGGCAGTACGCCTCCGCCAACTCCACCGGATCGCCCGCGTCCCTTCGGTTCTCCAAGAAGCTCACGTGCTTCACCACGCGGCCGTCGAGCACGTCGAAACACGGAATGATGCGCTTGGTCAGCACGCGCCTCCCTCCTCTTCCTGCGCGAGGCGTTGAAACAGTTCGCCGAGATGGATGCGGCCATCGTGCAGCGCCTTGCCGATCACGGCGCCAGCGAGGCCCGCCCGGCGCGCGGCCACGACGTCGTCGATGGAACCGATGCCCCCCGAGGCGATGGCAAAAAGCCCCGACTGCTGCACGCCAAGCGCCAGATCCAGATTCGGGCCTTCGCCGGTGCCGTCGCGCTCGACGTCGGTCACGAGCGCCTGGACGAGACCGACTTTGGCGAGCTCGCGGGCGAGATCGAAGATGGACCACTCGGTCTCTTCCAGCCAGCCGGACACCGCGAGGCGCCCTTTGCGGCCGTCGAGCCCTGCGACGAGCCGATGGCCGCCGAACTCCTGCGCCCACTCCGCCACAAGCTCGACATTTCGCACCGCGGTGCCGATGACGACGCGCGCCACGCCCGCCTCCAACCATCGGGCGATGGCTTCCCGCGTGCGAATGCCGCCGCCCACCTGCACCGCTGCGCCGTAGGATGCGGCCGTCTCGACAATGGCGCGCACCGCCCGCTCGTTCTCGCTTTGGCCGGACCGGGCGGCGTCGAGATCGACCACGTGCAAGAAGCGAGCGCCCGCGTCGCAGAGGCGCCCGGCGACCTCAGCCGGGTGACCCTCGTAGCGCGTGACCTGCTGGTAGTCGCCCTGGCGCAGGCGAACCACTTCACCACCCAGGATGTCGATGGCCGGATAGACCGTGAACCCAGGCCCGCTCATGGGCTCACCCCCTCGAGCAACGCCGGATACGCCGCAATGCGCACGAAATTCGCGAGGATGCGCTCGCCCACCGAACCGCTCTTCTCGGGATGAAACTGCGTGCCCATCACGCCGCCGCGCGCCACCACCGCGGGCACCTCCACGCCGGCGTATGGCGTGCTCGCGATCACGTCCTCGCCTCGCTCCGCGACCGCGTAGTAGGAGTGCACGAAGTACACGTAATCCCCTTCCCGCACGTCGCGCAGAAGCGGGTGACGGGGCGCGCGCACCTCGAGGCTGTTCCACCCCATGTGCGGCACCTTCGCCCCATCGGGGAAGCGGACCACGTGCCCGGGGACGAGATCCAGCCCGCGGAAGACGCCATGCTCTTCCGAGCTGGTGAAGAGAAGCTGCATGCCGAGGCAGATGCCAAGAAGCGGGATGGACCGCGCCACGGCGTCTCGCACCACGTCGCACAGGCCCCGGAGGAGCATCTGGCTCATGGCGTCGCCGAACGCTCCCACGCCGGGCAGGATGACGCCCTGCACGGCACGTTCTTCGCCCATCGCCGCCTCCCATTCGCTGCGCGACGCCACCACGCGTCCATCGGTGCCCACGCGGCGAAGCCCCCCAAGCACGCTGTGGAGGTTGCCAATGCCGGGATCGAGCACGATGATCATTCCAGCACCCCCTTGCTGCTTCGCACGCCGCCTTCCGTCACCTCGACCGCCTCGCGCAGCGCCTGGCCGAACGCCTTGAACAAGGCTTCCGCCATGTGGTGGTTGTTCTCGCCGTACAGGACCGCGAGGTGCAACGCCATCCGGGCCTCGTTCGCCACCGACTTGAAGAACTCGTGGACCAGCTCGGTCGGAAACGTGCCGATGCGCGCGTCCGTGAACCCGGCGTGCAGGACGAACGCCGGCCGGCCGGACAGGTCGATCACGGCCCGAGCGAGCGTCTCGTCCATGGGCACGTGGCGCTCTCCGTAGCGGCGGATGCCCGCCTTGTTGCCGAGCGCCTCGCGGATGGCGCGGCCCAAGCACAGCCCGATGTCCTCGACGAGGTGATGATCATCCACGTCCACATCGCCGGTCGCCGAGACGGTGAGATCGAAAGACCCGTGCACCGTAAACAAATGCAGCATGTGGCGCAAAAAGGGGACAGGGAAGTCCATCAATGCGCGGCCCTGGCCGTGCAGGTTGAGCGAAAGGCGAACCGAGGTCTCGCCGGTCTCGCGCTCGATGGCCGCGGAAAAGGTGGGGCGTTCCATGCTCGAACTCATCGCAACTCCTCCCTGCGGATGCGCACCGCGTCCCGATGCGCGGTGAGCGATTCGGCCTCCGCCAGCACCTCGATGTAGCGCGCGTGGCGAGCAAGCGTCTCCGCCGTGTAGGTGGCGGCCGTCATCCGGCGCATGAAATCGAGCGTCCCGAGCCCGCTCGAGAACCTCGCGCTGCCGTGCGTCGGCAGCACGTGATTGGTCCCGGCGAAGTAGTCGCCCACCGGTTCCGGCGTGTAGGGGCCGAGAAACACCGCCCCCGCGGTGCGAAGTCCGTCCAGCACGCGCCGCGGGTCCTCCGTCATCACTTCCACGTGCTCCGGCGCCATGTCGTTGACGAGATCGACCGCATCCTGGAGACTTTTCACGCAGACGAGTGCCCCGTGGCGCTCCAGCGCCTCGCGCGCGATGTCCACCCGCGGCAACGCCGCCAGCTGCCGCACGATCTCGGCGTGCACCCGCTCGAGCAGCGCGCGAGACGGGCTCAGGCACACGGCCCCCGCCTCCACGTCGTGCTCCGCCTGGGCGAGCAGATCCGCCGCCACATACGCCGGGTTCGCCGTCTCGTCCGCCACCACCACCACCTCGGTCGGCCCGGCGATGCTGTCAATGCCGACGTCGCCCATCACCATCCGCTTCGCCGTCGCCACGTACACGTTGCCCGGCCCGACGATCTTGTCCACTCTGGCGATGGTCTCGGTGCCGTACGCGAGCGCCGCCACGGCCTGAGCCCCGCCCACCGCGTACATCTCCTCGATCCCGACGAGGTGCGCCGCGGCGAGGACCGCCGGGTGAGGCAGGCCGTCCGGCCCCGGCGGCGACACGAGGGCGATGGAGCGGACACCCGCCACTTGTGCGGGGATGACGTCCATCAGCACGGTCGATGGGTAGGCCGCTCGGCCCCCGGGCGCGTACACGCCGACGCGGTGGAGCGGTCGCCACAGCATCTCGAGCGTCTCGCCATCCTCGCCCCGGATGACGATGTCGTTCGGCAGCTGTGCCTCGTGAAAGCGGCGGATGCGCTCCGCCGCGCGCGCGAGCGCCTCCCGCACCTCGGCGCGAAGCGCGCGAAACGCGGCCTCCATCGCCTCCTGCGGCACGCGCAAGGGCGCGTCCACGCCGTCCAACGCCCTCGTCAGCCGCCGCAGCGCGCCGTCGCCCCCCAGGCGCACCTCCTCGACGATGCGCGCCACGTTCCCCCACACGTCCGCGTCGCGGCCGGTCGTTCGCCGCCAGTTGAACGAATCCTGTTCGATCACGTCGACCCGGTCAAGGCGCATACGCGTTCCTCCTCGCGACGGCCGCCTCGAGGCGCTCCAGGCAGGCCGAGATTTCTCGGTGTTTCATCCGGTAGCTGGATCGGTTGGCCACGAGCCTCGCGGAGATGTCGAGCACCTCGTCGAAGACGACGAGCCCGTTGGCCCGGAGCGTCTCGCCGGTCTGGACGAGATCGAAGATGCGATCCGTCAGGCCAATCACGCTCGCGAGCTCGATGGACCCCGCGAGCGGCACAATTTCCACCTGGTGCCCCTGGCTGCGAAAGTACCGATCCGCGAGCTTCGGGTATTTGGTCGCCACGCGCCGCGGCGCGTGCCGGCGCTCCTCCTCGCGCCCCGCGACGCACAGCTTGCAACGCGCGACGCCGAGATCCAGCAACTCGTACATCTCCCGCTCCTGCTCGAGCAGGATGTCGTTGCCGACAACGCCGAGATCGGCCACGCCGTACGCGACGTACGTGGGCACGTCGGCGGGCTTGGCGAGGAGGTAGCGCAGGGTCCAGTCTTGCCAAGGGATCTCGAACACAAGCGCACGGCTCTCGTCCCAGTCGCGCGGATACGCGATGCCGGCCTCTTCCCAGAGCGGCACCACGTCGTCCAGCGTGCGCCCCTTGGCCATCGCCACGGTCAACATCCGGCTTCCCCCTCCTCCTGCGCCTCGAGCACGGCCATGACGCGCTCCACCTCGAACGCAAAGCCGACGGCGGGCGCGCCGGCCCCGAATTGAGCCAAAAGTTCATCGTACCGGCCGCCCTGCGCGATGGGCGCACCGACGCCCGGCGCGAACATCTCGAAGACGAGGCCTGTATAGTAGTCCAGCTCGCGGTGGAGGGCGAGATCGAACGTCACCACGTCCGAGGCGAGGCCCGAGTCGTGAAGGGCATCGGCGAGGCGGCAGAGATACCGCCACGCGTCCCTCACGTCCGCGGCCGCGCGTGGGTCGGCCGCGTCTCGGAGCAGCGCCTCAAGCTCACCTTGCGACGCCTCGCGGCTTCGCTTCGCGGCGTCGCGCTCAGCGGGCGACCACGCGAGCAGATTCGCGAGGAGATCCTCGTCCCTCGCGGCATGCCGCTGCCACAGCTCGCGAAATTGGACATAATTTCCGCTCGTCAGGCACGCGAGGAACGCGCGCGAAAGCGAGGCGGAGATGCCCAGCGCATCGAGCAAGCGCGGCACCAGGCGCGCGTGGCTCACCACGATGCGGTGGCGCCTTACGCCGGCCGCCGCGCTTGCCTCGTGCAACAGGCGCAACACGTCCATATCCACGTCGACGCTCGCCTCTTCGCCGATGCGCTCAATCCCGACCTGCGTCGACTCCGCTGCTTTGCCGCTCGCCCAGGAGAGCGAGGCGGGATCGTCCGTGCGGCGATACACCCGCTCGCAGTAACACCAGCGAATCGGCGTTCGCCCCGCAGCCACGCGTGGCGCCGCCATGCGCGCGATAGACGGGGTCATCTCCGGGCGGAGCGCCACCGCGTGCCCGCCGCCGTCGAAGAGCCGGATCCAGTCGCGGCTCGATTCTGGCGATCTCGCCCGCAAAAGTGTGTCCACGTATTCAAACAGCCCGCTCGTCACGGGCTCATACCCCGCGTCCTCGACAAACGAGAGCAGGCGCGTTTCGACCGCCCTGCGGCGCTTGGCGAAATCCGGATACCCGTCCTGCATCCCCGGGGGTCGGTCCGCAAACCCGCGCACCGCCTCCCAAGCGCGAGCACCCCACGCGCTTGACGTAAGATTCATGCCTCTCCAGCCTCCACGCCTTCTCTGCGCCCATGCGGCATTCTTTACTTCGCTAATATGCTAAAGCAAGCATATCGGACACGAGCTTGCATTGCAACAGGGGAATCTAGGCGTGCATCCGCGGCAAGTCCCGGCACACCCGCATACGGTGGAACGAACCACGTACAGAGGAGGGATGACAGTGGTCAAGTACATCGTCCAACCCGGTGACACGCTCGGCAACATCGCCGTCAAGTACGACACCACCGTGTCGGCCATCGTTCGGGCGAACGGCATCAAGAACCCCAACATGATCTACCCCGGCCAGGTGTTGAAGATCCCGAGCAAGCACTACGAGGACGTCAAATCGGGCTCGTATCATCACAGCATGCACCACGACATGCACTCACACCACAAGAGCTGGTACTGAACACGCGCCAAAACACAAAAAAGCGCGCCCGCCTGCCCATCTCGCCGGCAGCCGGGCGCGCGTCCGCAATCACCAGATGGATCCCGTCTCCGCGTACCGCTTCGCCATCGTATCGATTTCCTTTTTCAGCTCGGTGAGCAGATCCTGCTCCGGAATTTTCCGCACGACCTGCCCCTTGCGGAACAGCAACCCCTCGCCACGAGCGCCCGCGATGCCGATGTCCGCTTCGCGCGCCTCGCCTGGGCCGTTCACGGCGCACCCCAGCACCGACACCTTGATGGGCGCCCGGATGTTTTGCACGTAATCCTCGAGCTCATTCACAATGCTGATGAGATCGATGTCGATCCGCCCGCACGTCGGGCACGACACAATCGTCACGGCGTCCGACACGATGTGGAACACCTTCAACAGCTCGCGCGCCACCTTGACTTCCTCAACAGGATCCGCCGAGAGCGACACGCGAATGGTGTTGCCAATGCCCATGTGGAGAAGCGTCCCGAGGCCGGCTGCGCTCTTGATGGTCCCGCCAAACAGGGTGCCCGATTCGGTGATGCCAAGGTGAAGCGGATAGCGGAACCGCTCGGCCGCCAGGCGATAGGCCTCAATCGCGAGAGGCACATCGGAAGCCTTCATCGAGATGATGATATCGTCGAAATCCAGGTCCTCCAGGATCTTCACGTGATGTTCGGCACTCTCGAGCATGCCCTCCGCCGTTGGGTAGCCGTACTTCTCGAGAATGTGTTTCTCAAGCGATCCCGCGTTGACCCCGATGCGAATGGGAATCCCGCGCTCCTTGCACGCCTTGACGACTTCCTCCACCTTCTCGCGTTTGCCGATGTTGCCGGGGTTGATGCGCACCTTGTCGACGCCGTTTTTGATGGCCTCGAGCGCGAGCCGGTGATCGAAGTGGATATCTGCGACAAGCGGAATATGAATCTGCCGCTTGATTTCCTTGATAGCCTCAGCAGCTTCGCGGTTGTTGACCGTCACTCGCACGACCTGACAGCCGGCATCCTCCAGACGGTGAATCTGCTCCACCGTCGCCTTGACATCGGCCGTCTTGGTCGTCGTCATGCTCTGCACAATGACCTGATTGCTCCCGCCGATCACGACGTCGCCGACGCGAACCGGCTTCGTCTCCCAGCGACGATACATACTCTCGTCTCCCCGCTACGTGATGAGGTCCCAAGACGGATCTTACCGAACGAGGGCCCGTCCTTCAACCAATACGCGGATCATGTCCCGCTCATGCGCACGACAATGCGCACGGCCTCGCCCGCGGCGAGGCGATCGAAGCCCTCGTTGATGTGGTCGAGATCGATCACGTCCGACACCAGCCTGTCGACGGGGAGCTTTCCCTGTTGGAACAGCGAAATGAAGCGCGGAATGTCGCGGGACGGGACGCAGCTTCCCACGTACGATCCGCGAATCGTGCGCTCCTCTGCCGCAAGGAGCACTTGGGGCACGCTCCACTCGTGGCGCGGATCCGGTAACCCAGTGGTCACGGTCGTCCCGCCGCGCCGCGTCACGGCAAACGCCGTCTTCATGGCCGCGACGGAGCCCGCCGTCTCGAACACGTACTCCAGGCCGCCCGCCGAATCGGCGCGCACCCTGTCGATCACGCCGGGATCGCGCGCGTCGTACGTGTGCGTTGCGCCGAGTTCGCGCGCGAACGCGAGCTTCTCGGGATTCACGTCGATGGCCGCAATGTGCCGGGCTGACGAAGCCACGGCGCCGAGCAGCGCGGCGAGCCCCACGCCGCCGAGGCCCACGATGCCGACCGAGGCGCCCACGGGGACGCGCGCCGTGTTGACGACCGCGCCGACGCCCGTCATGACCGCGCAGCCGAACAGCGCCGCGTGCTCAAATGGGAGGGACGGATCGATTTTCACGAGCGAGCGGCGCGAGACGACGGCGTAGTCGCTGAAGGCCGACACGCCGAGGTGGTGATGGACGGGTTCTTCGCCAAGGCGCAGCCTGCGCGCTCCCGAGAGCAGTGTCCCGCGGCCGTTCGCCTCGGCGCCCGGCTCGCAGAGCGCAGGCCGTCCCTCTTGACAGGGGCCGCAGTGCCCGCAGCTTGGCACGAAGGCGCAGACGACGTGATCGCCAGGCGCCAAATCGGTCACGCCTTCGCCAAGTTCCACCACTTCGCCAGCCGCCTCGTGGCCGAGGGCCATCGGCATCGGCCGCGGGCGGGCGCCTTCGATGACGGAGAGATCCGAGTGGCACAGGCCGGCGGCGCGCACCCGGATGAGGACCTCGCCCGGCCCCGGCGGTTCCAGTTCCAGCGTCTCCAGGCGAAGCGGCCGCGTGGATGCGTAAGGCGGCCTCGCCCCCATCTCCAGGAGGACAGCGGCTCGCGTCTGCACAGTCGACTCCCCCTCGAAAGTTGTTGCACCACTTCACGCGAACGACGTGATGACGTTGAACCCCTTCGTCTCGAAGCGCAGCATGCGATCGAACACGTCGTTCAACTCGGCGAGGGCCACCTCGCGCTCCACGAGCGCCTTGGGCCGGAGCCTCCCTGCGGCGACCAACCGCAACAAGCCGTCGAAAGCGACGTGCGGGTTACCAAAGCTTCCGATGAACTCGATCTCGCCCGTGGTCATGATGTCGACCGGCAGCGCCACCATGCCCTGCTCAGCCGAGGAGGTGAGGCCAACCTGGACGTGGCGCCCGCCCTTGCGCAGGCACCGCACGGAGTTGAACACCGTCTCGGCGAGCCCGAGCGCGTCGATGCTCACATGTGCTCCTCCGCGCGTGACCTGCTTGATGGCCTTGAACACGCGCTCCTCGCGCCGGCTGTTGATGGTCACTGCGGCGCCTTCGGCTCGCGCCTTCTCGAGCTTTTCGTCGTCGATGTCCACGGCAATCACCTGAGCGCCGATAGCGTGAGCCGCCTGGATGGCGGACAACCCGACGCCGCCCGCGCCGTGCACGGCTACCCATTCACCGGGCTGGACGCGGCCCCGCATGACGGCATGAAAGCCCGTCATGTAACGGCACCCCATGGCGGCCGCAGTCACAAAATCGACCTCGTCGGGCAACCGGATGAGGTTGAAGTCAGCGTTGGGGACTCGCACATATTCCGCGAAGCTCCCGTCATACGTCGCGCCGTAAAATCCGAACTCGTCGCACAGATTCGACCTGCCCGACTGACACTGCGGACAGCGGCCGCAGCCGTTGTGAAATGGGACAGTGACGCGATCGCCCACCGCGAAGCGGCGGACATTGCGCCCCACCGCCACGACCTCGCCGCCGAACTCGTGGCCGAGGATGATGGGCAACTGTGGGCGGATCCCCACCCAGGCGAGTTCCCCCTGCCAGATGTGAAGATCGCTCCGACACACGCCGGCCGCACGCACGCGGACGACGGCGTCCTCCGGACCGGGATCGGGATCGGGAATGGTCTCGATGGAAAAGGGCGTGTGGAATGCATGCAGGCGCGCTGCTTTCACCAGTGCAACATCCTTTCATGGATGAAATACAAGGACACGCGTGCCGTCTGCGAAATCGTTTACACTCTTAGGAAAGCGGACTCTCGGCGCAATGTCAATAGGATGATAGAAGCGCGAAGCCCCTGCGGCGAACGCGCAGTCCGCCCCAGAGGCTTCGTTCATCACAAAATGGAAACCGAGAGTACCGAAACGACGCAGAGGGCCGTGAGGTAGATGAGCGAAAAGCGGAAGACCTGGTTGGCCCACGCCATGTCCTTCTCCGGAGGGACGAACAATCCTTTCACCGCGAGGTACAAGAACCACAGCCCAAGTGCGCCCATGACCACGAAGTACAGCCAGCCCTCGGCGCCGAGCACGGTGAGCATCAACGAGACTGGCACCATGGCGGCGGTGTAAAAGACAATCTGCCGCTTCGTCTCGCGAAATCCCCGAACCACCGGGAGCATCGGCACACCGGCCGCTCGGTAGTCCTCCGTCTTTTTCATCGCGAGCGGCAGGAAATGCGGTGGCTGCCACAAAAAGAAGGTGAAAAACATGCACCAAGCCGCGAGCGAGAGCGTTCCACCGCTCCCAGCCACCCAGCCGATGAGCGGCGGCATGGCGCCCGATACGCCGCCGAGCACGGTGTTCAACGTGGTGTGCCGCTTGAACCAGACGGTGTACAGATAGGAATACACGAATAGGCCCACAAACGCGCAGACGGCGGCTTGCCAATTCACGCCGACGAGCAACACCGCGAGGCCAATGGCGCTCATGGCAAGTCCGATACCAAGCGCCGCACCTGGGGAAACCTTCCCTCGCGCAACGGCGCGCATCTTCGTCCGCGGCATGCGCTGATCGATGTCGCGATCGTAAAAATTGTTGAGCGCCGCGCCTCCTGCCACCACAAACATCGTGCCGACGAGCGTCAGCAGCATGATGCTGAGCGGCGGATGGCCGCCGGACGCCACCCAAAGTCCGGCGAACGTCGCCATCAGGTTGGCGACGGTGATGCCCCACTTCATAATAGAGAGGTAATCGCGAAGCGTGGCCCGCGCGGATTCAACGCCCTTCGGGGGCTCCTGATACACAATGCCGTTTGCTTGCAACGGTTCATCACATCCTTCGCCATGAGGCCACGAGAGTCGATGAGCGCCGCACGCCGACCTTCGTTTCCGCTCACTATGTTTGCAAAGAGTGCGCGGAAACTCAACGGTTGTGCTCCATTTGTCATCCAACGGACATACTTTGGCCCCTGAAAAGACACAGATTGCAGTATAGCCGCCAAGGGTCGTGTTTAGTATAATTGCCGTGGAATGACACGAGCTAGGGAGAGAAACGTATGCCCCTTTGGCTGTCGGGTATTGTAGCTTTCGCACTCGCCTACCTGTTGGCACCGCATATGCGAAAAGTCGCGCTCCGGTACCGTTTCGTGGATCTTCCCAACGAGCGAAAAATTCACCGGGATCCGCTTCCGCTGCTCGGAGGCGCCGCCATTTTTGCGGGCGTCATCGGGGCATTTCTCGCAGGTTCGCTCTGGAAAGACTGGTTTGATACGCCGTACATCGGCGTCGTGATTGGCGCGGCGATGCTCTTTGTCATCGGCCTGCTCGATGATTATTACAAGACGAGAGGCAAGGACTTTTCCGTCGGCATTCGCTTCGTGGTGCAGATCCTCGCGGCGCTCATGGTGCCGCTCTTCGGCGGCGCCATCCAGGGATTCACGTCTCCCTTCGGCGGTCACCACTTTGTGGCCATTCCTCCTTATCTTTCGCTTTTCCTCACGCTCCTGTGGATTGTAGGCGTCACGAACGTCTTCAACTTTCTCGACGGCGTCGACGGCCTTGCGGCCGGCATCGCGGCCATCTCGGCGACCACGCTGTTCTTTGTCGCGCTCATCAAGGGCGACACAGCCTCCGCCTGGTTTGCGATTGCGGTGACGGGAGCCGCTGTCGGCTTCCTGCGACACAATTTCTATCCCGCGCGCATCATCATGGGAGACGCGGGATCCACCGTGCTTGGCTATTTGCTCGCCTCCATTGCGTCGGTCGGCGCTTTCAAATCAGCCACCGTCGTTTCCATCGGCGTGCCCATCCTCGCCCTGGGCGTGCCCATCTTCGATGCGGTCCGCGTGGTATTTTTGCGGGCTCGAGCCGGACGGCCGGTGTACAAGCCGGATCAGAACCATGTGCACCACTGGCTCTTGCGCCTCGGGCTGACGCAGGTGCAGACGGTGACTGTGGTGTACCTCATCAGCGCGTGCTTTTCGCTCGTGTCCATGCTCGTGCTGCTTTTGAATCGCGGATAACGAACGCGGTGCCTGCCTGGCCCTTGGGGTCGGGCCTTTTCTTTTGGTTCGTCAGCCGGTGCCAAGGCACCTTGCGTAAATTCCTCCATGGTAGTAGAGTGACAAAGGACTCGTCTCATGCGAACGCTTCCACGCCCTCGTCCGTCGCAGGTTTTCGATATCGGTATCGGCAATCTGGATGAGGATTCGACAGATGCGGGGGCCGCGTCGCAAAATAGAGGCAGAAACCAGATAGAAGGAGTGAGTCAGGGTGGGCGCCAATCTGTTTCAAGCCAAACAGACCCTCACCGTTGGCGGGAAGTCCTACACCTACTACCGCCTGGACGCTCTTCAGGAGCAAGGCGTAGCCGACATCTCCCGCCTCCCCATTTCCATCAAAATTCTCCTTGAATCCGTGCTCCGCCAGTACGACGGTCGCGTCATTACAGAGGAGCATGTGCGAGAACTCGCCAATTGGAACGCGGAGAACCCGGCCAAGTCCGAGGTCCCCTTTAAGCCAGCACGCATCCTGCTGCAGGACTTCACGGGCGTGCCCGTCGTGGTGGATCTGGCCGCCATGCGCAACGCAATGCACAAGCTCGGCGGCAATCCGAAGCGAATCAACCCGCTCATCCCGGTGGATCTCGTGATCGACCACTCGGTGCAGGTGGACGCGTTCGGCTCTAAAGAGGCGCTCGAATTCAACATCGCGAAGGAATTTGAGCGCAACGAGGAGCGCTACCGCTTCCTCCGCTGGGCACAGACCGCGTTCGATAACTTCCGCGCGGTGCCACCCGGAATGGGCATTGTCCACCAGGTGAACCTCGAGTACCTCGCACGCGTGGTCCAGGAGCGGACCGTCGACGGCGAGCAGGTCGTCTTCCCGGATAGCCTCGTCGGCACCGACTCGCACACGACCATGATCAACGGCGTCGGCGTCCTCGGCTGGGGCGTGGGCGGCATCGAGGCCGAGGCGTGCATGCTCGGTCAGCCCTTGTACTTCGTGCAGCCTGAGGTCATCGGCTTCAAGCTGACCGGCAAACTGCCCGAGGGCGCGACCGCGACGGATCTCGCCCTGACGGTCGTGAACATGCTGCGGAAGAAGGGCGTGGTCGGCAAGTTCGTCGAGTTCTACGGTGCCGGCCTCTCCAACATCAGCGTCGCCGACCGAGCGACCATTGCCAACATGGCGCCTGAATACGGCGCGACGATGGGCTTCTTCCCCATCGACCAGGCGACGCTCGACTATCTACGCCTGACCGGCCGCGACGAATCGCTTATCCAGCTCGTCGAGGCGTACGCGAAGGCGCAGGGCATGTTCCGCACGGACGACATGCCGGATCCGGTCTTCACCGACACGCTGGAGCTCGATCTCGGCTCCGTCCAGCCGACGATGGCGGGTCCGAAGCGGCCGCAGGATAAGATTTTCCTCTCCGATATGAAGAAGAATTTCGAGGCGGCGCTCGAGAAGCCCGTGTCGGAGGGCGGTTTCGGGCTTGCGGACCAGCGGGATAAGACGGCCGTCGTCCAATATCCGGACGGGCAGAAAGACGAACTCCACCACGGCGCGGTCGTGATTGCCGCCATCACGAGCTGCACCAACACCTCCAACCCGTCCGTGATGATTGGCGCGGGGCTGTTGGCGAAGAAAGCCGTGGAGAAAGGGCTGAAGACGCCGCGCTACGTGAAGACATCGCTCGCTCCCGGATCTCGCGTCGTCACGGATTACCTGGAGCGCGCAGGCCTGCTCGAGCCGCTCTCCAAGCTTGGCTTTGACGTCGTCGGCTACGGCTGCACCACGTGCATCGGCAACAGCGGTCCGCTGCCGGAGGAAGTGGCCAAAGCGATTCAGGAGAATGACCTTCTGGTCTCTGCGGTGCTGTCAGGCAACCGCAACTTCGAGGGGCGCATCCACTCGCTCGTTCGCGCGAACTACCTCGCTTCGCCGCCGCTCGTCGTGGCGTACGCCATCGCGGGCACGGTGGATATCGATCTCGTCAACGAGCCACTCGGCAAGGACGAGAACGGCAACGATGTGTTCCTGAAGGACATCTGGCCGTCGAACGAGGAGATTCAGGCGGTCATTCGGCAAATCATCAACCCGGAGATGTTCAAGAAGGAATACGAGAGCGTGTTCAACCGGAACGAGCGGTGGAACAAGCTGGACGTCCCGAAGGGCGAGTTGTACGAGTGGGATCCGAATTCGACATACATCCAGGAGCCGCCGTTCTTCGAGGGGCTGTCGGAAGAGGTTCCGGACATCCAGGACATCCAGGGCGCGCGCGTACTCGCATACCTGGGCGATTCGGTCACGACAGACCACATCTCGCCTGCGGGCAGCATCGCGCCGTCAAGCCCAGCTGGCCAGTACCTGCAGTCCAAGGGCGTGAAGCCGCATGAGTTCAACTCGTACGGTTCGCGCCGCGGCAACCACGAGGTCATGATGCGCGGTACCTTCGCAAACATCCGCATCCGCAACAAGGTGGCACCTGGCACGGAGGGCGGTTACACGACCTACTTCCCAACGGGCGAAGTGATGCCCATCTACGACGCCGCGATGAAGTACAAGGCGGATGGGACCCCGCTTGTGGTCATCGCCGGCAAGGAGTACGGAACGGGCTCGTCCCGCGACTGGGCGGCGAAGGGTACCTACCTGCTCGGCGTGAAGGCCGTGATCGCGGAGAGCTTCGAGCGCATCCACCGGAGCAACCTGGTCGGCATGGGCGTGTTGCCGCTCGAGTTCATCGACGGGCAAAACGCGGAGACGCTTGGCCTGACGGGACGCGAGGTGTACACCATCAAGGGGCTGTCGAACGACCTGAAGCCGCGCCAGACGGTCACGGTCGAAGTCACGCGCGAGGACGGATCGTCGTTCACGTTCCAAGCGCTCGTGCGGCTCGACAGCGACATCGAGGTGGATTACTACCGCAACGGCGGTATCCTGCAGACAGTGCTCCGCAACTTCATGCGCGAGCAGCAAGCGTAAGGAAACGCGCACGAGCAACAAAGGGGCTCCCACGAGGAGCCCCTTTTCTTGCGCACCGCCGCACTTCCGGTCAGCCTTTGAGTCCTGCTTGGGACACGCCCTGAATGAATTGGCGTTGAAAGATGATGAACACCACCATCATGGGAACCGTCAGCAGCACCATGCCCGCCATCACGCTGTTCCAATACGCGTTGTACTGGCCATAAAACGAGTTGAGCCCCACCGGCAACGTGTACATGTCCGTTGTTTGACCGATGAGAAGCGGCCACAGGAAGGAGTTCCAGTTGCCCTGGAACGTCAAAATGGTCTGCGCGGCCAGGAGCGGACGCGCGAGCGGCAGCATGATGCGAAAGAACATCCCGAAGTATCCAATGCCGTCGATGCGAGCCGCCTCCTCCAGCTCTTTCGGGATGCCGAGGAAGAACTGGCGCGACAAAAACACCATGGTAGAACTCAGCAAGAACGGGACGGTGAGCCCGACGTACGTGTCGATCCAGCCGAGGTGCGCGAGCAGCATGTAAATGGGAACTAAGACCACCTGTCCTGGGATCATCATGACGCCGAGGAAGACGTAAAACAGAAAGCCCCGGCCCGGGAAGCGAAGCCGCGCAAATGCGTAACCCGCAAACGTATTGACCACGAGGTTTCCCACGGTCACGATGAACGCCACGATGGCGCTGTTCAAAAACCAGCGCCCAAACGGGAAGTTCTCCAGGATGGACGTATAGCTCGACAGCGTCAGCGTCCGCCAAG
The DNA here is from genome assembly GCF_057538885.1 of Alicyclobacillus sp. CIJ1. Taxonomy (NCBI): domain Bacteria; kingdom Bacillati; phylum Bacillota; class Bacilli; order Caryophanales; family Alicyclobacillaceae; genus Alicyclobacillus; species Alicyclobacillus sp. CIJ1. Next base: position 118,845 of record NZ_BAAJPH010000143.1, on the reverse strand, counting down.
GCACGAACAGTTGAAACACCTCGGACGTCGGCTTGACGGACGTGTAGATGGACCACAGAAAGGGCACCAGCGAAATGGCGGCGTAGATCACGGCAATCGCATACATCCACAGGCTTGCGCGGCGCCAGGACGGGGATGGTGCGGGCGTGGCCATACGCATCTCATGCGTCCTCCCTTCCGAGCCACAGCTGCTGAATCAGCGTCAGAATCAAAATAATGGCAAACAACACAAAACCCATGGCGGACGCATAGCCCATCTGCATGGTGCGGAAGCCCTTTTCGAACAGATCGAGCACCACCGTCATGGTGTACTGCTGCGGGAGCGAGCTCGCGCTCGAGATGACGTAGACGAGATCGAACACCTGGAACGCGCCAATCATACCGAGCACCACGACGAGAAACGTGGTCCGCCGAAGGGACGGGATGGTGATGTAACGCAGCATGGCGAACCCCTGTGCGCCATCGATGGCTGCGGCCTCGTACAGCTCCTCGGGAATCTCCTGGAGCGCCGCGAGATAGATGACCATGAACTGGCCTGCCGTGGTCCACACGGCGACCGCCATGATGGCTGGAAACGCGAAGATAGGGCTGTTGAAATAGTCGGGCCCCTGGATGTGAAACAGGATCCACAGCAGGCGGTTCAGCAGTCCGTTCGGCTGGAACAGAAAGCTGAAGATGACCGCCACGCCAACGGTCGACGTGATCGACGGCAGGTAGTAGATGACCCGGAAGATCGTCTTGCCGCGGATGCGGTTGACGATCACGGCCAGCATCATGGCGATCGCAGTCTGCACCGGCACCACCACGAGGGCGTACACCGTGGTGTTCCACAGCGCCCGCAAAAACACCGGATCCTCGAAGAGATGAACGTAGTTCAGGAATCCCACAAAATGCGAGTCCAAAGGATCCAAATACGAAAAGTGCTTGAAACTGATGACAAAGGCGTACAGGATGGGCCCCAGGAGAAAGACGACCAACTCCACGATGGCGGGGAGAATGAACAAGTAACCGGCGAGCGCCTGTTCCACCACGTTCCAACGGATGCGCCGGCCGCGCCCCGTGACCCGCTCGGCAGCGGAGTTTGCGACGCTCATGCCAACCCCCTCCTTGATCCCGGCGGCGGAGCCTCCTCAGGCCCCGCCGCGTAGAGCGTCAATCGTTCATCTGCGAAGCGAGCGTCTGCTGCGCCTGGCTTAGGACTTGCTGCGCCGATTCCTTCTTCAGGATGCCTTGTTGCGTGGCATTGTTGATGGCATCGAGGAAGTTCTGCCCGAGCGTGCCAAACTGATAAGGAATGGCGCCCTTGAGGCCGTCCACGAAGCCCTTGTACGACGGATACTTCTTCAGAAACTCGCCCTGCTCGCTGGTGCGTGAGGGAATGGCGAGGCCCGAATCAGCCGTCATCTTGAGCGCCTCTTTGCCCGTCATGAAGAAGAGCAACTTCGCAGCGGCATCCGGGTTCTTCGTGTACTTCGACATCTCGTACGCCACCGTGAACAGCATGTTCGCATCATGCCCGTTGAGCGACGGGAAGTCTGCAATGCCGTACTTCATCTTCGGCGCCGTCTGCTGCATGAACGGCACAATCCAAGCGCCCTCAAGGGCCATGGCCGCCTTGCCTTCCGCGAAGGGGACACCTGCCCAGGATCCGCCTTGGTCTTGCGGCGTAACGAAGTTGCCACTTTCCATTTCTTTCATAAACCACGTGAGACCCGCGACGTTCGCCTTATTGGTGAAGGTGGCCTGGTTCGTGGCCTTGTTGTAGTAGCTCCCGCCCATATCGACGATGAACGGATAATAGCGCGCCACGTCAATGGGCATGTCCAGCGGCACAATGCCCTTGGCCTTCAACTTCGCGGCGTCCTGGTCAAACTGCGCGAACGTCTTCGGCGGCGACTGAATGCCCGCCTTGGCGAGAAGCGCCGGGTTGTACTCCAAGGCCATGGTGTTCATGTCCTTTGGCAAGCCGTAGATGTGCCCCTGCCAGGTGAACGCGTCGAGCAGATTTTTCTGGAAGTCGGACAGATCGACGTGATCTTGCTTAATGAAGCTGTCGAGCGGCATGATAGCGCCCGAGGCCTCGAGCGTTGGCGCGTAGGACGAATCCACGTAGAAGATGTCCGGCGCGTCGTGCGCGGCGAGCATCGGCTGTAACGCCTGCAAGTAGTTGCCCGTGATGACTTGGATGCTCACCTTGATGTTCGGATTTTCTTTCTCAAAGAGGGCGACCTGGCGTTCCACGAGCTGCTTTTCTGCCGGGCTCGACGCCCACATCCCCAGGGTCAGATGAATGGGCGCCGCCGACGCGCTGCCGACATTCGCCTGGCTGGACGGCACGTTCTGCGCCTGACCACATGCCGTCACCGCGCCCATCGCGACTACTGCCGCACCCGCGATTCCCATCAGCCGTTTTTTCATGTCCTTTCAACCTCCCGCGATTCGGTTTGACCCCGCTTGTCTCCTTCATCGAGTTCAGCGACCCGTCTTCAGCTGGCGGACATCACCTCCTTCGCGCCGTCCATGACATCCACCCGCAGACCCGTGGTATTCTCCACCACATGGGCCAAGACACATCCGTCCCGACGCGCGATCTCGACCGACAACGTCCCTCGACCGATGCGGAGCCCGTGCACCTTCAACTCCTGCATGCTCGCCGGCAATCGCGGGACCATCGTCAATGCTCCCCGAGGCGCGTCCGGGCGCAGACCCAGCAGGTTCTCCAGCACAAGGGCCGGAACGGCCGCCGCCCACGCCTGGGGCGAGCACGAAACCGGGTACGGGACAGGGCGATGGCTTTCCTCGCGGGAAAACCCACAGAACAGCTCCGGCAGCCGATGGTGCGGAAATTGCGCCTGCGCCCTCATGAGCCCCTCGAAGATCTGCTCGGCTTCCTCCCAGGCCCCATGCCTCACGAGACCGGCGAAGACGAGGCTGGTATCGTGTGGCCAGACCGACCCGTTGTGATAGCTCATCGGATTGTAGCGGAGCTCCTTTGCAGAGAGCGTGCGAATGCCAAATCCCGAGAACAAGTCTGGCTGCAGCAGGCGCTTTGCGACGCGCGCGGCAAGTTCGGACGGCAGGATGTCACTCCACAGCACTTGGCCCATGTTGGACGAGGCCACGCAAAGCGGGCGCTTGTTTCCGTCGAGCGCCATCGCGATTTCATCCCGATCCTCCAGCCAGAAGTGCTGCAGGAAGCGGGATCGCAGCCCATCCGCGAGTTTCGCTATCCGCTCCGCTTCCTCGATTTCGCCGAGCTCGCGGTAAATGTCACGCCAAGCCACGTACGCCGTGTGCGCATACGCCTGGACTTCCGCGAGCGCGATGGGGCCTTGCGCCAGGCTGCCGTCGGCGTGGACCATCGAGTCTCCCGAGTCCTTCCATCCCTGATTGGCGATCCCGCCCTCGGCCTCGCGCCAATACTCGATGAACCCGTCGCCGTCGCGATCGCCGTAATCCGCCATCCAGGCAAGCGCGCGCTCCGCATGGGGAAGCATCCGCGCGAGGAACGGCGTGTCGCCCGTGAAGCGCCAGTAGTCCGCGAGGAGGATGAGAAAGAGCGGCGTGGCGTCGACGCTGCCGTAGTACGGGCGGAACGGAACCTTCCCGCTGCGCGCGAGTTCGCCGTCCCTGAGTTCGTGCAGAATCTTCCCAGGCTGCTCATCCCGCTCCGGATCGACACACGTGCCCTGAAAGTGAGCCAGCGTGGCGAGGGTGCCTCGCGCGACCTCCGGCGCCACACAAAGGATCTGGCGGGCGGCTATCAAGCTGTCCCTTCCAAACGGAACCGCATACCACGGGACACCCGCCACGAGAAACGGCCCGAAGCCGAAGTCAGACTGAAGCATGCGAATGTCCCGCATGCCCTGCTCGTACCAACGTCGAAACGACTCGTTTCCCGAAACCGACGGCGGCTGCTGAAGCCACCCATGCGCTGAGAGCCTCTCCGTCGACAGATATGCCGGTTCGGCCCCAGTTCCCTCGTCCGCGCCTCCACGCAGATGGCTGGAAACGTTTTCGGAAACAGACAAGCCGATCCCTGTTTCTCCTGTGCCCGGGCCTTCTTCGCCTCCGCGCACCTCCGGTCGAACCGTGAGCGCCCACTCCGCGACACCTCCGGCTTCGACGACCATGCACAACTCCGCCTTGCCTACGCCGGCCGACTCCATCCACCGCACGGGTGTCATCTCACCCTGGTGACTTGGATGCGCAGCGAGCTCGACGCGCGTTTCCCAAGTCCGCCCGTCCGAAGACGAATAGGAAAAACAGCAAACGTTTCCGGATGCGCGTGTGCGGATGGTTCTCGCGGGCGCCTCGACCTGGAACCCCCGAACTTCGAACATGTCCGCGAAGTCCGCCGCGACCTCGTAGATCACGGCGAGACGCACGGCTCGATCGCCAAAATTGCGCACGATACCGCTTTCTTGAAAACAATGCCCATCCACGCGCTGCCGGCGCTCCACCAGCAGGCTCTCGCGTGGAGGCTCGTGTTCCGCACGCGGAGGGCGATTGGTGTAACGGTATACCGATTCCGATCCGGATTCAGCCGTGGCGTCCAATGCCACCCACACGTCGGGCTCGATGCGCCACACCAGCGTGGAAAGTACGCGCGTGTCCCTCGTGTAAAGCCCGTGACCGGAAACGTTTTCAACCGCATGCGCGCTCAGGCCCTCTGCGTCTCCGTACCAAAACAGGTCGTTTTCTTTGATGACCCATCCCTGCATGATGCCTCTCCCCCAGTTGAAATGCTCAGGCCGTCTCGCGCACGACGAGTTGCGGCGGCAACAGCGTGCCGGATGGCATCTCGCCCTTCTGCAGCATATGGACGAGCATCTTCGCCGCTTCGCATCCCATCTCGTATCGCGGCTGTGCGACCGTTGTCAGCGCGGGCGTCACGAAACGAGCGAGATCGATGTCATCAAACCCGACCACCGCGAGGTCGTCTGGAACGCGAATGCCCATCGCCTTACAGTGTTGGATGCCTCCGATGGCCATAAGGTCGCTCGCAAAGAACACGCCGTCTACGTCCGGCGACTTGGCGAGCAGCTCGGCGAGGGCCCGCTGTCCCCCTTCGAGCGTGAAATCTCCGTAGACGACGAGGCGCTCGTCGAACGCGCCCACATATTGGCGCACAGCTTCCTCGAATCCCCTCAGCCGCTCGCGGCTCACCGCAGCGTGCGCAGCGCCGTTCACAAAACCAATGCGCTTGCAGCCCCGGGACACGAGATGCCTCACCGCGTAGCGCGCGCCGTTCACGTTGTCCGTCATCACATAGCCGCAGTGTCGACTGAGGAGCGGCAGGTCGATCACGACGCTCGGCAGCGTCGACTCGACAACCTCCTCGACGTACGGATCGTCCAGGCGAATGCCCATGACGATCACGCCGTCCAACCCTCGCGCCCGACAAAAGTCCACATAGCTGACCAGCTGCTGGCGAGCGGTATCCGTGCTGACCAGCGTGACATCGTACCCGTACTCGGCGAGCGTGTCGTGTACGCCGACCAAAACATCGTAGAGAAAGTGGTGGCCGCCTTTGCGAAAATCGGACACCAGAAGCCCAATGTTCTGGCTCTTTCTGAGCACGAGGCTCCGAGCCACATGGCTCGGGCGATAGTTCAGTTGCTTGGCGACTTCAATGACGCGCTGGCGCGTCTCTTCCCCGACGTCTGCGGCGCCATTCAGCGCTCTCGACACCGTGGTAACCGAAACGCCTGCTGCGCGCGCCACGTCGCGAATGGTGACTCTCATGGCGGCAAACCCCTTTCGCGAGCCTCCGGCGCATCCGAAACGTTTTCGGCAACGCGATCCTACCACTCGCGAGTCAGCATCAATATACCCGAAAACGTTTTGGAAGCGCAAGAGGGAAGATCGCGTTCATGAGGTGGTGATTCCTTCAACCCGTGGCGTGTGCGCTCCACTTAGGACAGGATGTGCCGCGGCGGGAGGCGCCTCAGCGAGACGCGCAAGCGTCCCACCGCCGCACTTCGATGACCGATGCCGCATGGCGCAGACGGATCACAGGCTCGCGCGCAGGATGTTCAGCACGTCCTCCTTGCCGAGCTTGCGGAAGTGGCCGATTTCACCGAACCGCACCGCCTGCGCCGCCATGCGCTCCAGTTGATCGTCGCCGATGCCGTAGTCCGCCAAACGCTGCGGTGCGCCAATCTCCCTGTAGAATTCCCGCACCTTCTCGATGGCGATGTCGGCCAGCTCCTCGTCCGACTTGCCCGTCCCGTCGACCAAAAACACGTTTTTGGCGAGCGACGCGAATCGACTCGGATCCGCGCTCTTCACGTACTCCATCCAGTGCGGGAACAGGATGGCCAAGCCGCCGCCGTGAGGAATGTCGTAGATGGCGCTCACCTCGTGCTCCATCGCGTGGCAGGCCCAGTCGCCGACGATGCCCATCGAGATCATCCCGTTCAAGGCCATGGTGCTGCAGTACATGATGGTCTCGCGCGCGTCATAGTCGGTTGGGTTGTCCACCACGCGCTTCGCGTATTCCACGATGGTGCGCATGACAGCCTCAATCAGGTGCCTCTGCAAGGGCGCATGCGGCGTCGAATGAAAGTAATGCTCGAAGCAGTGCGCAAGCATGTCACAGATGCCGTACACCGTCTGGTCGCGCGGCACGGTGAACGTATTTTCCGGATCGCAGAAGGAGAAGACCGGATACGTGTACGGCGAGCTTGCGCCTAGCTTCTCCTTCGTCTCCCAATTCGTGATGACGCCGCCTGCGTTCATTTCCGATCCGGTGGCCGCGAGCGTGAGAATGGTGCCGAGCGGCAGCGCACCCGTCGCCTGCGCCTTGCGCTGATAGATGTCCCAGACGTCTCCGTCAAATTTGACGCCCATCGCGATGGCCTTGCCGCAGTCGAGCACCGAACCGCCGCCTACGGCTAGGATGAGATCGATGTCGTTCTGCCGGCACATCTCGATGCCCTTGTACACGGTCGTCAGGCGCGGATTCGGCTCCACGCCCCCCAGCTCAAACACCGTGACGCCCGCGTTCTTCAGGATGTCCGTCACCTTGTCGTACAGGCCAAATCGCTTGATGCTTCCCCCGCCGTAGAGCAGAAGTACGCGCCGCCCAATCTTCAGGACCTCGTCCGCCAGGTGCTTCTCAATCTGCCCCTTCCCATAGTAGAGCGTCGTCGGGTTGTGAAAACGAAACGGCTCCATGCCAATCCCCCGTGTCACACACGATTTTTCAGTAGCTCATCCATTGTAAACAACTTCGACGCCGATGTCCAAAAGCGACGTTCTCGCTCGAACCGCCCCCGCATACACATGGGTTGTCCGCGACCGGAGGTGAGATTGTGACGTCCCCTGGACTCTTGACCGCCATCGCGAGCGCCATTGCGTATGCCCTGTCCTACGTGTGCCTCAGGAAGGGACAGGCGGATTCCTCGCCTCCTGACAGCGGGCTTCTTCCCGTGCTCGTCACCAGCCTTCTGTTGCTGATGGTCCTCTTGCCCGTCGGTCTTGCGTCACATCGCGCCTTGGGCTTCCCCACGCGCGGGCGAGCCCTCGGCTTCGCCTGCCTTTCGGGCGCGGTGGGCACCTATCTCGGCAGGCGCCTTTTGTACCTCGCCGTTCAGCGCCTCGGCGCCGTGCGCGGCGTGGTTCTCAAAGGTCTGAGCCCCGTGGCCACGGTGATCCTCGCGTACGCCTTCCTCGGCGATCCCGTCTCATGGCGCGTGACCGCGAGCCTCGCGGGCGTTCTCGGGGCCATTGTGCTTTTGGCGCTCGAGAATCGCGCCCGTCCCACGCGCGATCGCGCCGTCTTCTCGTCCGGCGCCTTCGTCGGCATTTCGGCAGCGGGGCTCCAAGGCGTAGGTCACGTGTTTCGGCGGATTTCCCTCGCGAGCGGCGCATCGCCAATGGGCTCGGCGTTCATCGACGTCGCCGTCGCCACCCTCGCCTGTATCGCAAGCTTCGCCGTCGAAGGCAAGCTCGGGCTGCTCCTGCGCCACTACCGAAATCACCTGTCCCCCTGGCTGCTTGCGGCAGGCGCGGCGAGCGCGGCGGGCGTCCTCCTGTTTTTCGTCAGCGCAACCCTCATCCCCGTCAGCACGGTGGCGACCCTCGCCGCGTCGGAGCCCGTGTTTGTCGCCCTCCTTTCCTGGATCCTCGTCCCGCACCTCGAGCGCCCGAGCCTGTACAGCGCATCCGCCGCGTGCCTGGTCGGGTTCGCCACGATGATCCTCTCGCACACGCCCTAGTTGCCGACGGCCCCGCCTTCCCGTACACTTCAGGGCAGAAATGAGGCGGGATCAGATGACGGATGTCTTGGTGATTGGCGGCGGACCCGCGGGTTTGATGGCGGCCATTGCGGCGCGCGAGGCGGGCGCCCGCGTATTGCTCGTCGAAAAGGGCGACAGGCTGGGGCGCAAACTGGCCATCTCCGGCGGCGGGCGCTGCAATGTGACCAACGCGAAGCCCCTGCCCGAGTTGATGCAGCACGTTTTGGGAAACCCGAAGTTCCTGTATTCGTCGTTCCACCGTTTTGGCAACGAGGACATCATTCGCTTTTTTGAAGGGCTCGGGGTGAAACTGAAGGAAGAGGACCGCGGCCGCATGTTTCCCGTGTCCGACGACGCCCGCACGGTCGTGCGCGCCGTCGTGCGGCATATGGAGCGGCTCGGCGTCGAGGTTCGGCTCCAAACGCCCGTCGCGCGCATCCTTACGCAAGAGCGGCAATTTGTCGGCGTGGAGACCGAGCGCGGCGAGGTGATGTCCGCGGCGGCGTGCGTCATCGCCACAGGCGGAGCGAGTGTCCCGCAGACCGGCTCGACCGGCGACGGCTACCGATTCGCGGCGTCTGTGGGCCACACTATCGTGCCGCCGTACCCGACCGCCGTGCCCATCACGTCGGATCACCCGTGGATTCGTCGTCGAGAGCTTCAGGGGCTGTCTCTCTACGACATCGAGCTATCCATCTTTCGAGGCGACAAGCGCTTGACGGTGGAACCTGGCGATCTCGTCTTCACCCACTTTGGGCTGAGCGGTCCGGCGGCGCTGCGCGCGAGCCACTATGTAACGGTGTCCCTGCGGGACAAGCCGGAGGCGAAGCTCACGGCTTCCATCGATGTGCGGCCTGACTACACCTTTGAGGACTGGATGGCGCTCCTCAAGTCTGCGCGCGAGCGCCACCCCAAACGGAGGCTGCGCACGGAACTTGAGAGACACGTGCCGGATCGCCTCGCGGCGTTCATCTTGCATGAGGCCCAGGTTGACGGCGAGATACCGCTGGCTCAAGCCTCGCACGCGTCGCTGACGAGGGTCTCGCGCGCGCTGAAGCGGCTCGTCATCCCTGTGACGGGGACACTTCCGCTTGAGAAGGCCACCGTGACGGGAGGCGGCGTGAGCGTGAAAGAGATTGACCCCAAGACCATGCAGTCGAGGCTTTGCGCTGGGCTTTACTTCGCGGGCGAGGTGATGGACGTTCACGCGCACACGGGCGGATACAACATCACCATCGCGTTTTCCACGGGGCACACGGCGGGAAGCGAAGCGGCGCGCTACGCGCTCGCGCACGCCCGGGCAGAGCGGGTCTGAGGTCCCTAGAACGCGCGCAGGGCACAGGTCTCCCTGTGCCCTGCGCTTTGCCCCGAGCTCAAAGGATTCAGATCTGTTCGTCGCGCACCGACGCGCCGTATTCGCCGTCGAGCGCTCGGGCATAACGTCCATAGGACGGATTGCCATGGCGAGAGGCACTGCCGACTTTTTCGCCGCGGCGCATCGCGCGGCTCGCTTCAGCGCTCATCACCGGGCCGGACGCTTCATCGCCCCGGCCAATCGACTTTCGCCGCGATGTCATGCCACCTTCGCCTCCTTGCCGCTCGGAGCTATGCTTACTGTGCGCGTCGGCGTCTTTTCCATGCGTGCAAATTGAGGAAGGAGATCTGCGCCATGCACATCATTCTCGCGTCGGGATCGCCGAGAAGGCGAGAGCTGTTGGGCATGCTCGGCGTGGCCTTTTCCGTGCGGCCGAGCCAGGCCGACGAGACCATCGCCTTGGGCACGCCGCCGCAGGAAGCTGTGGTAACGCTCGCCAAACGAAAGGCAGAGGCCGTGTGGGCGCAGCTCGACGAGGCCGAGCGGCGGGACGCCGTCGTCGTGGCGGCGGACACCGTCGTCGCCATCGATGGAGACATCCTGGGCAAGCCACAGGATGCCCATCAGGCCCTCGCCATGCTGAAACGCCTCCGCGGGCGGACACACCTCGTGTACACGGGCGTATGCGTTCGCACGGCTTTTGCGGAAGAGGTCGCGTTTGCCGAGACACAGGTGCGCATGCGGCCTCGAGACGACGCGTGGTTGCGGCGATACGTGGCCACGGGCGAGCCGATGGACAAGGCGGGCGCGTACGCCATCCAAGGGTACGGGAGTCTGCTCGTCGAGTCCATCGCAGGCGACTACTACAACGTCGTCGGCCTGCCGCTCGGGCTGTTGGACGAGATGTTCAACCGATTGGGTCTGCAGTTGACCTCGCTCGAACCTTCTGTCTAAGCGGTAGCTCTGCGGAAGTCGAGCGCTGTGCGATGATCTACCGCCCGTGAGCGCACGAGGAGGGTTGACAGATTCGCTACGCGCGCGCGAGCGCGCTTGCGTCGAGCGCCGAAAGTGAGCGGTGTCCCGACAGGGCCATCGTGAGATCGAAGTCCGCGAGGAGATACCGCAGGACGGTCTCCACGCCGCGCTCGCCGTCGACCGCGAGGCCGTACGCGTACAGCCGGCCCACCAGCACGGCGGTCGCACCGAGCGCCATGGCCTTCACGACGTCGGATCCGCGCCGCACACCGCCGTCCATGAGGACTACCTTCTCGCGGCCGACGCGTTCCCGGATGGCCACCAGCGCGTCCAGCGATGCCACGGCTCCGTCCACTTGCCGGCCGCCGTGGTTCGAGACGATGATGCCGTCGGCTCCCCGGCGGAACGCCTCCTCAGCGTCGTCGGGATGAAGAATTCCCTTCAGGAGGAGGGGAAGATCTGTCTCCTCGCGCAGCCAATCGAGATCGTCCCACGTGAGCCCTGGATTGCCGAAGATCTGCGTCCAGAGGAGGATGGCGCCCGCCAGATCTTCCTCGGGAGACCGGCGCAGCTTCGCGCGAAATGCCGGATCGGAGACATAGTTGCCGAGTCCTTCGCCGAGCAAGAAAGGCAGGTAGGCGCGCTCGAGATCCCGCTCTCGCCAGGCCATCATGGGCGTGTCGAGCGTGACGACGAGCGCCTTGCACCCGGCAGCCTCGGCCCGGCGAACGAAGCTCTGGGCAACGTCGCGGTCCTTCGACCAGTAAAGCTGAAACCAGAGCGTCGCGCCGGGCGCCTTTTCGGCGATGGTCTCAAGCGACATGGTCGACGCCGAACTCACGATGTAGGGCAGGCCCAGCTTCGCGGCGCCCCGCGCAGCCGCCACCTCTCCATCGGCGTGCAGAATGGACTGCACGCCGATGGGCGCGAGGAGCACGGGATACGGCAGCCGCTCGCCGAAGAGTTCGAGGGACAGATCTCGATCCGACACGTCGCGGAACACGCGAGGCACAATCCGCCACTTGGCGAACGCCTCCTCGTTCGCGCGCATCGTCTCGCCCCGCCCCGACGCGCCCGCGAGATACCAGAACGTCTCTGGCGACAACACCTCCCGCGCTCGCGCGACCCAGTCCTCCATCGAGATGCAGAGCGGAGCGCCGCCATATTGGCCGGTGATCCGCATCTGATAAATCTGAAACTGCGCTTCGTTGCCGATGTTCATCCGCTTCACTCCTCAGGGCGATGCGACCTGCCGCTTCCTGCGTTCCTCCTCCTGCAGCACGCGCCAGAGGATTTTGCCGCTGCCGGACATCGGCAAGCTGTCGACGAACTCGATCTCGCGCGGGCACTTGTACGCCGCCATCTGCTCGTGCGCCCAGGCGATGATGTCCTCCGCCGTCACCGCGCCCTTGTCATCCTGCTTGAGGATGATGAATGCCTTCACCGTCTCTCCCCGGCGCGGGTCTGGGACACCCACGACGCACGCCTGCTCCACCGCCGGATGCTTGTAGAGGATGGACTCCACCTCGGTGGGCCACACCTTGAATCCAGACGCGTTGATCATCCGCTTGATGCGGTCCACGATGAAGAAGTAGCCTTCCTCGTCGTACCGGCCGAGATCGCCCGTGCGGAAAAACCGCTTCCCGTCCATCTCGACGAACGCCTTCTCGTTTTCCTCCGGGCGGTTCCAGTAGCCTAGGAAGACCTGCGGGCCGGAGACCAGGATTTCGCCCTCCTCACCCGGGCCGAGCTCCGCGAGCGTCTCCGGATCCACGATGCGGGCATCCACGTCAAAGAGCGGGACGCCGGCGCACTGGAGCTTGGCGCGATCCGGCGGGTTGGTGTGCGTCTGCGCGATGGTCTCGGACAAGCCGTAGCCCTCGACGTAGTCGAGGCCGGTGAGCGCCTTGAGCCGCTCGCCCACCGCTTTTGGCAGCGCGGCGCCTCCGCCGCCCACCACCATCAGGGAGGACAGGTCGTACGACTCGATGCGCGGGTTGGCGAGGAAATCCACGACCATGGTGGCGATGTTGGTCCAGTGGGTCACGCGCAGCTTTTCGATGAGCTCCGCGGCCGTCTCGCGGTCCCAGCGCGTGAGAATCGCGAACGTGTTGCCGCAGTAGATGGGCGCGTTCATGCTGTGCTCCATGCCGGTGACGTGGAAGAAGGGCAGGGTTGAGAGCGCCACACCGTCCGGCGTCACGCCGTTCCAGACGACGGCGCAGACGATGTTGGCCTGCACGGTGCGATGCGTGTGCATGCAGCCCTTTGGCACGCCGGTGGTGCCGGACGTGTAGGGAATGACGGCGAGATCGTCCGCGGAGACCTCGCTCGGCCGCGGGGCAAGCCCGGATGTAAGCGCTTGCGACCATGGCACTAGCGCAGGGTGATCGAGAGACACGGCGGGCGCCGCGACCACGTCCGGCACGCGGTGCGCCGGCTCGGGCGGCAGGGCGTCGCGATAACAGGCGACGATGGCCTTGTCGATGGGGCCGGTTTCCACGAGCGGCCGGACGCGATCGATGAGCTCCTGGCCGACGATGGCGACGCGCGCGCCGGAGTCCTCGAAGTAGAAGGGGAGCTCGTTCGCCACGAGCATCGGGTTCAGGGGCACGACGACGGCGTCGGCGCGCAGAATGGCGTAATAAGCCACGACGAACTGCGGCGAATTCTGCATGTAGAGCGCGACGCGATCGCCCCACTTCACGCCGAGGGCCTGTTGGAGATAACCGGCGAGCGCCTCGACTTCCGCGTGAAGCTCCCGGAACGAAATCTCGCGGCCGTAATAATAGATGGCGGTCTTGTCCGGATAGCGGCGAGCGGACACGGCGAGGTTGTCGTGAATGGGCGTGCGAGGCACGGTCAGCGTGCGTGGAACACGTTTCGGCCAATACGCGAAGTGGCGCGTGAACATGCAAATCCCTCCTCAATCGTAAACAGGTACCCGGTGTCAATCTTCCATGACGCGCTCGATGGCCTCGACGACGCGCGTCACGCTGGGAAGCCAGGCGTCCTCGAGCGCGGCTGGCGGATACGGCGTGTCGAACCCGGCCACCCGCTCGATGGGCGCCCGCAGGTGGTAAAACGCCAGGTCCATGATGGAGGCGGCCATTTCGGCGCCGAGCCCGGCATATCGCACCGCCTCGTGGACGATGACGGCGCGCCCGGTCTTCTCCACCGACGCTTGGAGGACGGATCGGTCGAGCGGCGCGAGCGTGCGCAGGTCGATGACCTCGCACGAAATCCCCTTCGATGCCACCTGCACCGCGGCCGATTCCGCCACTGGCACGGTCGGCCCCCAGGCGACGAGCGTGACGTCCGAGCCCTCGCGGCGGACGGCGGCACGGCCGAGAGGCACCTCGTAGTCTCCCTCCGGCACCTCTTCCCGGAAGGCGCGATAGAGCCTGATGGGTTCCAGGAAGATGACGGGATCGGGCGAGCGGATGGCGCTGAGCAAAAGCCCCTTGGCGTCGTACGGCCGGCTCGGCGTCACGACGACGAGCCCCGGCGTGTGGGCGAAGAGCGCCTCCAGGCTGTCCGAGTGCAGCTCCGGCGTGCGCACGCCACCGCCGTACGGCGCGCGAATGACCGCGGGTGCCGTGAACCGCCCCTGGGTGCGGAAGCGGATGCGCGCGAGCTGCGCCGCAATTTGATCCATGGCCTCGTAGGCAAAGCCGAGAAACTGGATCTCCGCGACGGGCTTCATGCCCGCCATGGCGAGGCCGACTGCCGTTCCCACGATGGCCTTCTCCGCGAGCGGCGTGTCGACGACGCGGGCTTCGCCGAATTCGGCCTGCAGCCCGTCCGTCGCGCGGAAGACGCCCCCGTTTTTCCCCACATCCTCGCCGAAGACGAGAACGCGCGGATCGTCGCGAAGAGCGATGGCCAGCGCATCCCGAATGGCCTCGATCATCGTCCACTTGGGCATGTCAGCGCGCCTCCTTTCCGCGCTCGGCGAGATCGAGCGCGAGACCCTCGGGGACTTCGGCGTAGACGTGGCGCGCGGCCTCCGCGAGGGGCTTGTGCGGGTACGCTTCCATCTCGGCCACCGCCTGGCGCACGCGCGCCTCGGCCTCCTCTTCACACGCGGCCTCCCGCGCATCGTCCCAGAGCCCCTGGCGCGTGAGCCAGAGCCTGAGCCTCACGAGCGGGTCCTTTGCCGCCGCCCATCGCTCGACATCGGCGGCCTCCCGGTATCTTCCGGGATCGTCCGCCGTCGTGTGCGGGCCCAGGCGATACGTGACCGCCTCGATGAGCGTCGGGCCCTCCCCGCGGCGCGCGCGATCGACGGCGTAGCGCATGGCCTGGTACACGGCAAAGACGTCATTCCCGTCCACCCGGATCCCTTCCACGCCGTAGGCGATGGCCTTCTGCGCAATCGTGGGCGACGCCGTCTGCCGCTCGACAGGCACACTGATGGCGTACTGATTGTTCTGGCAGAAGAACACGACGGGCAGGCGCATGACGGAGGCGAAGTTCATGCCCTCGTGAAAATCCCCCTCCGACGTGGCGCCGTCGCCGAAGTAGGCCACCGCAACGTCGTCCGTCAGTTGGAGTTTGCACGCCCATCCCGCGCCCACCGCGTGCAGGATCTGCGCGGCAATGGCAATCTGCACCGGCGCCATGTGGAGCCCTTCTGGCATGCGTCCCGCATCCGGATGGCCGCGGCTCTTGAGCAGGGCGTGCACAGGTTCCAGCCCGTGGTACATCATGCCGGCGAGCTCGCGATACGTGGGAAACACCCAATCGCTCGGGCGAAGCACGGCAAAACTGGCGATCTGCGCCGCCTCCTGGCCGCGAAACGGCGCGTAGGTCCCGAGCCGTCCCTGGCGCTGGAGAAGTTGCGCGCGCTCGTCGAATTTTCGGCAAAAGATCATGAAAGGGTACCACTCGAGGGCGAGATCGGCCGCATTGTCCGGCAACGACCCGACCACCTCGCCCGCCTCGTTCAGCACCTGATCCGGTTTTGTGTCGCCCGTGAACCGGTACACCTGCACGTCATCCACCCCGATTTCGCCGCTTATAGCTCTCAGCGCGGCTGCGCCACGATGCCGTTGTGCGTCTTGATCCAGCCATGGCGAAGAATGTTGAATCCGTTTTCATAAAGGTACAGCCCCATCTGATCGACAGTCATCAGTTCTCGATACGTGTAGTTCATCGCTTCCGCCATCACGTGGTAGAACAGCTTGGTCTTCCACCCAAGCCTCGGCGTGGTCAGGATGGCGTAACCGCCCGGCCGCAGAAACTTCCGGTGCCATTCGATGCATTCCGGTTTGTACTCGTCCGGAAAGTGCTCCAAAAGCCCCACGCTCAAGACGATGTCGAATTCGCGCCCAAACGGCAGCTTGCGGATGTCCTCCACCAGGTACGTCAGCTTCATCTCGCTTCGGTACCACGGGCGCGCCGATCCCGTCGCCGGATGGTACCCGAGAAACGGGTAATCCTCCGGAAAGTCCCCGAAGCGATGATCGCGGCAGAAGGCGTCGTAATCCACCATGACGGCCTCGCCACCGGGATACATGGCGTACAGCTGCATCGCCTCGTAACCCTCCGCCGCGCCAAGGAACAGAATGCGGGGACGCTTCACGTCAAGCCCGCGAAACAGCGCGCGCTTCCCGCGCGGGTCCCAGATGGTGTCGGTGACGCGGTGCGCCAGGTTCCACAGCGTGACCTGCTGTAGGTCCTGAAAAACCGAGGCGATCTCGTCCGCTCGAAGCGAAGCGACGCTCTTCAGCATGCGGCGCATGGCGGCCCGCTGCGCCGCTGGCCCGTCCTTCACGAACCAGCTGTGGAACGACCGGTTGAACATCTCCCAACTCGTCTTGACCGGCATCGTGTCGCCGTGCTTCTCTTCCCAGAGCCGTTTGCCGGATGCGTAGTTCTCGACGCGAACGGGTTTGCCGACGTCCTTCCAGCGAACGAGGGACCAGTCGCGAATCGGACGCTCGACGATGAACCGATCCAGCTCCTCGAGGCGCGGCGCGCGAAGATCGTAGCGAAACTGCGGCCCTAGGCGCGTTTCCCCCACGCGCACGGGGTGTTCGGCGCCTAGCAACGCACGGCTCTGCTCCGCGTTGGCGCCCCTCGCCTTGGATGGCACCTCCACATTCGCCACCCCCCCTGGTTTCATATATGAAACGAAATTTCGAAACCTTTCACTAGGAACATGTTCGACGCGCATCTCACAAAATCCTATGCGCCCGCGCCACGATTCCGCACCTTCTCCCGCATATGTCCCGGGCCAATCCGCCGCGCCTGTGGCGGATTGGCCCGTGCACGTCATCGCCTGCGGGAGAGCACTTGCTCGGCGGCGTAATCCAGCGCCTGGCTGAGATCGTCAATCAGATCCCCGATGTGCTCGATGCCCACCGACAGCCGCAGCAGCCTGTCGGTGACGCCAACCTTCTCCCGAATTTCCTCCGGAATGTCGGCATGAGTCTGCCGAGTGGGATACGTGATGAGCGTCTCGACGCCACCCAGACTCTCCGCAAATGTGACGAGCTTCAAATGCTCGAGGATGAACGGCACCATCCGCGCGTCCAGCACCTCGAACGACACCATGCCCCCGAAGCCGGACGCCTGCTTCGAACAGATGGACTTTCCGGGATGCGTATCGAGGCCGGGATAGTAGACCTTCACGATGTCGTCGCGCGCGTCGAGCCACGCCGCAATGGCGCTCGCGTTCATGGCGCACCGCTCCATGCGGATGGCGAGCGTCTTCATGCCGCGCATGAGCAGCCACGCGTCCTGCGGCCCGAGCACGGCGCCGATGGAGTTCTGGACGAAGTACAGCCGCTCGGCGATCTCGCCCGATTTCGCCACGACGAGGCCGGCGAGCACGTCGTTGTGTCCGCCCAGAAACTTCGTGGCCGAGTGAACCACGATATCCGCGCCCAGCTCAATGGGACGCTGGAAATAGGGCGTCATGAACGTGTTGTCCACGATGGTCAAAAGACCGCGCCGGCGCGCAAACAGGCTCGCGGCCGCGATGTCCGTAATTTGCATGGTCGGATTGGTGGGCGTTTCGATGAAGAGCGCCCGCGTGGTATCGCGCAGGGCGGCCTCCACCTCCTCGAGGTGGCCCGTGTGCACATACGTGGCCTCGATGCCGAGCGGGCGAAAGATGTGCTCAAGCACGCGATAGGTGCCGCCGTACAGATCGCTCGAGACGATGACGTGATCGCCCGGGGAGAACAGCGAAAAGACGGCGTGGACCGCGGCCATGCCGGAGGAGAAGGCGAATCCGCGCACGCCACCCTCCAACTCGGCGATGGCGTCCTCGAGGACTTTGCGAGTCGGATTGAGCGTCCGCGTGTAATCGAATCCGGTGCTTTGGCCGAGCGCCGGATGCGCGTATGTCGTCGAGTGATAAATGGGGGCAGACACGGCTCCCGTCCTGGGATCCTGGCGATTCCCAATTTGGGCCAACTTCGATTCGATCTTCAACGTGGTCGGCTCCCTTCCTGCGCTCAAATCACAAGCGATAGACAAAATGTACAGACGCGCAGGGCGAGCGTCAAGGACGCGCGCGAGCGTCCATGGCGGCCCGCGCCAGGCGCATGTCCCCATCGCGGTCAGACACGGGCCGCATGCGCGCGATCTCGTCGGCCGCGGCGAGATCGCCCATCTGAAGCGCAAAGGCGATCATCTCGCGCCAATTCTCCTCGATCCGCGTGGCCAGCGACACAGGGACCCAGGGCACGTGCGGCACGCAGCCTTCTAGGCCGGGCGGACGGGGGAAATCATCGACGGCATTCACCCGCTCGCAGGCAGCGCGCAGATGGCGCGTGTCGACCCACCCGCCCTGCAGCGCGGATAGCGCGTCGAGTGCATCTTCGGCACAGGTCGCTTCGGAGAGTCTGGCAAGCGACCATGCGCGCCATTCGTCCATCGCCGCATCCCCAAGGCCGGAAAGCCGCTTGACCGCCGCCGCGAGTGGGGCGCCGAGCGAGCGGAGGAGCTCCCTGTGGGGAAGCTCGTACTCGCCCGGGACGTCGTCGCTCAAGCGCGCCACGAGCCGGCGGAAATCGTAGACCGCATAGGTCGCGAGCTCCGCGGGCGTTTCACCCGCGAGGGCGTCCGCGAAGGCTTGAATCAGCCTTCGTGCGCTCTCCCAGCCCGCGCCGGTGTACGTGACGGTGACGGGAGGCGGCGCGTCCAGCCCCACAGCGACGGCCGCATCGCCTTGCGCGATTTGGTCGGCGGCAAGAAGCAGCGCTCGCGCCTCCTGGTGAAGATGGGAGAGCGACGGTTCATCTGCCCAACGGACGGGCGCCGTTTGCACGAAGCGCATGGCGCGAAGGAGGAGCGAGACGTCGGGGCGCAACGCCATGACATCTGCGACATAAGCCGGCACTTCACCGTCTCCGATGGAGCCGAGGTACGCGTCGAGATCGAGCGGTTGCCCTCCTCGAATCCCGTCGAGCCGCGTCTCGCGGGCGACGTGCAGCGCGACGGCGACCCAGTGTTTGCACGGCCCGCCGTACGGACACGAGCAACGGCTCTGCTCGACATCTTCGATGTGCAAAAAGACGCGATAGTCTGCCGAGCCGCGCACGACAGCGCGGATAGCGCCGTCGTGCAGCGACCAGGAGACCACGCGCCCGGTTTCCGCGTATTCCACGCCGCGATAGAACACGTACTCCGGGAGAACATCCTGCCACCCAACGGGTGACGTGAGCTCTCTCAGCGCCTTGCGCCACTTTGAGACTTTGTGCACCTCGCCACCTCCGTTTCGCGAGCGCCGCCTCGAAGCGAGTCATAGCTTCCGAAGCCGCCTCGCGTACATATACGAGGCCACCAACGCGATGAAAACCCACAGGCACACGGGAACCAGTATGGCGACCTCGAGCATCCCGTGTCCGGCTGGCAACACCCACGCCAACAGGATGATCAACATCCCGGCGGGGACGCCCAGTTGGCCGCAGAGGCGGTGCGTCCAAGTCCATACGCGCTCGTCCGCAAACGTCCATGACACGCGCACGCCGATCCAACCGTTCGGCCGTACGCGCGGGAGCACGTTCGCGATGAGCATAAACATGAGTCCAGACGCGGTGGCCTCCCACCGCAGCGTGGCCCTGTGAAGCACATGAGCAAGGTCCGCCGCGTACATCAGAGAAACGCAGACCACCACCACGCCGCCAATGTACCGATATGTCGACCAAAAGGAAACATCGAGCTTCGAGTTCCGCCTCCACCACCGATACGCGTACCAAAGGAGCATGATGCCCAACATCACAGCAGGTCCATCAAAGACGACCCAAAATCGCGAGCGCGGCGTATCATTCGACTGCAGATAACTTGGGATATCAGCGGGCAGATGCGGGTACGCCAAGCAGCCAAACGCCAACGCCATGGCCCATGCCGCCCAGCCCCACCACGGCACCGCTTGCGGTTTACGCTTCCCCGTCACGGTCATCACTCCCAAAGTGTTCAAGAAGCCAGGCCAGCCACTCCTGCAACACGGTGGTGTTGAGCCGGTAGACGATGCGCGTTCCCTCGCGCCGGTCCACCACCAGATCTGCGTGTTTCAATACGCTGAGATGACGGCTGATTGTGGGCTGCGCATGGGGAAAGTGGTCCGCAATCTCCCCGGCCGTCTTCGGCCCTGTCTTCAACAGTTCAAGAATCCTCCGCCTCGTCCCATCCGACATGGCTTTGAATACGCGCTCATTCACCTTCACCACCACAATCCTCGCACGACTTCTTGATTCATTTTATAGCCATATAGCTAAATACGCAATATGCTGAGGCACAACACCAGCGCCCATTCGTTCACGATCTTCCATATATTTCTTCTCTCGCCGTTCAGCGGTCGTAGAGGCCCTTGCCCTCCAGGATCATGGGAATGCATTTCTCGATGCGGGCTGCCCGCGTCTTTGACTGCTTGGGCGCCGAAAAGTGCAGGAGGTACGCCCGCCGCCTGCCAGGTGTCAGCGACTCGAACGCCTGCCGCAACTCCGGCATCTCATCGAACTTGCGCAACAGTTCCTCCGGCATCGGCGGCTCCGGCGCCTCGCGGGGTGGCGCCGCTTTGCCCCCGCGCTCGATCTCGACCGCCTGCTGGATGTAGTCGCGAATGGCGTCCTCGCGCGCCTTCACCTCATCCGCGCTTCGAAACCGCATCTGGCGCCCCACCTGCGTGTGCTCGCCCGGCTTCTCCAACAAGCGGTGGCGATCCTCCAACATGCCTCCCTTGAGAAAGTTGAGCGCGCAGTAGTCCTTGAAGGCGCTCATGATGACCACATTCCGGCCCTGATAGGTATAACAAGGCTGCCGCCATTTCACTTCCTCGGCGAGCCCGCAGCTCTGCAGAATGGCGCGAAGCGCCTTTAACGCGTCCTCCCATCGGTGGACCTTGCAGTCCGGCGTGCCGCCAAAGCGACAGCGCATGCAACCCTGTTCGAGGTACAAATCGACTTCTGGGTTGGAATGTGCCTCATGTGCACCCTCAAGCTCCAATCGGCCTGTCAAGTACCTTCACCGCCCGTCTCGCTTCTGCTCACCCGACTATAACACACAATGGCGACCGCCGGCGTGAACCGGGTGACACCCCACGCTACGGTTCCCCGCGCCTATCCTCCAATCTTTTGGAACCGCCCCACGGCTCGGCAGGAATTTTCACACTCCGCGCAAAAGATCCATCTCAGATGGCCAAACCACCCTCAGGTTCACCCCACGAAGGAGCGTGAAACTCGTGATACAACTCCCGCGCCCGAATCCCGAACAACTCTTCCACACCCCCACCATATTCGGGCTGGCGGTCTCGAAGGACGAAACCCGGATCGCCGTCGCCACCAATTTCTCCGGCCGCTACGACGCCTGGGGCATCGATCTCGATTGCCCCTTCCCCTACCGGCTGACGAACGAAGGCCAGGTGCCCTACGCGATGCACTTTGACCCCCAGGGCCGCTACGTGCTCGTCGCGTTCGATCACGACGGAGATGAGAACGCCCAACTCTACCTCATCCCGCCCCGCGGCGGCGAAAAGCAGCCGCTTTGCACCCACGACGGCCGCCGCTTCATGTTCTGCACGACGTCCAAGGACGGAAACCGCATCTACTACTCGTCGGACAAGGACAATCCCACGTATTTGTGCGGCTACGTGTTCGACCTCGAATCCGGCGAGGAGAAAACCCTTTACGAAGGTGAGGGCGGTCCCACCGTCTTGGTGGCCGTGAGCGACGACGAGACGTCCTGGGTGACCGCGACGTCCTTCGCGAACACGTACCAGATCGCCCACCTCCACCGCGGCGGCGAACGCGTGAGCCTGACGCCGGACCCCGGGACTCCGCACATCGTGGAGTCCATCGAATTCGCGGGTCATCTCGTGGTCTTCGCCACGGACTATCAAGCGGACGAACTGTATCTCGCCTCGTTTGATCCGCAAACCGGTTCGTTCCAGCGCATCTGGGCGCCGGAAAAGGGAAGCGTCACGCACGTGGCCGTGCACGAGGACAGCCAGACCGCGTACGCCGCCGTGATGCGCGGCGTGATCGACGAACTGTACCGAGTGGACCTGCGCACCGGTTCTGCAGAGAAGCTGACCGCGCCTTGCGACGTCGTCGGGCAAATCAAGGTTGGGGACAGCGGGCGCCTGTATCTTCTCGGCGGAAGCGACAACGAGCCCGGGAATGTTTGGATGCTCGACCTGGACGGCACATGGCGTCCGCTCACGCGGGTGCGCCCCATGGGCTTTTCCCCGGACGACTTGGTGCAGGCCGACGTGGTCCACTTCCCATCTTTTGACGGCCTGACCCTCGAAGCGCTGCTCTTCCGCCCAAAGCCTGAGGTTGCGAATGGCTACACCATCGTTTGGCCACATGGCGGGCCGCAGGCCGCCGAGCGCAAAGGCTTCCGGAAACTGTTTCAGTACTGGCTCCTCTTCGGGTACCAGGTGTTCGCGCCGAATTTCCGCGGCAGCACGGGGTACGGCAGCCGGTTCATGAAGATGGTGGAGCGCGACTGGGGCGAAGGGCCGCGCAAAGACATGATTGCGAGCATCGAGTGGCTCGTCGCGCAGGGCCTCGCGGACCGCGACAAGCTTTTCTTGGTCGGAGGCAGCTACGGCGGCTATATGACGCTTCTTTTGCATGGCCGGCATGCGGACTACTTCCGCGCCTGCGTCGACCTCTTCGGGCCGAGCAATCTCGTCACCTTTGCGCAATCGGTTCCGGACTTCTGGAAGCCCATCATGAAGATGTGGCTGGGCGACCCGGACGATCCGGCGGATCGCGAGCGGCTGATCAAGGACTCGCCCATCACGTATCTGGACGGCATGACGAAGCCCATGCTCGTCATCCAAGGCGCGAACGACCCGCGCGTCGTCAAGGCGGAATCGGATCAGATTGTGCAGGCCCTGCGGGAGAAAGGGCGAGAGGTGGAATATATCGTGTTTCCGGACGAGGGCCACGGATTTATGAAGCTGGAGAACGAGATTGAAGCCTACCGGCGGACCATCGCGTTTCTCGATCGGCACCGCCAAGCCTCGGCGCCGTGAGGGCGATCACGGCCCTGCTCCTCGCCGTCGGCCTCGTCGCCATCTCGTTCTCCGCCATTTTCATCGCGTGGTCGACGGCGCCGGCGGGCGTGATCGGCATGTACCGGCTGTGGATGGCTGCCGTCCTGCTCGTGCCCGCCGTGTGGCGGGAACGGCCGCCGGCGCAGTCCGTTCGGCGGATGTCGGGATGGCTCGCGGCGAGCGGGGTATTGCTCGGCCTTCACTTTCTGTTTTGGATTGAGTCGCTGAAGCTGACGAGCGTCGCCTCGTCGCTCATCATTCTGGCGCTCGAACCGGTGTTTGTGTGGATGGGCGAGTGGCTGTGGCGCCGTGCGCCCGCGGCGTGGGTCGATCTCGCCAGCATGGTGGTGGCCATCGCTGGCGCCGCCCTCGCCGCAGCGGCAAGCGCCGGAGTCACCCGCACCGGC
Organism: Alicyclobacillus sp. CIJ1; assembly: GCF_057538885.1. Lineage (NCBI taxonomy): Bacteria > Bacillati > Bacillota > Bacilli > Caryophanales > Alicyclobacillaceae > Alicyclobacillus > Alicyclobacillus sp. CIJ1. Next base: position 95,382 of record NZ_BAAJPH010000143.1, on the reverse strand, counting down.
GCCCTGGGCGACCTGATGTCGCTCCTCGGGACCCTCGCCGTCTCGGGCTACGTCCTCGTCGGCGCACGGGCCCGGATGGAGATCCCCGCGTGGACGTACAACGCATCGGCTTTTGTCGTCGGCGGTGCGGTGCTTGCCCTGGCCAACGCATGCCTGGGCGCGCCGTTTTGGGGCTACAGCGCCCACAACTGGCTCTTATTCGCAGCGCTTGCCGTTGTCTCGACCATTCTCGGCCACGGCATCTTCAACGCGCTCCTGCACCGCGTGCCGCCGACGGCCATCGCCATGACCGTCGTGGGGGAACCGGTGGTCGGTTCCATCCTCGCAGCGTTGCTTCTGCACCAGCCCATCTCGCCGCTCGAGGGGCTCGGCGGCGCCATCTGCCTCACCGGCGTAGGCGCTTATCTCTGGCGATCAGCGCGCCAAGGCGAGGATGAAACAAATCCACCCGGCCAGGAAGCAGAGGCCGCCGATGGGCGTGATGGCCCCGAGCACCTTGACGCCAGACACGCTGAGGGCGTACAGGCTGCCCGAGAACAGCACAATCCCCACGGCGAACAGCCACCCCGCCGCGGACAATAGGCGAGAATCGGGATGAAGCCGGAGCAGGATGCCTACAGCGATGAGCGCCAGCGCGTGATACATCTGGTACTGATCGCCCGTGTGGTAGACGGACATCATCTCGGTTGACAGCTTGTCCCCCAACACGTGCGCGCCAAACGCGCCAAGCGCGACGGCGAGAAATGCGAACACGCCTCCCCAAATCGCAAACGCCATGGTGCTTCCTCCTCACATCGCAGGCGGGCGCCGGTGATGGGTCGCCTGCTCGTAGTCGTACGCCAACTGGCACAGCCGGACGTCGCTGTACGCGGTGCTGGTGAGCGTCAGTCCCACCGGCTTGCCCTCCTGCGTGTACCCGGCGGGCACGGTAATGGACGGATACCCCGCCTTCGCCGCAATGGAACAGCCGTAGTAGTTCACAAACGCAAGCGCGTCCAACCGGTGCTCCGCGAGCACGCGGTCGATGCCTTCCTGGCGCGACTTGCGCAGATCGCGAAGCCGCGCGCGGATGTACGCGCCGTCCGCGAGGTGGAGGTGGCTCTGCGCCCGCGCCCGCTCGAAAATCGCCTGGCCGTATCGGAGGGCGCGATCGGCGTGGCGGGCATTGAACGCCATCACATCGGCGAGCGAATGGACGGGCAGCCATGGCTCCACAGTGGCGAGATACCGATCCAGCGCCGGCGGAAACTCCGCGACGAGCACGTCGTAATCGAAGCTGTCCTTCGCGAGGTCGCACTCGATCACGTCCGCCCCAAGCTCGCGCAGCTCGGAGAGCGCCTCATGGAAGACCGAGCGCTCGTCCTCTGGAACGTCCTCCAGATACGCCTGCGGCACGCCAATCCGCGCGCCTTGGAGCGCGCCGCGGCGAAGGTGAAGCCACGCCTCGCGCGCCGGCCAGCGCACGCCCTGCGTCGCCACGTCCCGCGGATCCGGGCTGGCGATGACGGACATCAAAAGCGCCGCATCGGCGACGGTGCGCGCCATCGGCCCCGCCGTATCCTGGCTCATCGCGATGGGGATAATGCCGCGCCGGCTGACCATACCGAGCGTCGGCTTCAACCCCACGAGGCTGTTGGCGCTCGACGGGCTCAGGATGGAGCCGCTCGTCTCCGTGCCGATGGCCGCGGGGGCAAAGCCCGCCGCGACCCCCGCGCCGGACCCTGAACTCGAGCCGCCGACATCGAATTTTCCAGGTCCGTATGGATTCAGCGTCTGCCCGCCGCGCGAAGAATACCCGTTCGGCATATGATCGCTCAGGAAGTTCGCCCATTCCGTGAGATTCGCCTTGCCGATGATCACGGCGCCCGCCGCGCGAAGCCGGCGCACCACTTCCGCGTCCTCCTTGGCCCGGTGCCCCTCGAGCGCCACCGATCCAGCTGTCGTCTGCATGGCATCGGCCGTGTCGAGGTTATCCTTGACGAGGATAGGCACCCCGTGCAGCGGGCCCCGCAAAAACCCGGTGCGGCGTTCCCGGTCCCGCGCCTCGGCCTCCAACAGGGCCTCGGGGTTCACCTCGATCACGGCGCGAATCCCCATCCCGTCCACGTTGTGCGCGGCCATTTGCTCGAGATGCCGCGCCACAGCATCGAACGAAGACACCTCGCCTTGTCGAATGACCATGGCCCACTCGACGAGCGTTCCTGTCATGACGTCCATCCAGCCGTCCCCCATCCCTTCGTGTCTCACGGCTATTGTGCCACAGTCCATGCGCCCTTGTCTCGACGCCCAGAGCGGCGATCCAATTCACCCATGCAGGAAAGCGCCCTTCGATGGGAGGTTGCGAAAGGAAATGAACTGCCATCGTCGAACATACACCGGGAGATCCAGATCTCCTGACGCCTGGATGATCAGCCGGTCACGGGGGTGAGCGCCGTGATTCTCCACCTGCTCATGCTGGCCGCGCGCGATTCCGTGCTTCTCATTCTCGATGTATTCGCCGCGTGCCTACTGGCATTCTTCGCCTTTTCGGGTGTCGTCGAGGGGCCGTTCTCGTTCCTCGCAAACGGACTCGTGTTCGTCGCAGCCGCCGCCATTCCCGAGTTGATGGGACTCTCGTGCCTGTGGCTGATGAAGTCGGGGTATGCGCTGTCCGTTTCCATCGTCGCGGAAATTGTGGTCTTGATTCTGGCCGCCTTCGTGGGACAGGTAGGACTTCAGGCGGCGATGGCGTACGTAAAAAAGCACAGGCCCCGAGACGAAGAATAGGTGGAGGAGCGGACAGGAGGAGCAGACGCAGGCGGCCTCGGCATCACGGATTGGCACATGCCGAGGGTTCTCGCACATCAGACACGGTGGAGCGACCCCAGCGCGAGAGATGGGGTCGCTTGTAAGTTGCGTTCGGCTGCGGGATGGCGAATCGAGTCTCCTACGTGCGTGCTGCGGACTTCGCCTGCCGACTTATCAGGCGGGCTGAACCTGGATTTCCCGCTTGAGCGCCGTCACCATGGCGGCGCCCACGCCCGCCCCGACGAGGATGGCGACCACGAACAGGTACCAGTGCCCGATGAGCGGGAACACGAAGATGCCTCCGTGCGGCGCCGGGTTCGTGACGTGGAACAGCATGCTGAGGGCGCCCGTCACGGCGGATCCCACCATGATGGACGGGATCACGCGGAGCGGATCTCGTGTCGCGAACGGGATGGCTCCTTCGGTGATGAAGCAGGCCCCCAGAATCACGGCGGCTTTCGCGGCGTCCCGCTCCTCCGGCGAGTACTTGCGCGGCGCGGCGAAAGCTGAGATGGCCATCGCGAGCGGCGGAACCATGCCCGCCCCCATCACGGCCGCCATGATCATTTCGGCTTCTGGCGTCTTCGTGGCCAGCAGGCCGACAGCAAAGAAATACGCCACCTTGTTGAACGGACCGCCCATGTCGAAGGCCATCATCAGACCGAGCAGGGCGCCGAGCCCGAGCGACGCGCTCGCACCAATGTGCATGAGGCCACTGGACAGCGCGCCCATCAGCGCGGCCACCGGATGGCCCAAGACGTAGATCATCAGCAGCCCCACGATGCCCACGGACAGAACCGGAAGGATGAGAACGGTTTTGATGCCTTCGAGCGATCGCGGCACCCGGATCCATTTTTTCAGCGCAAGCGTGACATAGCCCGCCACGAACCCTGCGATGATGCCTCCCAAATACCCAGCGCTCGCGTTCGGCCCCGCGTGATACATGGTCCCTTGCGTGCCAATCCAGCCGCCGACGAGCCCTGCGGCGAACGCGGCGCGATCCGCAATGGACTGCGCGATGAAGGCCGCCAGAACGGGGACAAACAGCTTAAAGGCCGATCCGCCGCCGATGTTGTCAAAGGCCTGAGCCAAGGACGACTGGCCGTTGATGTCGATAGCCGTGGACAGCGCGATGAAGATGCCCCCCGCAATGACAAGCGGCAACATGTGCGACACGCCGTTCATCAGGTGCCGATAGACGGCGGGTGTCCCTTGGTTGCGCGCCTGCTTCGCCGCTTGAATCTCGTCGAGCGCCCCGCGCGATTCGCCCGGCTCAAAGGTCGGCGCCCGCAACGCATCCTCCAGCAACCTTTCCGGCTCCTTGATGGCCGCGCTCACGGACGTCTGAAGCAAGCGCTTCCCTCGAAAACGGTCGAGATCGACCTGCTTATCCGCCGCCACAATCACGGCGTCCGCCTCGCGGATCTCGGCCTCGGTCAGCGCGTCCTCGGCGCCGAGCGCGCCCTGCGTCTCGACGCGCACCTCGTGCCCCAACTTCTTTCCAGCCTGCAAAAGCGCCTCCTGCGCCATGAACGTGTGCGCGATTCCAGTTGGACACGCGGTCACCGCTACGAACTTGGCCACAACACATCCCTCCACGCTTCGATTTCAATCTGCTGCTCGATGGCCGCAATTTGTGCGAGCGAAGGAAACACGCCCGGCGGCAACGCTACCTTGCACGTGGCCGCTGCGGAAGCGAAGGTGAGAGCCTCGGGCACGGAACGTCCGTTCGACAGCGCGTGCACCATTCCGGCCACAAGACTGTCCCCAGCGCCCACGGGCGACACCACCTTCACGCTCGGCACCCGCGCGCGCCAAACGCCTTCTTGCGTGACCGCGATGGCGCCATCCGCCCCGAGCGAGACCACGACGCACGCTGCGTATCGAGCCATGCGCCGCGCCTGTCGAATCGCGTCCACCGCGTCCAGCACCGGAGCCTTGGCCCACTCCGCGAGCTCCTGCCGATTTGGCTTCACGACGTGCGGACGAGCTTCCAACGCGAGGCGCAGCGCATCTCCGCTAGAGTCGAGAACGACGCGCGCCCCTCTCTCGACGGCCGCCTTCGTCCACGCACGGTAGCCCTCCACTGGGCATCCTTCTGGCAGATTCCCGGCGATGACGAGCCACGCCCCCGGCCGCAAGGCCTCGAGCACCTGAGCACTCAGCAACGCCCAGCTCTCGGGATCGATGTGAGGCGAAGGCCCGTTCAGCTCGGTCAGCCGACCGTTGTCCTCCATCACCTTCAAGTTCATCCGCGTCTCCCCTGCAATGGGGATCCACTGCGCCCACCCAGGAAGCGAAGAGGCCAGCCACCGCCCGCGCGAACCGCCCGCAAACCCGAGCGCGCGACTCTTTCGGCCCATCGCCTCGAGCGCACAAGAGACGTTCACGCCTTTGCCTCCAGGCACAAGAATCTGTTCGTCCACGCGATGCAGTTCGCCCGGCTTAAGGGACTCTGTGCGCACGTACACATCAATCGCCGGATTGACGGTCACCGTCACGATGTCCGTCGAACTGAGGCTTTCTGGATCGTCCGGCTGCACAGTCATTCCATCACCCCTCCCTCCTCGTTTTCACAAATGAACTCCACCTCGGTTTCCGCCTGCCACTGGCGCCACTCGCCGTCCGGCAGGGGTCCGTCCGACACCCACGTATCGATCTCGTCCCAGGTGGCCACCCGCACAAACGCGGTCTGGTGGAGCTTCGTGCGATCCGCGACAAGAACCACGCGATCGGCACACTTGACCATCGCCCGTTTGATAGCAGCCTCCTGGGGATTCGGCGTCGTGATGCCGCGGAAATCGATGCCGTTCGCGCCCAAAAAGGCGATGTCGACGTGCAATTCGTCCAACATCCGCTCCGCAAACGGCCCCACAAAGGCTCCGGTCTTGGCGCGAAGCTGGCCGCCCAATAGGACGAGATCCAGGTCACGGCGCGTGCTGAATTCAGAGGCGATATCCAGGCTGTTGGTGACAACCGTCACGCCTTCATGGCGCCACTGCCGGGCGATTTCGTATGTCGTCGTCCCTGCGTCGAGCAGCACGACTTGCCCTGGCCGCACAAGGTCGAGGGCAAGCGCGGCAATCCGCATCTTCGCATCCTGGTTCTGGATTCGTTTCTCGCTCCACGTCGGCTCAAACGCGGCCACTTCCTTGGCCACTGCGCCGCCGTGCGTGCGGTGCAACACGCCTTGCTCCTCGAGCTCTTGCAAATCTCGCCGAATCGTGGATTCGGAAGCTTGAAACATCTGCGCCAGTTCGCTCACGGTCGCTCGCTTATGCACGAGCACGTGCTGCGCAATGCGGGCCTTGCGCTCATCTGCGAACAAGCTCACCACCTCCCGCTTGGCGCTTGCCCCTCGCTGTTCTCAGGTTTTCACTCGCAGACCTTCGATGGACGCACCTTTCACATACGAGCGCTCGAATATGCTCGAAGATGATTGATTGCGATCATTTTATGGTGTAGCATGGAGGTTGTCAATCGAGAGATGGATTTCTCGTGAAATCGCTTGGGTATGGCCCACACCATGGCTCGACGAATCACGCGACTTGGGGATTCGCAAGGAAAGGATGGCTGAGGAAGATGACGATCCTGACGCGCGATCACGTATGCTTTCTGGACGAGTCGGTCGCGACGCGCACCGACGTCATTCGGCGGATGGTAGAACTGGCTTTTCGCTTGGGCCACGTAGACGACGTCGACGTTGCCGTTCAAGCGGTCGAGCACCGTGAAGAAGAGGGAACGACTGGATTCGGCAAGGGCATCGCCATTCCGCACGGCAAGTCCTCCGCAGTGCGAGAGGCCGCGCTCATGTTCGCCCGGCTGGAAAAGCCTGTGGATTGGAACAGCCTGGACGGCGCTCCCGTGGACACGGTGTTCCTCATTCTGGTGCCGGAGGGCGCTCACGATGAGCACCTCCGCCTGCTGTCGAAACTGGCGCGCAAACTCATGCACGACGACTTTGTCAGCGCCCTGCGAGAGGCGAACGCAGCGGACCAACTCGTGGACACCATCCGCGGGGCGCTCGAGGAGTAAGGAGTTGGGCGGCATCGAATCGTGCGGCGAATGCTCAGGTGAGATGCAGCGCGATACAAGGAATTGGGCCAGCCGCCCTACTTGGCGACTGGCCCGTTGTGTCACTGCATCGCGCCGTAATAGCCGAGATCCTGCTGAATGTGTTGGCGCACGACCTGAGGATCCGTCCCATATTGCGCAAACGCGCCGCGCGACGGATGGCCCTGCATCCCATAGCCGTGCGCCTGATAGCCAGGTTGCATTTGCATCATTTGCGCATAGGGCTGCGGGTAGGATTGCGCGTGGCCCTGTGCACCCATCATACCGAATTGCGGGCCGTAACCCGAGGGCGACATGCCGTAGCCACCTTGTGCTTGGCCCGCCGCCTGTTGATACGCCTGGCGTCCCTGCATGGAGACGACGTGCGCTTGTTGCGGCGCGCCATACGAGCCGTAGCCCGCAGCATATCCAGCGCCGCCGTGCATCCCCGCCATCGCTTGTCCCAGCGGTTGCCCGCCGTATGCCTGCAGGTCCTCTTGAATGTGTTGACGGACCATCTGCGGATTGGACCCAAACTGGCTCAGCATGCTGTGGCCCATGCCCATGGTCCCCATCGGCGCATAGCCGTACGACGGCTGTGCGTACTGCGCGTCCTGCTGCATGTGCTGATGAACCGTTTCGGCCGGGGTGGCGAACTGGCGCATCTGCTGATACACCTGCGCATTGTAGCCCATTCCCTGGCCCTGGCCACCATACGTCGGTTGCATCGGCTGCATCTCGGCGTCACTCCTTCGTTGAAGTGGGTGTTTCGCCTGAAGTATGCGCCATCGCCGCACCCGACATGCAGACGGTGCCGGAACCAGAAATCCCGTCCAGAGGTCAGGCGTTGAGCGACACTGACCAATCGTGAGCCGCCTGACCCTCCAGGAACTTCTCTGCGTCCATGGCCGCTTTGCAGCCGGATCCCGCCGCCGTGATGGCCTGCCGGTAACGCGAATCCATCACGTCGCCGCAGGCAAAGACCCCTTCCACACTCGTCTCCGACGTGTTGCCCTTCGTGATGATGTACCCGATGTCGTCCAACTCCAGCTGGCCGCGCAGGAAGTCCGTGTTCGGTTTGTGACCAATGGCGACGAACACGCCGTCCGCTTCGAGCACCTTCGTCTCGCCCGTCCGGTTGTCCACCACCTCAAGCCCCGTTACCTTATTGCCGTCCGAGAGCACGCGCTTCGACTGCACGTTCATGACAAACCGGATCTTTGGATTCGCCTTGGCGCGCTCCTGCATGATCTTCGACGCGCGGAACTCCTCGCGTCGGTGGACAATCGTCACCTCGGAGGCGAATTTCGTGAGAAACGTCGCCTCCTCCATGGCCGAATCGCCGCCGCCCACGACGATGACGCGCTTGTTCCGGAAGAAAAACCCGTCGCACGTAGCGCACGTCGACACGCCTCGGCCAATCATCTCGCTCTCTCCTTCAATGCCGAGCAGCTTGGCTGACGCGCCCGTCGCTACGATGATCGCGTCCGCGGTGTATTCGCGTTCTTTGTCGATCACGACCTTGAACGGGCGCTGCGACAAGTCCACTCCCGTCGCGATGCCCGCTTTGAACTCCGCGCCGAACTTCTCGGCCTGCTTCTTCATGGCCTCCATCAGCTCCGGACCCATCACGCCATCCGGAAAACCGGGGAAATTCTCCACTTCCGTCGTCAAGGTCAACTGGCCGCCCGCCTGATCGCCCTCGAACACGAGCGGCTCGAGATTTGCTCGCGCCGCGTAAATGGCCGCCGTGTACCCAGCTGGCCCCGTTCCCAGGATAATGAGCCTCCTGTGTTCCATGACAAGGCCTCCCCTCTTTCATGCTATGTTACCCGTTGCGCCGCGCGACTTCCACTCGGCCCGCGACGCATACGGCGCGGTCCTTTTCGATGACGAAGTACAGATCTGCCTCTGCAATCTCCGGCACGTCTTCGACCCACTGCGACATGCGGATCATCGCGTCGATCACGACCTCTTCATGCGGCTTCATCCGCGACGAGGCACTGTTGACCAGAGCGTCGCTCCACAGCTCTCGGGCGTCGGAATCCGTGAGTGGCAGAAGCCGCACGGCGGGCAAGGTCTTGGCGGACCGGCGAAGCGCGGCCGCGCCCCGCTCCTCCGAGGAGAGGTACAGGCGCAAAAGCGGGCCAAACAGCGGATCCGTCTCTACGACGATGTTGAAGGTCGCCTGCTCCTCCGCTTGGTCGTTCGGCGCATCCGCCGCGTCGAGCCCAATAGCTGCCAGCACTTCGCGCACGGCGGGCCAATCGAGCGTCACCAGCCCCTGAACGTCCTCCTCGCCACGATACGATGTTGCGGAAATTTCCTGGTACATGCGCGTCCGGGCCAAGTCCGTGTCGATCCCGTCGACAAACGGGATCACGCCCGGATCCTTCTCGCGGTACTCGTGATACGCCACGACCTTTGCGAGCGCGCGAACGGCCTGCTCCGGGAACGGATAGATGGGAATCTGCCGCTCGGAGTCCACCTCAAGCATCCGCACGCGGTAGTCACCTGTGGTCAGAAAGTTGGCGACCACGGGTTTTTCGTACGGATGGCGGACGCCTGGAACGGGAGGGTCGTTCGCCACTTCGCACAGCGCCGCCGAAATGGCGACGCGCACAGCCTCCTCGTTCGATGGACCCACGGGCGTAAACAGCACGATGACGGAATCCACACTCGGATCGCGCAGCACCTGCGGCAACACTTCACGATAGCTCTCGGCGAGGGTCTCGAAGCCCACGTTGATGACCGGCCCGACGAATTCCAGCCCCTCCCGGACAATGCGGTCGACCGTCATCACGGCCCCTCCGGCGGTGTTGGTCACGACCGCCACCCGCCGCCCGCCGCGCGTGGGACCCGCCTTCAGCAGCACAGCGACATCAAACAGTTCCTGTAGCGTGTCCACGCGGATGACGCCGGCCTGTTGGAACATCGCCTCCACGGTCGCGTCTTCGGCCGCCACGGAGACGGTCCGCGCGTTCGCCACATCGTGCCCGACGGGCGTCCGTGCGCTCTTCACAGCCAGGATGGGCTTCTGGCGGGTAATGCGCCTGGCGAGCCGAGAGAAATTCCTCGGATTCCCAAACGACTCGAGGTACAGGAGAATCATTTCGATGGCCGGATCGTCGCCCCAATATTGCAGCAAGTCGTTGCCCGAGACGTCCGCGCGGTTGCCCAGGCTGACGAAGCTCGCGACGCCCAAGCCAATGTAGGCCGCATAGTCCAGAATGGTGATCCCGAGCGCGCCGGAATGCGACGCGATGGCGACGTGACCGTACTCTGGCACCTTCGGCGCAAAGCTCGCGTTGAGCCGCGTCTCGCTGTCCATCTGGATGAGACCGAGGCTGTTGGGGCCAATGAGACGGCATCCCGCCGCGCGCAGCTTTTCCGAAATCTCGCGCTCCAACTCTTCTCCAGGCTTATCCATATCGGAAAACCCAGACGACAAGATCATCACGTGCTTGATGCCCGCCGCAATCACGTCGTCGATGACGGACAAGACCTGCGACGCGGGCACCACCAGCACCGCCAGATCGACGGGTTCCGGGACGTCGCGCAGGCTGGGGTAGGCGCGCACCGCGGCCACCGATTGCGCGGACGGATTGACGGGGTACACCGTCCCGCGAAAGTCGCTGTTTAGGATGTGACGAAACAGGACGTGGCCGAGTCGATCCTTGTTCCTCGACGCGCCCACGACGGCAACCACCTTCGGATGAAAAAAGTGGTGCAACGACGTCATACCGCTCTCTGCCCCTCTCCTGACGCGAAAGGCCGCAAGGGCGGTATCCGCCCGCGGCCGTGATCGCACAAATCAGGCATACGCCTTGTCCAAGAACTGCTCCACCTGCTCCTTGGACTTCGCATCCCGACTGAAGAGCCGCTTGACCTCGCGGCCTTGGTCGTACACGAGGAAGGTCGGAATTCCGAGAATCTGGAGCTCTTCCGCCAGCTCCGGCACCTCGTCCCGGTTTACACGGACCAAGGTGAATTGTCCTCGGTACTTTTCCTCCCATTCCCCCAAATATGGTTCAATGCGACGGCAGTCCGGGCACCACGTCGCATAGAATTCCACCACCACGCGGCCCGATTGCACCGCTTCCCGATACCTATCGCTCGTGCGGATCTCTTCCACGGCGCTCGCTCCCTTCTGCCTTCATTATACTGCTCGCCGTGTCCAAAACCACTCGCCCGAACCAAGAGTGCGGCGGAGCACAAAAAAGAAGGCGGATCCAGTCGATCCGCCCAGGAGAAGGAGTGGCGTGGACAGCCTGAAGCGACCGGCGCGTGGCCGGGGCGGCTCCCGCCCGTCTCAGGACGAGAGCCGGCGAAAGGTGACGATCAACTGATCCCGATACCGCCGAATGTCGACGACGCGGATTTGGCTCCGTTCCACCGCTTCCTTGAGCTCCCGCATCATCAACTCGTTGCGAGCTTCGTCGGCCTGCGTGAAGATGACCGTTTCGAATGGCGGTTCCATCGAGATCGACCCTCCGCGAGAGAATGCGGACCAGGGCGTGCCCTGTTGTCTGTAGCGTAGCGCATCGCGGGGGTCGGATCAATGCATTTTGTAAGGATAGTTTACATAGCTAAAGATTTTTCTTTGGCTTCGTCATATTTTTTAACGCACAGGGTGAACTCGCTTGAGGAGAAAGTCGCGCCACGTGCCTGCGGGCCAGCGCTCCCCGCTCGCATCGCGCACCACAATCTCGGCGTCTGCGGCGCCGTCGTGCGTCTCGATGAAGTAACGATCCGCAGCCGCCATGGCGAAAAGGAACGGGCGCGCCAGCCCAACCACCCGCTTGCCCTCGCTTTTCGGCGCAATGGCCGAAAGCGGGCGCCACCGCTCAACGGACAACTCAAACCGGTGTGCGTCCTGCCACGCGCCGACCGCGACGGCGCCGCCTAGCTTTCCTCGCGCGCGGCGCGCCCATTCGGCAACGTCATCTCCGCCACCAATCCACACCTGATAGACGCTGCCGCGCGGCAAGCGAGCGGCGGCCAAGGTTCGCCCGGCGAGCGGGCCGTCGGGATACACGCCTTCGAGAAACACGGTGCGCACGCGCCGCAGTGGGTTTCGATACATGGTCTTCATGTCGGATCCTCCACCCGATTCAGCCGTTCGCCCATGTGTATGCCGATGGAGGTGCGTGGGTGCCGAAGACGAGCGCGGGCCCGGAGATCCCGGGCCCGCGGATGAAAGAAAACGAGACGGGGTCAGGTCTTGGCGAGATCCGCCTGGATGCGGCGGAGAAGTGCCTCGCAGCCGAGGCGCACCAGGCGATACACTTCTTCGAAGCGGCCGTCGTAGTACGGATCCGGCACTTCGTCCGGCTCGTCGGGGACGAGATCGAGCAGCCGGAACACGCGTTCCGACCGCTTCGCGCCGAGCCGCTCGAGGGCGCGCATGTTGGACTCGTCCATCGCGACGATGTAGTCGAACCGTTCGAGGTCCTCCGGACGAATCTGCCGGCTCACGATGCCCGCGTAGTCGATGCCGTTTTGTTCGAGCACGCGGCGCGTCCCGTGATGCGGCGGGTCGCCAGCGTGCCAGTCGCCGATGCCGGCGGAATCGACCTCAATTTCACCCTCGAGGCCGGCTTTTCGGACCATGTCGCGAAAGACCGCCTCCGCCATCGGGGATCGACAGATGTTTCCGAGACACACAAATAGGACGCGGATCATGCGGACCCTCCTCAATCGTCGATCCGGTAGACCCAATACCGCTCCGTGCCCAACAGGCGTAACACTTCTTCCCGCGCCGGTCCTCCAGCGGCCAGCGCCTCCTCCACCCGCGCGAAGATGCCCGAGAACTGCGAGCGGTGGGCCTTCATCGCCGCCAGCTTCTGATCCAGGACGCTCGACACGTCAATCACAAAGTCGGGATCGCCCAGGATCTTTTCGGGCTCGTGCACGACCGCCGAACCCCAGATGACTGGCCGCTCCTCTTTGGGCAGCCGCTTGACGGCGATCACGGCCGCATTCGACATGGCGTCGTGATCGGGATGCACCCCGAGCCCAGGATAATACGTCATGAGAATCGACGGCTTTACCTCGCGGATCACGGCCTCGATGCGATCTGCGATTCGCTCGGGATCTTCAAATTCGACAGTCTTGTCCCGCAGGCCCAGCAATCGGAGATCCCGAATGCCGAGGATCTCGCACGCCTGTTCAAGCTCCTTCCGGCGAATCTTCGGGAGGGTCTCCCGGTTGGCGATAGGAGGGTTGCCCATGTTGCGCCCCAGTTCACCGAGCGTGCCGCAGATGAGGGTGGCGGGCGTGCCCGCGCGGGTGAACAAGATCACGGTCCCGGCCTTGCCGAACGACTCGTCATCGGGATGGGGATACACGAGCAGCAGGTGACGCGTCTTTTCCACGGGTGCCATCGCTCACGCCTCCTCCTCCATCGCGCTCATGGGCCAGGGGGTGCGTGAAAGCTGCAGCGCAACCGCGAGCCGCCCCTCGTCATCGTGGCCTGCCAAGAGCAATCGGCCCTTCTCGTCTACTTCGTAGTCCGTGAGTCCCTCCGCGTAAATCCAGCCATTCTCCATCTTGAGCCCGACGCGATACGGCCGATTCCCGGCGATGGCGGCCCGCTCAAAGCGAACGCGCCCGTTTCGAATGTAGGCACACACCGCCATCGGCTGGCCGAACCGGTGCGCGGCATACGCGCCATTGGTGGTCTCTAGGTGCAAGTAGACGTCGTCTCCGACAAAGCGGTTTAACGCAGCCTGTACTGCCTGCACGTCGATCGGTTTCAACACGCAGCACCTGACCTTCTTCTGAGTTTTGCGCCTGTGCGATAATCGTCAAGAATCAACGTCCTCTATCGTGCCAAAACATCGGGGCCGATTCAAATGGCCGAGGGATGTCTCCCCGCGCGCGATGGAATGAAGGAGGTCTTCCATGAACACCGACGCACGCAGATGGATCGAACGCTTACAACTCGCCCCGCACCCCGAAGGCGGATACTATCGCGAAATCTATCACTCGCCGCGCTACCTCTGCGATCCGGCCACCATCGCGGCATATGGCGGCGCGCGCCGCAGCGCCACCAGCATCTACTTCCTGTTGCCACAAGGCGACGTGTCCCGCCTGCACCGGCTCCGCTCCGACGAGCTGTGGTACTTTCACTACGGCCGACCGCTCATCGTACATCTGTTCCATGCCGACGGCCGCTACGAGGCGAGGGAGCTCGGCCTGCCCGACGCGCCCGGCCGAGAACCTCAGGTCTTGGTTCCCGCCGGAACCATCTTCGGGGCCGAGCTCATCCCGGGAGAGGGCGCGGCATTCGCGCTCGTGGGCTGCATGGTGACGCCCGGATTCGACTTTCAGGACTTTGAGCTCGTGTCGCGCGAAGAGGTGGCTCCACGGTTTCCGGATCAGAAGGACGTCATTGCGCGCCTCACGTGAGGGATTTTTGCATGCGAACGTGAGGAATGCCGGCGTCCTCGAATACGTCGTTCGAGACGCGTCGGTAACCAAGTTTTTGGTAGAACGGCTCGGCGTGCAGCTGCGCGTCGAGCACAATCTCCTGAAATCCACCTTCGCGCACCAGTTCCTCCACGGCCTGCATCACCTGCCGGCCGAGTCCGCGGCCGCGCAGGTGCCCGAGGACGGCCACGCGCTGCACTTTGGCCGTGCGATGGTCCCCAGGGTGATACGGGCGAAACCGCGCCGTGGCCACCGGCGCCCCATCGTCGTCATACAAGAGCACATGCACCGCCCGATCCGGATGATCAAACTCGTCGATTTCCAATTCTTCCGGAACTCGCTGTTCCTCAATGAACACCTGTCGCCGGATGGACAGGCAATCGCGCAACTGCGCCTCATTCACGACCTTCACCGCGCGCATCCCCAGCACCCCCAGCGATTTGGAAGACATCTTTCGAGAAGCGTATAATTCAACCGGAATCAGCAAGGAGGAAGGCGCATGTCCACTATCACCATGTCGACAGGGGAACCGCGCGGCGGGCGACGGATCCTCTTCTTGATGACCATCGCGCTCGGCGTGCTTTTGAACCCACTCAACTCGTCCATGATCTCCGTGGCCATGGCCAAATTCGAACACGTGTTTCATGTCCATTTTACCACGGCCTCTTGGCTCATCTCCTCGTATTACCTCGCCAGCGCCGTCGCCCAACCCATCATGGGGAAGGTGGCCGATCTCGTCGGCCGAAAACCGCTGTTTCTCATCGGACTCGCGCTTGTGACGCTGTCGTGCGCGTTGGCCCCTTTCGCACCGTCGTTCACATGGTTGGTCATCTTCCGCCTCATTCAGTCGTTTGGGAGCGGCGCCATCTACCCTGCGGGCATGGGAATTGTGCGGAACGTCATCACGGAGCGGCAGGCCCAGGCACTCGCGTTTTTGTCCGTGTTTTCTTCGGGAGCGGCCGCCTTTGGCCCGTCCATCGGCGGGGTCATCATGAACTATCTGGACTGGCAGGGGATTTTCCTCGTCAACTTTCCATTCGTCGTCGCCAGTTTCCTCCTCGCGATTTTCGTGCTGCCGAACCCTCGCCGCGGCGTTCACCAGAAGGCCCGCGACGTGCTGCGCGAAATCGATTTGCCCGGCATCGCCCTGTTCATCCTCGCCATTGCCACGTCGCTCGTCTTTCTGCTCTCGCTCACGGAACGACCAGCCTGGTGGGCCGCCGCGGCGGGCGTCGTGTCGTTTACAGCATTTGGGTTGCGGGAGCACGTCGCGCAAAGCCCGTTCTTGAGCCTGCGCTTTTTCAAGCAGTACATGTCGCTCACGTGGGTGTTGATCCAGTTCACCACGGTGAACATCATCTTCTATTCCATCTTTTTCGGCATGCCCACCTATCTGCAGGAGGTGCGCGGCTTTGACTCGCAGGAGACGGGGCTCATCATGCTCACGGTGGCCGGTTTCAGCCTCATCACGGCGCCCATGACGGGACGCTGGGTGGCTCGCAGCGGCTCTCGACCGCCACTTGTCCTCGCTGCGGTGTTCATGACGGCGGGCAGCCTGCTCATGTTGACCTTGCACACGGCATCGCCTGTGTGGTGGCTGTGCGTGGTGTTATCCGTCCTCGGACTGTCCAACGGCTTCAACAACGTTGGCCTGCAGACGGCTCTCTTTGCGGCGAGCCCGCGCGAGGTCATCAGCACGGCATCCGGACTGTTTCAGATGGCTCGCTACATGGGGACCATCCTGTCGACGGTCGTCCTCGGCCTATTGTTCGGCGCGCACCTTACGACGTCGGAGTTGCACGTCCTTGCGGCCGTCCTTGCATGTCTTGGCGCCTTCGTCCTCGCCATGAGCCTCCGCTTGCCCCGACGAGCTTGAAGCCATGAAAGAGGGCCGCCCGCGGTGGCCTTCGTGGCCCCGCCGGACGGCCGTCAGATGGCCCCTGCATCAACTAGACCGAGAATCCTCCTGCTTGAATCCCCGAGCTTGCCGCATGGCGCGATCGCGAAACGCCTTTGGCGTGAGCCCCACCTGCCGCTTGAACAGTTTGTTGAAGTACGTGGGATCCGGATACCCAACGTGTGCACCCACCTCGTACGCCTTGAGGTGAAAATCGCGCAACAGCAGATCCTTCGCCTTGTTCAGGCGCGTTTGCACAATAAACTCTCGAATCGTCATGCCCGTCTCGCTCTTGAATCGCTTGGACAGGTAGCTCGGGCTCAGAAAAACTTGGCTGGCAAGTGTGGCTACGTCGAGATCCGAGTCATAGTGCCGTTCGATGATCTCGATGACCTGACCGATTTGCGCGCTGTGAGCCGTGCGCGCCGCCTCTTCTCGCCCGAGCACCACCATCAGCGCGTGCTTCAGCTTGTCGCGCCAGTCCCACCATTTTGGACATTCTTCCGCCACAAAGCGGAGCCATTGGCGCGTCGAGATGGGAACTTGGAGCATCCGATCCCGCCCGTCTGCCTGGCGCTGGCCGACGGCTGCCATGATGAACTGAGCGCAGAGTTCCGCCACGTCTTCGAGCTTCGTCGGCCGCTCCGCCAACTGCGCGAACCAGTCCTCCACCACCGAAGCGATGCCCTCATAGCCGCGATCGCCAAGCTGGGTGACGGCCCGCGTGATCAACCGCGTTCTGTCCTCTTCATGGAGCGGCGCCAACTCGCGCCTTCCCTGCGAGTATGCCGACGATTCAAACACGTTCCAGTGCGACGCGGCCGTGGCCTCCATCAGCGCCTGCCACCAGCGCACCACCTCCCGCTCATCGCACGCGGTGCTCACGCCGACGAGCGTCCGATCCGCGGCCAACCTCGCGAGTGCGGACTCGAAGCCCTCCATGGCCCGCTCCGGGTGATGAGCCGCGAGCGTGACGACGTACGTGGCCGCGTCACACGACACGAGATGCACACAGTCGAAACCCGCCGACTGAATCTGCGCCAAAAACGGGTAAATCGGCACGACGCGCGAACTGCGTACGACGACCACCAGCCACGCCTGGCGATCCCGCACGCTTTCCAGCGCCCTTTTCACTTCTCGGAAATCGAGTTCCACGGGGTGTTGCTGCAGCACGTCCCAGGTGACAGACGGCCAGCTCGTGCGAACTTCTCGGATGGCGTGCAGCGAGGATGAAACATTGCTCTTTTTCGGCATGCGCACGCTCACGTTAGCCCTCCCCTCGCGCCCCACGAGGAATGAAAACGGTTTCTCTCGAAACATTATAAAAGAATCCCTGCGCACAGGGGAGTCGTAAATTCCATCGTTCTTGTCTTTCTTGGCACTTGTTTGCGAAAGAAAGGCGCCGAAATCCCCTGTTTCGGCGCCAAAAGACAAGAATTTAATCGGCCACGGCCCACTCGATGAGCGGCGACGGGCGGTCACAGTACAACAGCCGCAAGCGATGCAACGCTCGCGTGCATCCGACGTACAACAGTTTCGCATCCCGCTCGTCGGCGCGGTAATGGGCCTCGTCGGCGTCCACAAGGATGACGCTGTCGAACTCGAGACCCTTGGCCAGGTAAACGGGCACGACGCTGATACCACCTTCGTAGTGCGTCTGGGCGGCCGTGAGAAGGTGAGCGTCGAGTCCCGACTCCAGGCACATCTGATGATAGACGTGCGCATCCTCTTCCGTCCGCGTCAATACCGCGATGGTCGTCGCCCTCCGGCTTTCTGCCGACAGCCGCTCCATCAGCGCATCGAACCGACTGTCCCACGCGACGGGCTCGACGACGACAGGATCGCCGCTGCGAAACACGGGTTTCGCCACGACCTTCGGCCGGAAGGGTTCGAGGATCCGGTTTGCGAACGAGACAATCTCATAAGTTGAGCGGTACGACACCGACATTTCCACGTACCGGCTTCCACCTGGAAATAGCGCGCGAACCTCATCCCAGTCCCGGAATCCCGCCTCGCTGTGAATGCTCTGAGACAGGTCCCCGAGAATGGTAAAGGACAGGCTTGGACAGTACGCCTGCAGCACCCGGATGTGCGCCGGAGAAAAATCCTGCGCTTCGTCGATCACGACATGGTGAAACACATCCCGCGCGTCCACCCCGTGAAGCCACTGGTGAATGGCAAGGAGCAGCGGCAGATCTTCCGGTTCCACGAGCGGCCGCGCCCCGTATTTTGCAGGACGCTGGATGGACGCAAGCGACAGATCCGGATGATGCCGCAGGAACGACTCGTAGATGGGCAGAGGCTCGAGGTCCGGCCACGCCCGCTCGAACTCCCGCGCGGCGGCCGCAATCTGCCGCTTGATGGACTTATCCGCCTTGCCCGCATCCTTCGCCTGCATCTCCCACTGCCGCTTCACACGGGCGACCACGCGATCGCGCCGCTGGCGCACCGGGTAGCGCGCGTACTCCACGTGAAACCAGCGAGCGATGGTTTCTGCAGAAATGGGCGGCCCAACCGGAGACGGGACGTCCCGACTTGGCACCATCTTTTTCTCCATATCCTGCAGGAAG
This sequence comes from Alicyclobacillus sp. CIJ1, assembly GCF_057538885.1. NCBI lineage: Bacteria > Bacillati > Bacillota > Bacilli > Caryophanales > Alicyclobacillaceae > Alicyclobacillus > Alicyclobacillus sp. CIJ1. The sequence goes on along the minus strand of NZ_BAAJPH010000143.1, from coordinate 76,641 downwards.
GCTTGGAGGGCCTCCAGCGTCTCAACCCGCCCCTTCACCTCGATCTCGCGCCGCATCGCCTCGTACGCCTGCGACGGCCGAAGCGCGAACCGCTCGCGGAGTCGCTTGGCCGGATCGGGCAGGAGCACCACATGGTCCAACACGCGGAGCGCAAACGCCGCGAACGTCGTTTGCTGGACGTCCCCCACGCCGAGTTCGGGCAGCACCTCGGAAATGTAATCCACGAACATCGCGGAAGGCGCAAAGATGACCATCTTCTCCGCCCTCAGCTTTTCGGGATGCTGATACAGCAGATAGGCGAGCCGATGCAGTGCGACCGTCGTTTTTCCGCTTCCTGCGACGCCCTGAATGAGGATGGGCACATTCTTATCCGCGCGAATGACCTCATTTTGCTCCGCCTGAATCGTGGCCACGATGTCGTGCAGCCGGCTGTCCTTAGAATCCGCGAGGCGGTAGAGCAAAAATTCGTCGACGCTGCCCGCCTGCGTCTGCCCTTTCACGTAGCTGTCGACGACCCGGACGAGATCGCCGTCGCGCACGACGATGTTTCGCTTGAGCGACACGGTGCCGCGGACCTCGCCGCCTGGAGCTTCGTAGCGCGCCTCGTCTCCCTGGCCGGTGAAGGAGTAAAACACGCTGGCGGCAGGGGCGCGCCAATCGAGGACCACGCGCTCGCCGGTCGACGGGTGATCGATGCCTTGCTTGCCGATGTAGAGCTTCTGAGGGGCCTCCCCCTCAGGCTGAAAGTCAATGCGGCCGAAGTATGGATCGTTGAGCGCCCGCCGGAGCTGGTGGCGCCGCTCCTCTGCCATCTCGGCGACCGCCACGTCAGCGACGACGTCGGCCGTCAGGGCCTCGTCTGCATCTTCGTCGTCCTCGTCCCGAACCGGCATCCTGGGCCCCGCGTCGAGCGCCCCTCGAATGATGTTTCGCACCTGTTCCAGATGCTGTCTCTCTTCCTCGTACGGATCGAGCGCCGGGCGAGGCGGCGTTCCGGTCTCGCTCATGAAACCACCTCCCTCTTGGAGCGAACCATGACCAGGGACCACAGCACGTACCACGCGAGCGCGCCTACGTCTGCCACCGCGATGACGGCGCCCATGGGCAGGCTGTCATGCGATCCGCCAAGCCCCACGAGAGGCGTCGCGGCTGCGCCGAGCAAAAGTTGGGACACGCCAATGAGGCCGGCTGCGCTGCCGGCCTGCTTGCCGTGATGCTGCATGGCCAGCGACGATCCCACAGTACTCACGATGCCGACACACGAGACAAGCACGAAGAGCGACGGCAGAATCCCAGGAAGCCCAAGCCCGAGAAGGACGCTCGCGAGAAGCCCAAGTCCCCCGAGCGCGGCGAGGCTCACGCCGAAGCGGAAGATCTTCCGCCCCTCGATGCGCCGGGCCAGATGCCCGGAGACCTGGGAGGCAATCACGATCCCGATGCCGTTGGCCGCAAAGCACGCGCTGAACGCCTGCGGCGAGAGCCCGTAGATGTCCTGAAGTACGAAGGGCGACCCCGAGATGTACGCGAACATCGCGGCCGACACCAGCCCCTGCGAAAAGGCGTAGGCGACAAAGACGGGATCGCGAAACAGCACGCCAAACGCGCGCAGGGCACCGACGAGCCCCGCCCGGTTCCGGCGCTCCACTTCGAGCGTCTCCCGCAGAGCGACGAGCGACCAGAGCCACAGCGCCGCGCCGACGGATGACGAACACGCCTCGCCAGTCGGTGAAGCGGAGCAACTGGCCGCCGATGACCGGCGCGAGAATCGGCGCCACGCCGTTGACCAACATGAGCAGCGAAAAGAACCGCGTCAGTTCCACACCGCTGAACAAGTCCCGAGCGATGGCTCGCGCGATGACGATTGCCGCGGATCCACAAAGCCCTTGCACCAGGCGGACGGCGACGAGCCCCCACGCGCTCGGCATCAGGCCACACGCGAAGGAGGCCAAGAGATACAGGCCCAGCCCGACGAGCAGCGGGCGCTTGCGGCCGAGCGCATCGCTCAAGGGCCCGGCAAAAAGCTGGCCGACCGCCAAACCGAGAAGACACGCCGTGAGGCTGAGCTGGGCGACCGACGTGGCGGCGTGCAAATCACGCGCCATGGAGGGCAGCGCCGGCAGGTACATGTCGATAGAGAGTGGCGCAATCGCGGTCAAGCTCCCGAGGAGCGCGGCCAAGCGCAAGCGAGCGCCGAACGAAGTGGGCGCCTCGGCGAGGGTGCGAGTGTTGGTCATCTCCACTTCCGACTTCACAGAATCTCCCCCTTCGTGTTGGCTTCTATCTTCTCTTCTCTCCAGTGTTTCTTCTCTCCGCGCGGCCACTCGCTCTCACTTGCGCTCGCGGCGGGCGCGCACGGTTATACGCCCTCACCAGGTACCGTCCGCGAGCTGGTCGCCGAGCCACTGCAGGATGGCGTTTTGCCCCTGCGGCGTGGCCGCCGCTTGGAACATGGGGGCCATGGCGAGCGCCTGTTCCCCAGCTTCGGCCAGGAGGCGCTGTCCGAGCGCGGTCGGATGCACGTCGTGCGGCAGAATGTCCGCGGCAGGCTGCGTCAGCGTGTCATACGCGTCCGCGACGGGATCGCCATCTGAAACGGCATCGGCGACGATGGCCGCGTTCGCCGCTACAATCGCGGCTTCCGCGGTCTGGTGCAGCCATGGGTCCGACGCCGGAAAGGGATTGTAGAGATCGTAGACAATCACGGTCGCCCGCGGATTGTACCGATGCAACAAGCCGAGGATGGATGCCAGGTTGCTTCGCACGTCCTGAACGCCCCGGGCGAGTTCTGACGACAACCTGGCCGCCTGTGACGAGGTCGGCGTGACCCGCGCCCAGTCCGCGCCCTTCGGCAGCATCGCGAGCGCGGGAAGCAACAGATCGTTACTGCCAATGTCGACGGTGACGACCTGCGCGGCGGCAACGTCGGAGCGCATCGCGGCGTCCGTCGTCAGCGCCCGCAACAGATCCCCAGACGTCCAACCGGGCACGCCGAGATCGACGGCGCGCCACCCTTCCTTTTTCGCGAACAGATACGGAAACGCGAGCGGTGATGGCTTCTCGTTGTTTCCAAGATTGTAGCCGAATGTGATGGAGTCTCCGAGCGCCACGAGCACATGGCTTCGCTGGGAAGCGAGCGCCGCGCGAGCCTCGCGAGCCACTTGGATGTCCGCGGTGCCGTTCGATGATGAGCTGACGTCTGGCTGCACGACGAGGGGCGAGGTCAAGACCATGGCGCCAAGCGCCGTCAGCCAAGGCCCGAGTGCCGGCATGGCGTTTGTTCCCCTCCACAGTTGGCATGTATGGCTTCGCTTGTGTTCCGGCTGTAAAGCGCCTATTGTTCATGATAGATCACAATCGGTCGAGATGCTCGGCCGCGACGCCCCGAACCGGAGGAGGGTCTCTATGCGTCCGTCAACGCTCGTGCGTTTGGGAATGGCAGCTGTCGTGGTCATCCTGTCGGGATGCGGAACCGATTCGCCTTCCCACCCGCACACCTCTGCCGGGGTCCGCGCCCCATCGGCAGGCCAGGCATCCGTCGCGACGGGTGTGCGCCTTGCGTCACGTGCGAGTGCGCAAGTGGCCACCCTGGCCTCGAGCCTGCGCGCCATTGACGTGCACATGCGCATGATCACCACTCGAACCGGGCTGCTGTGGGGCTATCGCGCCAACCGCTTTGTCATGTACGAGACAGCGGACGGCGGACACACGTGGAAATCGGTACCCCTGCCGACGTTGCCGACCGACGACGTCTCCGCCTATGGGCCGGGAGGCGCGCACGACGTGGCGGCCGTGATCGACTCCTCCACCATGTGGTCGCTGGTGAGCGTGAGCCGTCAGGCGGCTCGCGTCTGGATCACCAAGGATGCGGGACGGCACTGGCGTGAGACGACGCTTGCGCTGCCAGCAGGAGCGATTCAGTTTGCCGCCGGCCAGTGGATGGCCGGGAGACTGGGCTGGATGCTCTTTGAAAGCGCCGGTTACGGCGGCGTTGCGGCCAAGTACTTGTATCGAACGGAGAACGGCGGGAACTCATGGCAACTCGTGGCCACATCCACGGGTGACCTGCCACATAATGGGGTCCGCACCGCGATGTCGTTCGCGCCCAATGGCAAGACGGGCTTGATGGTCGTGGTAGATGACCTGGAGAAGGAGGTGGACGTCGTAGAGACCAACGACGGCGGCCTCCATTGGCAGCCCACGAGCATCAGTCTCCCGAGCGGCATCACGCAGCCTCCGTCCGTGGAACTCGTGCTCGCCGGGCCTGGAGAAGCGCTCCAACTCGCCATCGAGGTCCAGGTGGGCTCTGCTTCGCAGCTCCTGGTGATGAACTCGTCTTACGGCTCCAATTGGGATGTGGCCGAGATCGGCGTCGACAACCTGGAGGCCATGTGCGCCTCGCCCGCCGGCGATCTCGCCGCGCTGGAAGACAAATCCGGGCAGCAGACGTGGATGGTGAGCCCCGACGGCGGCCAGACCTGGTACACCCAGACCGCCGTAGGCCTGCCTGCGAGCGTTGCGGATGCGGCTTCCGTCGATTTGTCGTCGCCCTCTCCCAATGCCTTTTTCCTCGTGGCGCTCGACGCTCGGCTGACGCCAACCCTGTACGAATCGTCCGACGCGGGCGACACATGGCAGCCCCTCGGCTGAACCTTCAGGCGATCTCGGCGTGAAACAGCCTGCGCATGTGCTCCAGGAAGATGTCGCCGAGATCCGTAAAGGTGGCGCATCCCTGTCGGTGCACCACGGCATGAAACCCCTCGTCGTACGCGCCCGCGACGGTCAGAAAATCGCAGATGTCCGTGCACACACCGCACACGTGGACGACATCCACGCCGCGCTCGCGCAGACGCCCTCCCAGTCCAGTGCCGTAAAAGGCGTTGTAACTCCGCTTGGGGACATACCACACGTCAGGGTGCTCCTTGTGCCGCTCGTACCACGTGGCCAAATCCCCATACAACTGTTGCCCCCACGTACCGCGCACGTTGTGCGGAGGCCAGTCGCGAAAGTGGCGGTCATCGGGGTCGTGCTCGTCCATGCAAACGGCCACCACGCCTCGCGAGGCGAGCATGCGGTCCGCGAGAGAAACGATATAGGGCACGATAGCCTGTCCGGGCTTGCCGACCGTCAGGGTACCCTCGTCGTGAACGAAATCGTTGGACATGTCGACAATCAACAGCGCTTCGCCCATGCGGATCGCCCCCCTTCGTCCTCATTGTACCAGTTGCTGCATCGGCCCGTCACGTCGCTTGCATTGGCCGCCAGGTCTTTTGTACCATCGAGCGAGAAGTGAGGGAGACAAGATGCGCTTTCGCACGGGACACCGCCTCGAGAAATGGTTGGAAGGCGGTCGTGATCATCTGTTCGACGCGTACCAGGGCGATCCCGCCGCTTGGTACCAGGCCCTGACCGAGCCCATCGCGCTCGAAATTGGCTGCGGCCGCGGCGGATTCATCCGTCAAATGGCCCGCCTGCATCCCGAAACGCGCTTCGTCGGCGTGGACAGAGTTCTGGCTGTCGCCGCGAAAGCAGCCTATGGCGCTGCGCTGGACGGTCTCGGCAACCTCTCGTTTCTCGTCGGAGACGTCGAGCGCTTCGGCCCTCTGTGGACGGAACCAAGGGTGGCATGGCTGTATCTGAATTTCTCGGATCCCTGGCCGAAAAAGCGCCATCACAAGCGGCGCCTGACGGCGCCGGCCAAGCTCGCGTGGTACGCGCAGTGGATGCGGCCGGAAGCCTGGCTCGAGCAGAAAACCGACAACCTCGAGTTCTTCGAGTGGTCGCTCGAGTCCTTCCGCGCGAGCGGTTGGGAAATCGCGGAGGTCGAGCGAGGGTTTCCACCGGGCGATCCGGGCGGGACGTTGTCGGGCAAATACGTGCAGACCGAATACGAGACGAGGTTCCGTCAGCTGGGACAACCCATCTACTACCTGCGGGCTCGCCCGGCTCGATGACGCCGGGCGCCCACTTCGATGGGTATCCTTGGTAGCGAAAGCGCATTCGTCGGGGAGGCGAGCGAATGAACTACCGGCCATTGGGCGAACTGCAAGTGAGCGAAATCAGCTTTGGGACCTGGGCCATTGGAGGAGACTGGGGGCGCGTGGACGAACGCGATGCCCTCGACGGGCTGGCCGCCGCGATGGACGCGGGCGTCAACTTCTTTGATACCGCGGACGTGTACGGCAACGGCCGAAGTGAGGAACTGCTGGCAAAGGCCACGAGGGGACGCGAACAGGAGATCTATATCGCCACCAAGTTCTGCCGAGCGGGCGACATTCACGATCCGGCCACCTACAGCGAATCCTCGGTGCGCCGCTTCCTCGAGGGAAGTCTCCGCAGACTGCGGCGGGAGGTTGTCGACCTGTACCAGATCCATTGTCCGCCCACCGAGATCCTCCGCGATGGCGCCGTGTTCGAGGTGCTAGACAAGCTGCAGTCAGAAGGAAAAATTCGGTACTACGGCGTCAGCGTGGAGACGGTCGAAGAGGGGCTTTTGTGCCTTCAGGTCCCGGGCGTCCGAGCCTTGCAGGTCATCTTCAACATCTTCCGTCAGAAACCGGCTGAGGAGTTGCTTCCCAAAGCCAAGGCGCAGGGGGTGAGCATCCTCGCCCGACTGCCGCTCGCGAGCGGCCTGTTGACCGGCAAGTTCAAGCCCGACCACCGCTTCGATCCCGACGACCACCGCTCGTTCAACGAACACGGTGAGCAGTTCAACGTGGGGGAGACGTTCGCCGGCCTCGGGTTTGCGAAGGGCGTCGAGTTGGCGGAGAAGCTGCGCTGGATCGGCGAAGGCCGCGGCAACATGACGCGAGCCGCGCTCCGCTTCATCCTGGATCACGGCGAGGTGACCTGCGCCATCCCGGGCTTCAAAAACCGGCACCAGGTGGAAGACAATCTGGCCGCGCTCGAGGTCAGGCCCTTCTCCCCGGATGAGCGCGCGCGACTGCGCCGGTTTTATGAGGACGAGGTGCTTCCCTTTATCCGCGGCGCCTACTAATCCGTTCCGAAACCAGGCACCGGGCCCACGGGAGAGACTCACCTGCTCGCCGCGGGCCCGGTCTTTTGGCTCTTCAGATGCTCAGAAGTTCGTGCGAATGGCGGCGAGCTTCCTTTCCATCATGTCGTACATCGCGTACAGCACGCCCTCGCGTCCGACGCCGCTCTCCTTCACGCCGCCGTACGGCATATGATCCACGCGGTACGTCGGCACCTGGTTGATGAGCACCGCCCCCGCCTGCACCGTCTCGATGGCCAGCATGGCGTGGTCCATCCGCTTCGTGAAGACACCTGCGTTCAGCCCAAATTTGCTGCGATTCGCGAGTTCCAGCCCCTTCTCGAAGCTCGAGACCCGCTCCACGAGCAGGATGGGCCCAAACGCCTCCTCCGTGCACAGCTTCGCATCGAGCGGGACGCCCGTCACCACCGTCGGCTCCATGCGGTTGCCCTCAATCCGCCCTCCGACAAGCACCTTGGCGCCGCGATCGACGGCCTCGTCCAGCCACGCCTTGAGCCGCACGCCCGCCTGCTCGTTGATGAGCGCCGAGACATCCGTCGCCTCGTCAAGCGGATCGCCCACTTTGAGCGCCTTCGCGCCGCTCACAATCCGCTCCACCAACTCGTCGTACACCGCGTCGTGGATGTACACGCGCTGAATCGAGATGCACACCTGTCCGTTGTACGAAAACCCGCCCTGGACGATCTCGGCCGCCATCTTGTCGAGCTCGTGCGCGGTGAAGCCGTCATCCACCACGAGCGGCGAATTCGAACCGAGCTCCAGCGTCACGCGCCGCAGGCCCGCCTGCTGGCGGATGATCTTGCCCACCGCCGGGCTTCCCGTGAAGGTCACAAACGCGACGTCCGGGTGCGTCGTCAGCACCTCGCTCAACTCCTTGCCGTCTCCCGGGATGATGTTCAGCACCCCAGGCGGCAGGCCCGCGTCCTGGAAAATGTGGCCGAGAACTAGGGCCGAAAGCGGCGTCTGCTCGGCCGGCTTCAGCACAATCGCGTTCCCCGCCGCGATGGCCGGGCCGACCTTGTGCGCCACCAGGTTCATCGGGAAATTGAACGGCGTGATGGCCGTCACGACGCCAAGCGGCTCCCAAAGCGTGAACGCCACGTGGTGTTCGCCGCGCGGGGCTGCATCCATAGGCACCGTCTCGCCGCGGATGGACTTGGCCGCCTCGGCCGAGAAGCGGTATGTCTCGATGGTCCGGTCAATCTCCTGGCGCGCGGCCCGGATGGGCTTGGCCGCCTCGCGCGCGATGGTCTCGGCGAGCTCTTCTTTCCGGTCGGCGATGATCTCCGCCACCTTGCGCAGGATCTGCGCCCGCTGCCAGGCCGGCACCTTGCGAAACGACTTTTGCGCTCGCGCGGCCACCTCGATGGCCCGCGCCGCCTGTTCCGGCGACGCGTACCCAATCTTCGCCAGGGGCTCTCCGCTGTACGGGCTCCGCAGTTCGACGTGGCGCGCCGCCTCTTCCCAGTCGCCGTCGATGAACAGATGGGTCTTCCCCACTTCAATCGCTTTGCTCACGGTTTCATCCTCCTGCAGGAGATTCTCTGCACAGCGTTTCCTCCGCTACACATCGGCATGCGCCTGAAGCCACCTCGTGTACGCCGCCCGCCATACGACGGGATGGCGAGGCAACCGGGCGAGATCGAACCGGTCCATGACCTCGGCTAGACGCACAGGCTCCGGGCGGTCCAGTTGCCCAGCAAGCCACAGAAGGAATCCGACGAGATGCTCGGACCGCACGCCCGCCTGGCGAAGGGCGCGGAGCGACAGGTCCCCGTGGCGCTTTGCGAGCCTCCGCCCTTCCTCGTCCACCACGAGCGGCACGTGCGCGTAGCGCGGCGGCGCATAGCCCAGGCGCTCAGCGAGATAGACCTGGCGAAACGCCGACGGAAACAAATCGGCGCCGCGGATCACGTCGGTGACGCCCATGGCGTGATCGTCGACGACCACGGCCAGGTGATACGCAATCACCCCATCCGCCCGGCGGACGACGAAGTCGCCGCCTTCGGCCGGCCGAGCGGTGGTCCGGCCGAGCAGGCGATCGTCGACCGTGACAAGCGCCTCGTCTGAGACGCGAAGGCGAAACGACGGCGGCTTGCTCGCGGCTCGTTCCGCCCGCTCGGCGTCCGAAAGCCGAAGACAGCAGCCATCGTAACGGGGCTCATCGGAGAACAGCCCTTGCCCTTGTGGCGCCGAGGCGATGGACAAAAGCCGAGATCGCGCGCAGAAACACGGGTACAGTTCGCGTGCTTCTTGGAGGCGCGCAAGCGCCTGCTCGTACAATCCGCGCCGAAAGCGTTGCTCGTACGGCGCAGCGGGCCCGCCCACGTCTGGGCCTTCGTCCCAATCGACGCCGAGCCAACGCAGATCTTCCATCATCGCCTCGCGGTACACGTCGCGGGACCTCGCCTCGTCCAGATCTTCGACGCGCAGGATGAACGCACCGCCCTTTTGCCTCGCGTCGAGCCAGGCGAGGATGGCCACCCAGGCGTTGCCCACGTGCAAATAGCCGGTGGGACTCGGCGCAAATCGACCCTTGTACGAGGGTGTCAACCGGCACACCTCTCTTCGCCTTCATGTTAGCAAAACTTGCTGGTGATGTCCCGCGAAGCCGCGCACACGATACCCAAGAAGGGGGAAGGTCTATGCGAGAGGCATGGTGTGTGGAACAAACGTGGCGGCACCTGGCGATGGCGCACTGGCGCGTCGATCCTGATGTTCTGATGCGCCACATTCCGCCGGGACTGGAGCTCGACCGGTTCGACGGGCATGCGTACGTCAGCGCGGTGTTGTTTTCTGTGGATCCGTTTCGCCTGCGGGGACTGCCGCCCATCCGGGGCATGCGCAGGTTTTGGCAACTGAACCTCCGCACCTACGTCCGGCGCGGAGGAGAGCCGGGCGTGTGGTTCCTCCGCTTGGAGACGAGTCGGGCGTGGCCCGCACGGCTCGGAAAACTCGCTTACGCGCTGCCGTTCGAGCCGGCGGACATGGCCGTGAGGGAGGCGGGAAATGGCCTCACCGTGGGCCTGGTGAGCCGAGCGGGCCGCGGGCCGGCGCTGTCCCTCGGGTTTCGTCGGGCCGGTAGCCGCATGCCTTGGTATGAGCCCGCGCCCGACTCCATCGAGGCATGGCTTCTCAATCGGTACGCACTTTATGCGCACGCCCTCGGCATGGTGCTCGAGACCCGCGTGGTTCACCGGCCGTGGGTGATCCAGCCGGCGGAGGCCCGCGTCGGAGAAACGTCACTCCTCGAAATGTACGGATGTGACGGCCACCCGGCGCTGGCCTATTCAGCGGAAGCGCGCACAGCCCGCATCGGCTTGCCACGGCCCGTTATCGGCCTTCCCTACTCGCCGGACAACCGTTCGTTTGCGCGGTGGATGCGCTCGAGCAAGGCGCGCACGCGCGCCCGGAGATCCGCGATTTCCTCGTCCTGAAGGTCGTCAATCTGATCCTTGACACAGTCGGGGACCACGCCGAGCTCTTCGCGCAACGCGCGCCCCTTTTCCGTCAGCGACACGCACATCTTGCGCTCGTCATCGGTGTCTCGCCGCCGGTCCACGAGGCCGCTCTCCTGCATTCGCTTCAAAAGTGGGGTTAGCGTGCCAGAATCCAGGTAAAGCCGCTCCCCGAGCGCCTTCACTGTGCATGCGCCGAGTTCGTACAGCGCGACCAGCACCATGTATTGGGGAAAGGTCAGCCCATGGGGCTCCAAGAACGAGCGATAGAGTCGCATCGTTTCGCGGGCGCAGGCGTACACGGCGAAGCACAGGTGTTCGTCCAGACTCAGGAGCGGTCGTTCTGTCATCACGACAAGCCTCCAAGCTCGCTTGACTCGGCCTTCGCGGGCCTACCGTCTAGTTTAAGCCTGTTTCGCGTAATACTCCATCAGAACTTGGACGACCTCCGGGCGGCTAAACTCGGGCGGCGGTGCAATGCCCTCTCGCAGCATCTGGCGCACCTTGGTGCCCGACAGCGTCACGTGATGTTCGTCGCCGTGCGGACACGTCTTCGCGGTCGCCATGCCCTGACATTTGCGGCAGTAGAACGCATTGTCGAAGAACAACGGCGTGATGCCGAGCTCCGCAACGTCGAACTGATCAAAAATCCGCTGCGCGTCGAAGGTGCCGTAGTAGTTGCCCACGCCGGCGTGATCGCGCCCGACGATGAAGTGCGTGCAGCCGAAGTTCCGCCTCACCAATGCGTGCATGACGGCCTCCCGAGGACCGGCGTAGCGCATGGCGGCCTTGTACACGCCGAAAAACACGCGATCCCGCGGATAGTAGTGCTCCAGGATGGCCTGATACGCGCGAAGGCGCACGTCGGCCGGGACGTCGTCCGCCTTGGTGGGCCCGACCAGCGGGTTCAGGAACAGCCCGTCGACCACTTCGAGCGCCACCTTCTGAATGTATTCGTGCGCGCGATGCACCGGATTTCGAGTCTGAAACCCGACGATGGTGCGCCACCCGCGCTCCTGAAACGCGGCGCGCGTCTGCCTGGGCGTGTACGCGTATGGCGTGAACTCGTCCACGCGCTCATCTGGCAGCACTTCCACGGGGCCTCCCAGATACACGCCCCCGCGCTCGTAGAGCCGCCGGACGCCAGGGTGTTCCAAATCCCGCGTCCGGTAAACCTGCTCCGCCTCGTGATCCAAGTTGGGGCGATACATATGCAGAATGGTCATGCGCCCGCAAATCACGCCGTCCGGCCGCACGAGCGCCACCGTGTCGTCCAGCCGCAGCGTGCGTGCCACGTCCTCCGAGACGGGCAACGTCACGGGGATGGACCAGATGTGCCCCGTCGTGAGGCGCATGGTCTCCACAATCGAGTGGTAGTCCTCCTGCGAAACAAATCCGTCCAGAGGGGAAAATGCGCCAATGCCCAGCTGGTATAGATCGGACACGGCGATCTCGTCCAGCTGAATGGCCTTGAGCGCGGACCAAGACCGCCGCGCTTCTTCCGCCTGATCCGTCGGCACCAGATGCTCCTGCACCGCGTCACGTTCGCGTTCCGTCACTGACAAGCCAACTCCTCCTCACGCATGCGATCCCGTCAGATCGCCATAAATAAAGTAAACCGATAGACATGATGTACATTGTATCATCGCGACCCCGTTTTGGCGAGGGCGGTCCCGACGACGGGCGGTTCACAAGGTGTTCACCCATTTGCGTGTCTACGCGGAGTGCACGAGCCGGCCGCCGACGATGGTGTGGGTGACGGCGCCCGCCTCTGAGAGAGCTACGAGGTCCGCTCGATATCCCGGCTCGATCCGCCCACGCCGCTCGCCCAAGAGGCGCGCGGCGTTTGCGGCCGCCACGTACGGCACGTCCCTGGGCAAAAATACGCGGTGCGCGAGGCCCATCTGCACCGCGCGCTCCATCGTCAACGCGCTGCCCGCAAGCGTCCCGTCCGGTCGACGCACAACGCCATCCTCGTAGACCACCTCGCTACCGGCAAACCCGTACCGCCCCTCCGGCATGTCCACCACCGATACAGCATCGGTCACGAGCATCACGCCATGGCGCCCCTTGATGCGCATCGCGAGGCGCGCGAGCGCTGGATGAACGTGGACACCGTCGAGGATGAGTTCGACCATCGCGTCCGCGCGATCCAGCGCCGCGGCAGCCAGGCCTGGCCGCCGGTGATGCAGACCTTCCATCGCGTTGAACAGGTGCGTCGCGCTTTTCGCGCCCAAATCGAACGCCCGCATCGCCTCGCCGTACGTGGCCGCTGAGTGGCCGAGCGAAACGAGGATGCCGAGATCGCGGGCAGTGAGAAGGGTTTCATCCGCACCTGGCAACTCCGGCGCCATGGTGAGGATGCGCACCGGGCCCGCCCTCGCGTACGCTCTCAATTCTTCCGGAGATGGCGTGCGCACGTGCTCGGCGGGATGAGCCCCGCGCCTCTCGGGATGGATGAACGGGCCCTCCAGGTGAAAGCCAAGCACGTCCGCCCCCCGCCACTCCGCCGGCTTTCGCCAAGCCGACAACGTCGCCGATGTGGCCTCACGCGAAGCGGCAACCGTCGTCAACACGAGCGCAGTCGTCCCGTGCCGGGCGTGCGTCGTCGCAATCTGTTCAAACGCATCCATGGAGGCGTCCATGACGTCCGCACCGCCCCCTCCGTGCACGTGCACGTCGACGAAACCAGGGAACAGGTGCGCTCCCGTGTCGATGAGCCGAGCACCGGTGAGTTGGCCCATTTTCGCTTCGCCCACGTCTGTGATCCAGCCATCCTCGGCGATCACGTCCTTCCACTCGTCCCCAAGGAGCCCTCGGATGACCACGCGCATTCCGCGCCACCTCCATCGTTTTCCGGTTCCCCTCGGGAATCCGCCCTCCACGTCTCGCCAGGCGGGCCTGCCAAGGACCACCATGAGGTGTCTTGCTTACAGCTTGGGCTCTTGGTGGGCTCGCTCCGCCTTCCGGCGCAAGTGCTCGAGTCCCCACGCATGCATGAGGTCAAGGATGGGGCGCAGGGATTGCCCGTATGGCGTGATAGCGTACTCCACGCGCGGGGGCACCTCGGGGTACACGGTCCGCTCGACGATTCCCTCTTCTTCCAGTTCGCGCAACTGCTTGGTGAGGACGCGCTGCGTGATGCCGGGAATGCGGCGCATGAGCTCGGAGAATCTCAGCGAAGGGTGTTGAAACAGGTGGTACAGAATGAGCCACTTCCATTTCCCACTTAGCACTTGAAGCGTGGAGACAGCCGAACAGGGCGACTCTGCGGAATGGCCGGACGACATCGAAATGAACGCCTGCCTTTCGCTATAGGTAGGTTACTTCAAGTATACCAAAGCACTTCGATGTTCCTACTTATCATTTTTTCATCACTGATGAATAATAAGAGCAGGCAGAAGCACTCAGCCATGAGTGCACATCGATCTGTCGGGAGGTTGACCTATGGCAAAAGTCGCTTGGAATGTAGATCCGGCTCACAGCACGATCGGCTTCAGCGTGAAGCACATGATGTTCACGACGGTGCGCGGTCATTTCAAGAAGTTCTCGGCGACCGTCATCGCCGATCCAGAAGATCTGACGACGGCCGAGATCGACTTCACGGTCGACGTCGCCAGCATTGACACGCGCGACGAAAACCGGGACAACCATCTCCGCGGCGCCGACTTCTTCGACGTTGAGAAGTATCCCCACATGACGTTCAAGGCCACCAAGATCGTCAAGACCGGCCCCAATACGTACGACATGACGGGGGATCTCACCATCCGTGACGTCACCAAGCCTGTCACCTTTCACGTGACGTACGAAGGCATGGGCAAAAACCCCTGGGGCCAAGAAGTGGCTGGCTTTACGGCGCAGGCCAAGATCAACCGCAAGGACTTTGGCCTCACTTGGAATGCCGTGCTTGAGACCGGCGGCGTGCTCGTGAGCGACGAGGTGAACATCGAGCTCGAGATCCAAGCCGCGAAGGCACAGTGAGGGCCTAAGGCGGGAATTGCCCCTGAACCGGTCGCAGCTACGTCTGCGGCCGGTTTTGTGTTACGATAAAGGGACAGCAAGGGGGCGGAAAACGTGGCGATTCTCTCCGTTTCGAACGTGACGTGGATTCGAAATGGACGGACCATTCTGGACGATGTGTCGTTTGAAATTCGCGAAGGGGAACACTGGGGTCTGGTCGGCTTAAACGGCTCCGGCAAGACCTCGCTCCTTCAAATCATCACGGGCTATCAATGGCCCACACGAGGACGGGTCTCGGTGCTTGGACGCCCGTACGGACGCGTGGACATCCGCGAAGTCCGGCGGAACATCGGCTGGGTCAGCTACGCCCTCCTGCAGCGCGTGGAACAGGACGCCGGAACAGACACCGCACTTGACGTGATCGCAAGCGGAGCCTTTTCCTCCATCGGCTTGTGGGAAAGGCCGACGCAAGCTCATTGGGAACGGGCGCGCGCGCTGGCCCGCCAGTTTGGGATTGAGCACCTCGCCGACAGCTCGTTTCACTCGCTTTCCCAAGGTGAAAAACAGCGCGTCCTCATCTCGCGCGCACTCATGGCCAAACCTTCGCTCCTCATCCTCGACGAGCCGTGTACTGCACTCGACGTGCGTGCGCGGGAAGAGCTATTGACCTCGTTGAACGCGATGGCAAAGGCCCCGGATGCGCCGGCACTTCTGTACGTCACCCACCACATCGACGAGATAATTCCCGCCATTACGCACGTGCTCGCGCTCGACGCCGGGCGCGTCGCAGCCTGCGGAGACAAAAAGGCCGTGCTCACGGACGACGTGCTGTCCCGCATTTTTCACGTCCCCGTGCACACGGTCTGGCAAGGCCATCGCGCCTTTTTGACAGTGCTCTCCCGAGGCGCCGAGGCCGCGGAGCGGGTCATTCCCGCCCCCAGTGCGCGGCAATAAACGCATCTCGGCCTGACGCGCGCCGATATCGCTCGTAGTGGAGCGGTTGTTTTCGATAGAAATCCTGGTGGTACTCCTCCGCCGGGTAGAACGGCCCCGCAGGGCGAATCTCCGTGACAATTGGCTTCTGAAATCGGCCCGACGCTTCCAACGCGGCCTTCGACGCCTCAGCCAGGCGGCGTTGCTCTTCGGTATGATAGAAGATTGCCGTCTTGTAAGACGGGCCGCGATCGTAGAACTGCCCGCCGGGATCGGTCGGATCGATCTGGCGCCAGAAGATGTCCAGCAGTTGCTGATACGTAATCTGGCGGGGATCATACGTGATCTGGACGGCTTCCATGTGGCCCGTGGTCCCGGAACACACCTGTTCGTAAGTCGGATTCGGCACATGGCCGCCGGTGTAGCCGGAGACCACGGACACGACCCCCGGCCACGTGTCGAAAGGCTTGACCATGCACCAGAAGCATCCGCCGGCGAAAGTGGCCCGTTCAAGGCCGGCGTCCTGCTGCGCCTCGGATGTCATCGGATCCGCCGCTCCTTCACTGCAGGACGTCCGCGAGCTGCGCCTCAAGCTGCTCCTTCGGCTGATACCCGATGAGCTGTTTCACAGGGCGGCCGCCCTTGAACAGGATGAGCGTCGGAATACTCATGATGCCGAACTGGCTGGTGGTCTCCGGGTTCTCGTCGACGTTCAGCTTCGCAACGGTCACCTTGTCGGCGTGCGCCTCAGCGAACTCCTCGAGCACCGGCGCCATCATGCGGCAAGGACCGCACCAAGCCGCCCAGAAATCCACCAGCACGGGTTTATCGCCTTGAATCGCCTGTTGGAAATTGGCGTCTGTCAACGTCATTGTGGCCATTGGAATACCCCCCAAGGTACTTACTTGCATTTTTATAGTACCATTTTTGTGGGCCGCTGGTCAAACGTTGCCGTGGACGGGAGTCCCCGAAACCTCGCCGCGTCACCGGACGTCATGACTCAAGGACTCCGCCAGGGCGCGGAGCGGCTCGTACCGGAAGCACGCGACGACGTGGTCCAGGACGACGCCGACAGCCTGCAGATACGCATAGACCATGACGGGCCCCACGAATCGGAAGCCGAGCGAACGCATTTCTCGGCTCACGCGCTCAGCGAGCGGGGTCGTGGCGGGCACATCCTCTTCACGCGCGAAGGCGTGGACTTCGGGTTTGCCGTCCACGAATCGCCACAACCAGCGCGCAAACGAACCGTGCGCATCCTGAACCTCCAGAAAAACCCGCGCATTGTGAATCGCCGCTTCCACCTTCGCCCGGTTGCGAATGATCCCTGAGTTGGGCGCCAACAGGCGTGCCACATCCTCCTCCCCGTAGCGTGCCACCACCTCCGGTTGAAAATCCGCGAACGCCTGTCGATACGCTTCCCTGCGCGACAAAATCAAATACCACTGCAGCCCCGCCTGCGCGGCTTCGAGCGTCAGGAATTCGAAAAGGACGCGATCGTCAAACTGGGGCACGCCCCATTCCTCGTCGTGATACCGCACGTACAGTTCTCTCGATCCCGCCCACTTGCAGCGCTGCATCGCCGACTCTCCCCTCCCCGTTCATGGCCTCTCCGCCCATTGTGGCGCATTGAGGCGAGATCGTCCATGCCGTGAGGTGAACGCGCACATGCAAAAGGAGAGCCTCTGGAAGCAAGCTCATGTGGTGGAGCAAGCGGTATAATTCGTCATGGGAGGCGATCGCGTGAGCGAACAACAGCGGTGGGATCTCGAGTCCCTGTACGCAGGGGGAAGCCATTCGCCTGCGTTTCGAAACTTTCTCGACGACTTGGAGACCAATGTCACATCCTTCTCGATGGTGCTGCAGAACACACCAGGCGCCATGCAAAGTCCCGACATGGGGCTCAAGGCCATGGTCCTCACCATGCAGGATCTGAGCAAACATCTTCGGCAAGCGGGCGCGTTCGTGTCCTGCCTGACGGCCCAGAACGTGCACGACGCGGAGGCGAAGAAGCTGCAGACGCGCGTCAACCGGATTCGGTCCACGCTCACGAGCGCGCTGGCGCTGTTGGATGAGCGGCTTCGGCAGGCCGGAGAAAGCAGCATCCAAGCAGTATGGGACGATTCAGAGCTGAAGCCTCTCGCGTTTGCGATTGAGGAGCGGATCGAGCGGTCCAAGCGGCGATTGCCCGCGGAACAGGAGCGGCTCATTGCACGACTGTCGGCCGACGGGTACGTTGCGTGGGGAGAGCTGTATGACACGATTGTCGGGCGTATGGCTGCAGACATCGAAATGGAGGGGTGCCGGGAGACGGTCTCGATGGGCCAGCTCTCGAACCGGATGACCCAAGCGGCCCAGCGCCATCGCGACCAGCTCTTCGATGTGTGGGAATCGTGCTGGGCCCGCGAAGCTGACCTCTGCGCCGATGCGCTGAATCACCTAGCCGGCTTTCGGCTGCAGGTGTACGAGGCGCGCGGCTGGCACTCGGTCTTAGAAGAGCCGCTCGAGATGAACCGAATGTCCCGAGATACACTGGAGGCCATGTGGGACGCCGTGACGCGCAATCAGGAACGCCTCCTCCCCTACTTTGCCGCGAAGGCCCGGCTGCTTGGGGTGGAAAAACTGTCATTCGCCGACATGGACGCGCCACTTCAGGCCGGCGCGCATCATCAGGCCATCTCGTACGATGAGGCGCGGAGGTTCATCGTGGATCAGTTCGCCGCGTTCAGCCCGGAGATGGCTGCGTTTGCCGACGCTTGTTTCGAGCGAAAGTGGATCGAGGCCGAAGACCGTCCAGGCAAGCGCCCAGGCGGATTCTGTACGAGCTTCCCTTTGCATGGCGAATCGCGGATCTTCGTCACCTTCTCGGGGACGCCTGGCAACGTCGCGACACTCGCACACGAGATTGGTCACGCGTATCATCACCACGTGATGCGCGATCTCCCTTACCTCGCGACGCTGTATGCGATGAACGTCGCGGAAACGGCCTCGACGTTCGCGGAGGCCATCGTCTCCGACGCTGCGATTCGAACCGCTTCTGACGAAGCCGAACGGCTTGAACTGTTGAACGACAAGCTGCAGCGCGCTGCTGCGATGTTGATGAACATTTACGCCCGCTTCCTGTTCGAGACGAGATTTTACGAGGAGCGCAAGCGCGGTTACGTGCCCACCGAACGGCTGAACCAGCTCATGGTGGAGGCACAACAGGAGGCGTACCGCGGATCGCTTCGGCGGTACCATCCGCACTTTTGGGCGTCAAAGCTCCACTTCTACATCACTGGGACGCCATTTTACAACTTCCCATACACGTTTGGATTTCTGTTTGCCTCCGGCATTCACGCCATCGCGGCCGCGGAGGGCAAGACCTTCTCCCGCCGGTACGTCGAACTGCTCCGCGATACGGGCCGGATGCGCGTCGAGGACCTGGCGCAAAAGCACATCGGCGCCGATTTGACGAAGCCCGACTTCTGGCAGAACGCCATCGACTTCGCCCTGCGCGATCTCGACGAGTTCGTCCAGCTCGCAGACAAGCGGGTCTAGTCACAAGAAGCAACAAGCCAGCCGCAGACCTCGTTAGAGCTTCGGCTGGCGCATGATCTGTAGGTGCCCTGCCTCGATCCAATACCAGTCGATCTCGCCTGCGCTCACGACGCACACGCCTTGCGCCCGCGGATAGTTGCGGAGGTGCGCGTTGAGGGATTCCGCTTGTCGCGGCGGATCGTCCGCCTGCGGCAGCGGGCCCAAAACGACATGCCAACCCGGCCTGGGCTGAAAGGCCACCAACGCGACAAGCGCCCCACCGTTTCCTTTTGCCGGCCCGGAAAACACGGTAGCCGCGACTTGACACGACGGATCGAGGCAGATTTCGCCCTGGGCTGGATTGTCCATTTGCGCGAGTCGCTGATCGAGAAGCCAATGGTACAGGTCGGCCGTGGTCCTCACGCCCTGAGGCAGGGGTTCCACCAAGATGTGATGGTTCTGGACCCCAGACTTCGACGTGCTCGCCTGCGGCAAGCGGTCGGCCTGACGCGGCGTGCCGGGCGTCCCTGATTGCTTGGCCGCGCCACAGCCGGCGCCGAGCGCGAGCGACGCCGTGAACGCGCATCCCCACGCGCAGAGGCTTCTCACCTTCATCTTTGACCACGCCCCTTTTGGGTCAAGATGCGCCATGCGTTCCAAATCCATGCACGGCCCGCCAGAACACGAAAGGAGAATGACGTTTGGTTCCACTGCACGTCAATGCTCTGCCGTATGCAACGAGGGCGGCGATTCCCGCCGTGAGCGTCCATGCCGCGCCTTCGCCAAACGCCATCTCGGCGCACACACTCACGGTGAATGGTCAGGCCGTGCAGGAGTTGGTGATCAATCTCCGCGCGCCGGGCGTCGAAGCGATGCCCGCCATCGCCAACAACCGGCTGGGCACGACCGCGTCGCTCGCCGAGATCGCAGCGCAAAATCACGCCATTGCAGCTATCAACGGCACGTTTTTCGACGCCGGCGGCGACAACTTTCCCGCCGGTGCCCTCGAGCTCAACGGCGCGTTTGTGTTCAACGCCCGCGGCACGCTGCTTGGCTTCGGCCCTAACGGCCAGACCACGATGCTGCGCGCGGCAGAAGCGCTGTCCCTCGACGTGGACGATCCGTCAAGCTCCATTTCGGCGATGTGGCCCTGGTACCTGAATCGGACGAGCACGAATCCCATGCGGGTTGACGTACTGACCCCGTACTTCGGCCCCGAAACGCGCGATCCGAGCGCCCTCGTGGCGCAAGTCGTCGGCGGCAGAGTGACGGCGATTCACGCAGGCATCACCCCCATCCCGTCCAACGGCTACGATATTGAGCTCGGGGCCGGCGAGGCGAAGACGCCTATCGCCATGCGCGTCCACGTCGGCGATCCGGCCACATTGACCGATACCGTGCTCGCGCTGCCGAGCGACAAGCCGGTGCCGTTTTCCGGATATCCCAACGCCATCGGCGCTGGCCCGATGCTCCTGCAAAACGGGCGAGTGGACGTCGAACCGTCCGTTGAAGGACTCAACGCACCCGACATCCTGAACGCGGAGACCCTTCGCTCCGTCGTCGGGACAGACCGCGCGGGCCACCTTGTCTTTTTGACGATCCACGAGGCCAACGTGTGGCAGGAGGCGTCCATCGCCAAGGCGCTCGGCCTGTGGGATGCGATGAACCTGGACGGGGGCTCCTCGGTGGGACTGTGGTATGAGGGGCGTTATCTCACGCCGCCCAAGCGCCCGCTCGCCACGGCCATCGTGGTCGTTCAGCGGTGACCGAGACGGAGGCCATCACGACACCGGCTGCCCTTCGATGAGGCCGAGATCGACAAGTGCGGCGAAGATGCCGCCCTCGTCCACGGAGCCCGTGATCCGCTTGGCCGCGCGTTTCGCCGACTCGGCGGCATTTCCCATGGCGACGCCCATGCCCACGTACGTCAGCATCTCGACGTCGTTCTCACTGTCGCCAAACGCCACGGCCTCGTCCTTGCTGCAGCCGGCGCGGCGCAAGATGGCCTCGACACCGGTCGCTTTGGACACGCCTGCGGGAAACACATCCAGATAAAAGCGATGGGGCCGTATGAACCGAAGCGCATCGCGATACGCTTCGACAAACGGAACCTCCTGGCCCGGCTTGCAGAAGAGATAGAGTTGATAGACATCTTCCCGCTTCCACGCGTCGGGATCGTAGACGGGCTCGCTCGGCAAGCCCAGGAACCGGTATGCCTCACGGATTTCGGGGTCATGGCGGCGATTGGCGTAGCACGCCTCGCCTCCGGCGACCACGACGGGAAAGCCGCTGGATTCAGCGAGTTCGACGAACGAGGCCACTACGTCGCGCGGCACAGGCGCCGCGAGCACCTTTTCGCCGCGATACACGGCGAGAGCGCCGTTGCAGCACACGTACGAATCAAATCCGAGACGCTCGGCGATGGGCCGAAGTTGGTCCGGCGCCCGCCCCGTGGCGATGGCCGTCTCGACACCTCGCCTCCTCAGCGCTGCGATGGCCTCCTCAACGCGAGGCGAAAGCTGGCGCCGATCGTCGATGAGCGTGCCGTCGATATCAAAAAACGCAAAGCGAATGGACATGGCCTCTCCCTCCTAGCTCTCTCTGAACTCATGGTAACATAAGGAGCCCGTCGGAGGCGGCTCGGCAAAGCGGGGTTGCACGAAAAAAAAGCACCCACGCGCTGGACGTGAGTGCTGGCTTGGGCGAAGCCGCCGGGGCTTGAGCTCATTCGGAGAGCGCCTGCGCCTCGCGAGCAGCTTCGCGGCGCGGGCGCCAGACGCGGAGGTACTGGGCGCCGAAATAAGAGCCGAGGACGATGACGGCCGCCAGGGCCTGGGCGACGATGCTCTGCAAATTGTTGAACAAGGAGAACCAGAGCCCCGCCCAGTCCGGTAGACCGAGGTTGAGCGGCGTAGATGGCAGCCAGCCCGCGAGCTGCATCTCCTGCACCTGTTCGCCCACCATCACGAGAAGCACCACCCCGAGCATGACGCCCGTCAGCACCAGCATGCGCTTGTAGGGCAGCTTTCGGTGGGCGAAGAACGTGAGCACGGCCACCATGAGCGTCAGCGCGAGGCCAATGCCGGCGCCAATCACCACCACGCCCGAGCCCAGTTGCATTCGCGTGTTCTGCAGGAACAACACCACTTCAAACCCTTCGCGGTACACCGAGGTAAAGCCCAACACCACAAGGCCTCGGTACGCGAGCGATCTCGCCTGTGCGCCCCGCTCCGCTTGATCGATAATCTCCTTCTTTTTTCGGTTGTGGAAGCTGATCCAGCCAGTCCAATAGATCCGGTGGAAGAACCAATTCATGACGATGAGCAGGACGATGATCGCCAAGAGCCCGGTGGCCGCCTGAATGGACAGTTCAGGCGCCGTCTGACCCACGAGAGCAATGATGCCCACGACGACAAACCACGTGAGCAGTGTCGCCGCAAACGCGAGGCCTGCGCCGGCCGAGATGGGGCGCCAGTACCCTTGGCCGGTCCGCATCAGGCTCGCCGTGATGGCGGAGAGCACCAAGATGGTCTCCAACCCCTCTCGAAAGACGAGGATGCCCGTATCGACGATGGCCGCTCCTCGCCCGATGTTATGGCTCGTGGGATCCGGGTTGCCGCCAGCCGTCACGCCCTGCCAGACCAGCGCGGCAATCACGACAGCAGCACATGCCCACACGAGCGCCTTCTTCCACCCAATATTCCGCCATGCGATGGACATCTCAACATCCTCCTAGATCCGCGGCGCCGCATACTTGACTTCCGGAGTCAACTTTCTAGGAGGTATTCTACAAGTTAGACGAACCTAATCGCAAGAGTTTGTCGTTAAAAATTTATGGCGTGTGGGGATGCGAACAGGCATGTGCCATGCGGAACACATCGAGCGCGCGCCGTCATGCCTCGCCCCCGCCGCGCCTCCATTCCTCCGCGTACGCGTCGAGCGCCGAGACGAGTTCGCGTCCGAGGGTGTCGTAGGCGTCGTCCGGCAGATTCGCAAGCGACACGCGCACGGACCACGCGGGCGCATGAAAGCCACCGCCGTTCAACAAGACAATGCCCGACGACTCAGCCAGGCGAAAGAGGATGTCGACCGGCTCGTACTGGGCCTGCAGATATTCGACAAACTTGTCCCCGTACCGCCTCCGCGCGAGCGCGACGAGATCGATCTCGGTGTAGTACTCGGCCCAGAGAGGAATGTGGGGCATCTCGACCCCAAGCGCCTGGTACAGGCGTGCCATCCGCCTGTGGCAGATAGCGCGTACCTGAGCCTTGTACCGCTGACCGCGGTCGGTCAAGGCGTAGAGCGCGAAGAGCGCCATCTGTACCTGCTGAGGCGTCGACAGCCCCGCAGTGTGGTTGAGCGCGACTTGACGGCTGTCGGCCACCATCCGGTCGATGAAGGGAAGCCCGTCGGGCTCGCGCGAAAGGATCCGATACCGCGCGCCGAGGCGAGCACGCGCTTGAGCGGGCAGTCGCTGAAGGCGCTTGTCAAACACGTTTTGGCGGTGCAGCGCGACGACGCCCAGCCTCCAGCCTGTCACGCCGAAGTGCTTTGACAAGGAGTACACGAGCAGCGTGTTTTCGGGGAGTTCCGCGGCGAGCGATCGAAAACCTTCGACGAATGTGCCATACACGTCGTCCGTGATGATCATGAGATCGGGGTTGTGCCGGCGGACGATATCGACGAACGTCTCGCGCGTCTCGTAGCTGAGGGCAACGGACGGGGGATTGGATGGATGGACGAGAAACAGTGCCTGCACGGATGGATCCGCGAGCTTGCGGAGCTCGTCCGGGGGATACTGCCAAGTGGGTTCGCCCCCTGGATTGCGACCGGTAGCCCGGATTTCGATCACGTCAAACCGGTACCTGTCAAGCGCAGGGATCTCCACGTACGGCGGAAAGGTGGGCACCATCACGGCGACCTTCGCGCCAGGTGACAACAGCTCGTTCGCCGCGAGCGAATCGAACACGTAACACATCGCGGCCGTCGCGCCCTCCGTGGCAAACAGCTGCAAGTCGGCCGGTTGAACACGGCCTCCGCAGATCTCCTCGCTGAGATAGTGGGCGAGGACGCGCTCCACATACGGCAGCATGCGATCAGGCGTGGGATAGTTATCGCCTATGGCGCCGTCCACAAGTTCGTACAGGAGTTCTTCGCGGTCGAGGCCGCGCTGTGCGGCCACATCCAGGCACTCGAGGAGCACTTGACAGCCAGGCGTTTCTGCGTAGCGCTGCACGAAATCGTCAAACCGTCGGGCGATCCCGTCTGGATGCGGCATACCGGCGAGATCGCCCTCCTGCCAGACGCGCCTCGCCTCTTCCAGCGCGAACTGGCCAATACACCAAAACGCGTCGCGTGGGGCAGCCGCAATCCAGTTGGGGTTGCCGCGCCCCGCATCGAGCATCGCCCGGGCTCGCTTCTCGTCGTGACGCCGCGCGAGCGCCAGGAGCTCGTTCCGCAACTCGAAAGGGCTCTCGTCTTCGTACGACTTTTCCATCGCGCGGCGAGAAGCTGCGTCGTGCGGAAGGCGAAGCGCCTCCGGCTGACCGTTCGCTCGATTCACCGCCATCCTCCTCGTCCTGTGCTACAGATTTCAGGGCAATCCATTGTTTTCCTCTCCAGGTTTCCCGGCATCACGGCCCGTTATCCGCCGAATGCCCGCCCTCGCCTTCTCGCCACTCACAGACTCTCAAGCGCACCCACGCAAAGTTGGCCAAGTAGAGCAAGATCACCGCCGCCAACATGACGCGAATCCCAAATCCAGCAGACACAGCTCCCCCGATGAGGGGACCGGCAAAGCTGCCGAGGAAGGTGGAACTGGCCGTGAGTCCATAGACGCGCCCTCGCATCTCCTTGGGCGTCATGCGGCCCACGAGCGCGTTCGCGGTGGGCAAGATGCCGCCGATAAACGCCCCAAGCAGGAACCGTCCAAGCATAAACACCCACACGTTCGGCGCGAGGGCCTGCGGAATGTAGCACAGTGCGGCGCCGACCAGCGAGATCGACAACACCTTGCGGTAACCGATCCGGTCGCTTCGCTTGCCGAGAAACGGAGAGAAGATCAGATCCGCGATGCCTGTCACGGCGAAGCATGCACCGGAAAGCGTGCCGATCACGCCGAACAGCTGAGGATCCCGTCCAAGGAGCTCCCGGATGTACAGCGGAAGAACCGGTTGTACGCTCATGACCGAGAACTGAGCGGCAAAGAGGACGAAAAACATCACCTGAACGCTGCGGAGGTCGCGCACAGCCTTGAACTGGGCAATGAGCCCCATGCGCCGGCCCATGCCATTCGATTCGCCAGACGATGTTTTCGGCTCTCGAATCATTGTCCAGGTCAAGAGGAACGCAGTGGTGGCGAACGCCGCCGTGAGATAGAACACCATGCGATAGTTATGGTCAAATGCGTCGACGAGCACGCCGCCCAAAAGGGGGCCGACGAGGCTCCCGACCATGGCGAATGTCGAAAGCCATCCCAGTGCGAATCCCAGCCGCTCCTCCGGAATCGTGCTCGCGACGAGCGCGTTGGCAGACGCCGAAAACCCGCTGAACGCCCCCTGCAACATGCGGATGACAAGAAGCTCATACACGTTCCGGGACAATCCCATCAGACTGGTGGCAATGGCAATGGCAAGGGTAGTCCGCATCACCATGAGCTTCTTGCCGCGCTTATCCGCGACGGATCCCCACACGGGGGACATGATGGCCGACATGAGGAAGTTGGCACTTGCCACGGCCCCAGCCCAGAGATCCACGGCGCGCGGGTTGTGGACGCCTAGCTGACCGATGAAAAGCGCCAGAAACGGGTTCATACTCGAAAAGGCCATCATCATGATGGCTTGCACGGCGCACATCGTCCAAAGCGTCCGTTGCCAGGACACTGGGCGTCCACGTCGGTCCCTGGCGCGCTCTGCACCCGATGCTTCCACCGGCAACCCCCCACTCAGAGCTGAAGCGCCGAGCCAGGGCTTGGGCTTCGGCGCTCCGCGTCGCGTCGATGTTCGCCTTCCATTGTCGCGCTTTCATCCAATCGTTTCAAGTCTCGACCAGGGCCTGGCTCGGTACCACGAGCGCCAGGTAGTACTGGATGCTGTCGACGAGCGCCTCCCAGCTCGCCGCGATGACGTTCTCCGATACGCCCACGGTCCGCCAGACGTGATCGCCGTCCGTCGACTCTATCAGCACGCGCACTCTCGCCGCCGTCGCATCCTTTTCGTCCAACACGCGGACCTTGTAGTCCGTGAGATGCATGCGGCGGATCTCGGGACGATAGGGGGCGAGCGCTTTGCGCAGCACCGCGTCAAGCGCATTGACCGGGCCGTTGCCCTCGGACACGGTGTGGACGATCTCCCCGTCCACCTCGAGCTTGATGATGGCCTGAGATGTCGCCTCGCCTTGGCGTTGCACGTCGGTATCCACGCGCACAGCAAGGACTTGAAAAGGCGGTCTGAAATCGTTGAGGGCCCTACGAAACAAAAGTTCCTGCGACGCCTCGGCACCTTCGAACTGATACCCCATGTGCTCCATCTGCTTGATGCGGTCAAGCAAACGCCTGAGCTCGGTCTCGCGTCCCTCCGTGGGAATGCCGAACGCCTGCGCCTGCGCCAAGACGTTCGAGACGCCCGACAACTCGGACAGGAGCACACGGCGCTCGTTGCCGACGACTTCCGGTGGAATGTGCTCATACGTCTCGGGATCTCGCTGGATGGCGCTCACGTGGATGCCGCCCTTATGGGCGAATGCGCTGTGTCCGACGAATGGCTGGTAACTGTGCGCCACGAGATTGCAGACTTCCCCAACAAACCGGGCCACCGGCGTCAACAGCCGCAGGTGGTCGCGGGAAGGCAGGCACGGATACCCGAGCTTCAGCTCAAGGTTCGGAATCACGGAGGCCAAATTGGCATTCCCGCAGCGTTCCCCGATGCCGTTGATGGTTCCGTGCACCATCCGGGCACCCGCCTGAACCGCGGCGAGGCTGTTGGCCACCGCTAGTTCGCAGTCGTTATGCGTGTGAATGCCGACTTGAACCGGCACTTCCTGAATGACTTGGGCCACCACCTCGTGGATCTCATGCGGCATGCTCCCGCCGTTGGTGTCGCAAAGCGCCACCCAGTCCACGCCGGCCTCCCACGCCGCCCGAACGGTCGCGAGCGCATACGCTCGGTTTCGCTTGAATCCGTCGAAAAAGTGCTCCGCGTCGAAGATGACCTCGCGGCCGTGCTGTTTCAAGTAACGCACGGTATCCCGGATCATCGCGAGGTTTTCGTCGAGATCGATGCGGAGGGCCTCCGTGACGTGAAAATCCCAGGCCTTCCCGACGATCGCGACGACGGGCGTCGAAGCGTCCAGCACGGCCCGCACACCCGCGTCATCCTCGACGCGGACGCCAGGACGGCGTGTCGAGCCAAATGCCGTGAGCTTCGCGTGCTTGAGGTGAAGCGACTTCGCGGCTCGGAAAAACTCCTCATCCTTCGGATTTGCTCCCGGAAAACCGCCTTCGATGTAGGCGACGCCGAGATCGTCCAACTTTTCTGCAATCTTGAGCTTGTCGGCGACCGTCAGGCTGACGCCCTCGCCCTGGGTACCGTCGCGCAGCGTGGTATCAAGCAAATACACGTAGTTCATTCGTTCATCTCCTCGCCACTCCCTGAAATCTCTATCTAAGACCCATCGAAGGGATGCTATGTTTCAATATGAACGGAATCTTAGGAAATGTCCAGACCGACTCGAACGTAAAATGTACCCCTGGTGAACACAAAAGATCCCGGCTACGCAAGCGCGATGGCGAGACCCGTAGCTGCTGCCAGGCCACACATGACCGGTAGAAAATTGCGCCGCGTCAAGAGTTCGGGGTCGCAACCGGTGACGCCGGCGATATCCAACACGCCCCACGGCACTAATGTTCCTCCTCCGCTCCACACGGAGCCCATCTGTCCCAGCGCTGCAAGCATCGCGACGTTCGCGCCGATGGGCTGACCGAGCGCCTGGGCGAGCGTACCCACGAGCACGAGTCCAGAAAACCCAGACCCATCAAGGCCTGCAATCACGCCGACCAGCACAATCATGATGGCCACAGGAGCGACGGACAGAGGTACGTGGTGGATGAGGGCACGTCCGAGATCGAAGAGAAACCCAGGTGCGCCAGGCCCGAGGATCTCGGGTGACACCTCTGGCGATCCCATGAGGAAAAATCCAGCAATCGGAATGACGGGTGCAAAGACCCGTACGGAGAATGTGAAGCCGTCCTGCAAACACGACATCACGTGGAACGCGGCCGCACCCCGGTATTCCACAAAGGAGACCACCAGTAGCAGGAGAAGTGCCACGCCGCCCATCAGCGCAGTCGCGTCTCCTCCTCGCAGGGGTAGGAGGACCGTGACCAGAATCGTCGAGAGAAACGACATGGGCACGAGGATCGCTGCAATCCAGGCGCTCAATCCGGCTTTTGTCTGCCCCATGTCAACCGGAGGAGCCTCCGCGACAAGGCGGCCTTTCGCCATGTCGCGCCTCAGGAGCAGGTACCCTATCGCCGTGCTGACCACACCCGTCGCGATGACGAGCGGAATGCTCGCGACAAGAACGCTGGAGACGGACACGCCTGCTCCTGAACTCGTGAGCTTCGGGGCACCTTGAATGACAAAGTCTCCTGACAGCGCAATGCCGTGTCCGAACAGATTCATGGCCATGGCGGCACCTACCAGAGGTAGGCCGGCTCGAAGCGCGATGGGCGTCATGAGCGGCGCCACCATCATGGTGGCAGGAGTGGGCCAGACGAAGAGGGAGACAGCTCCCTTGACCAGGCCGAGCCCCCAAAAAGCTACCCCCGGCGTCTTGACCGCGCGTCGGAAGGGGCGGAGGATTAGCTGATCAGCCCCTGTCTTTTCCATGAGGCGAAGCAGTGCAATGAGAACCCCAATGATCACCATGATGCTCAGCAGATTGTTCGCACTCGCCAGATTGGCGTTGTAGACGACCTGCAGCCCTTTGACCCAGCTGTGCGTGTACACCAATCCGATAGCGAATGTGCCAAGCACGCAAATCGGAATCACCCCTCGGCGCATGGCCATGCCGAGGACGACCAACGCGACGACAGCGAGATACAGCCAGTGCGAGGCGGTCAGTGCCATCGTGAAACCTCCAACCTGATGCGTGTTGGAGCATTGTATGGCACCAGCCCATGAACGGTCACCGCTTCGCGCTTGCGGTATAATCGTGTTTGGCACTCGGATACCAATTGCGAGAGGGAGGCTGCACCGCAATGGTCGCACAACACGTGCAGGACACCGTCACCCTGAACAACGGAGTCAAGATGCCGTGGCTCGGGCTTGGCGTCTACAAGGCACAGGCAGGTGCCGAAGTCGAACAGGCCATCCGCTTCGCCTTCGAAGCCGGCTACCGCCATATCGACACCGCGGCTTTTTACGCCAATGAGGAGAGCGTTGGGAAAGCTGTCCGTGAATCGGGACTACCCCGCAGTGAGGTCTTTGTCACAACCAAGGTTTGGAATACCGATCAAGGTTACGACCAGACGCTTCGTGCATTCGAAGCGAGCCTCAAGCGCCTCGGCTTCGACTACGTGGATCTGTATCTGGTCCACTGGCCGGTGAGCGGGAAGTATCGCGAGACCTGGCGTGCACTCGAGCGCATCTACGACGAGAAACTTGCTAGAGCCATCGGGGTAAGCAATTTTCAGATTCATCATCTCGAGGATATCCTCGCGCACGGCAACGTCGTCCCGGCGGTCAACCAGGTGGAATATCACCCTCTGTTGACCCAGGAACCCCTGAGGCAGTTCTGCCGGGAGCATCACATCCAGCTGGAAGCGTGGAGTCCCATTATGCGGGGGAATCTCGATCTCCCGGTCCTGCAGGAGCTGGCGCAGAAGTACCACAAGACGCCCGCCCAAATTGTGCTTCGCTGGGATCTGCAGAACGAGGTGGTGACCATCCCCAAATCGGTTCGCAGAGAGCGCATCTTCGAAAACGCGGACCTGTTCGACTTCTCGCTGTCCGATGAAGACATGCGACGCATCAGCGCGCTCAACCAGAACCATCGCTTCGGACCCGATCCCGACACCTTTTAAGGCAGAAAGCGCCCAAATGGGGCGCTTTCTCTTTTACGAACCCTTCTTGTACATCAGTGTACGACCTCATAGCCAGCTTGCTTCCACGCAGCCGTCCCGCCTTCGATGTATGCCACGTTCGTGAAACCCATGAGTTTCAGCACGTACGCCGCCAGAGCCGCCTGTCCGCCCGCTCCACACGTGGTGATGATGGGCCGATTGCGATCCGCGAGGCGCTCATCGCGCAGTTCCTTCGGAAGCTCCAGATCAGCGCGAATCGGAAGCATCCCGAGCGAGATGTTGACGCTCGACGGGATGAGCCCGCATGCGCCCGCGTCCGCCGCGTCCTGCACGTCGATGACGAGGGTGTTCGGGTCTTCTTCCAGCCGTTTCTTCGCCTCAGCGGCAGTCAGCCCTGGCACGTTCTCCTTGGCCTTTTGCACCATCTGCATGAAGGTCAATGCCACGAAAATTCGCCCTCCTCCAAAGAGATCCTTGCTTGTCCATTATACGCCTCCGATCCGGGCATCCGTCCACCCAATGTCGCGCCCGCGTACATACAGTGAACCATCGAACGACAAGGAGGTGCTGAGACGATGTACGGTGTCTTCGGTGGTTACACCCGCTGGGCTGTCGTGTTTCTCATCATCTTCGTGCTGTTCATCCTCCTCGTTCCGTACGGCGCCTATACGAATTGAGGCCCATCCGGAGCCGCGCGCAAGCGTGGCTCCATTTTTTAAGAGGCGACAGCGCCGTCGAGTCTCCTCGGCTCCTCTCTTCTCTCGATTCGTGTATCATCAGAGCGAGAGGAGAGAGTGCATTTGGGTGGAATTGTGATTCTAGGGGCGGGATACGGTGGCCTCGCCGCAGCGCTGGAACTGGATCGGCATGGCATTCCGTTTACACTTGTGAATCGCGAGCCGTACCACACGTTCAAGACGCTTCTACACGAAGTCGCTGGGGCGCGACATGACCCGCATACGTACGCGCTATCGCTGGAAGACCTGTTTCATCGAAAGACGAGCGAGATCGTCATCGCTGAAGTCAAGAACCTGCGGCTTTCGGACAAGCTCGTCGAAACCGACGGCGCCACGCTGGCATACGACACGCTGATTGTGGCGCTCGGGAGCCGCACGGCCACCTTCGGACTTCCGGGCGTGGCGGAGCACACGTTCCGGCTGGATTCGTTGCGCGCCGCGATGGAACTCCATCACCATGTGGAACGAGAACTCGAGCGGTGCCAACAAACGGGAGACCCCATCCACCTCAGGGTGCTCGTGGCAGGCGGCGGCCTGACAGGGGTCGAACTCATGGGCGAATGGGCGGACTGGTTGCCGAAGCGCGTGCGCGAGCTCGGACTGCCCGTTTCGGAGCTACGCCTAGGTTTGATCCACGCGCACGCCGAGATTCTTCCCGACGTGGACCACCAACTCCGAGCTGTGGCTCAGACCAAGCTCGTTGAACGCGGCGTGGAGTTGATTCTCAACGAGCGCGTGGCCGGAGCCGAGCCGCAGGCGTATCTGCTCGCGTCGGGCCGAAAGCTCGAAGCCGGCACGCTCGTCTGGACGGGCGGCGTCGAAGCACCCGCCCTGTTGAAGGAAGCGGGGCTTCCGGTGGACGCACGAAACCGAGTGGACGTGGACGAGTTCCTGATGGCCAGGGGTTTGGCCGACGTGTACGTCATTGGGGATTGCGCGCGCTTCACCGACGCTCGCGGCAACGTCCTGCCGCCCACCGGGCAGGTGGCTGAACAGATGGGCCATCACCTCGGTGCGAATCTCGTGCGAAGAGCACAGGGGCGCCCTCCGTTGCCATTTGTCTACCACGATCACGGCATGGTGGCTTCGCTTGGACCCAGGTACGGCGTGGCTGAGATCGGCAAGCATCACGCGACCGGCGCCACCGCGCTGGTGCTCAAGGACGGATCGAAGATGAAATATTTAATGCATCTAGGAGGTCCTGTAACCCTCTTCAAGCGGTATCGACAATGGCTGGAGATATGACAACACAAGCAAGGCCGCGGCTTCTGACCGCGGCCCATTTTGGTTCGACATTTCCCGAGAAATTGCGCCTTCAGTCTGAGGAGCCTTGCGACTGAAGAGCCTTGCCCATGCCGGACAAAAAGCGCAGAAGGAACCTCAGCGCATACGATACATTCGGATCCTTCAGCAGCGCAAGCAGTTCGAACACGCCGAGCGGCTTCCCGTCAGCGGATGTCGCCTCTTTTGCGTCCGCGAGCCCACCTGCGACAGCGTCCACGAGCCTGGCTAGCAGACTTGGATCAAATTTCCCGAGCGCCTGAGCCAAGCCGATGGCGTTCTGCAGCGCAGAGGTGTACTCATCGCGAGCCAGCAGATCCACGACGTGCGCCAGAATCCGGTCTCCGCGTTCAAGAAGCGCAGTGAGCATCGGCAAAAGCCCTTTCTCCTCGGCCAGCGCCACGAGTCGAATCAAACGCTCCGCCGCCTGCTCGTCGTGCACCACCTCGTCCGCCAGGCGCTCGAGGACGCGTTGGCGCCGCTCCTCGAGCGTCTCCTCCCGGCGCTGAATGACCCGAATCGGTTCCGCCACGGCTCAACCCTCCTTCACGATCGCGCGATCCGTCACCAACGGCACATAGTCTTTGCGCGCCCACTTTTGCTCGACATTCACACCGGGCTGTGGGTTCGGTTTGCCCAAGCGGAAGTTCCCTCGCTTGATGGGCGGTTCACCGCACGATTGGATGACCTCCATGCGCACGCGCATCTCCTTATAGGCAGGCGTATAGGTGGCGGTGTCGTGATCGCTCGATGTCAGGCGGTTCACCGCCTCCTCGTCCGCATGGGACAAGAGCGGGACGTACACGTGTTTTCCGGACACGCGATCCGTCACGGCCACGCGCACCTTGATGCTGCCGTACGGGGAGACAAGGCGCACCAGCGCACCGTCCTGCACGCCGCGCTCCTTTGCGAGCTCCGGCGAAATTTCGACGAAGGTCTCCGGCACCTTCTCGTGGATCCCGGGCACGCGGCTTGTCATATTGCCCTCGTGGAAGTGCTCGAGCAACCGCCCATTGTTCAATTCGAGATCGTATTCCTCGCCGACTTCGATGGGCGGTGTCCAGTCGACAGGATACAGCCGGGCCTTTTTGTCTGGGAATGCGAAGCCGTCTGTGTACAGGAGCGGCGTATCGGTGCCGTCCGGAAGCACGGGCCACTGCAGACTCCGATAGCCTTCGAGGCGGTCATACGACGCCCCGCGGAACAAATCGGCCGCGCTCGCCATTTCCTCAAAGATCTCCCGCGGAGATGTGTAGTTCCAGTTGGCGCCAAACCGGTTGGCCACCATCTGAATGATCTCCCAATCCGGCTTGGAATCGCCGAGCGGATCCAGGACCTTGTACAGGCGCTGGATGCGGCGCTCGGTGTTCGTGAAGGTTCCCTCCTTCTCCAAGCTCGGGCAGGCCGGAAGGACCACATCGGCAAACTGCGCGGTTTTGGAAAGGAAGACGTCCTGAACCACGAAGAACTCGAGTTTCCGAAAGGCGTCCTCCACATAGTTGGCATTGGAGTCGACCACGGCCATGTCTTCGCCGCACAAATACATCGCCTTGAGCTTGCCTTCGTGAATGGCGTCCACCATCTGGTGGTTGTTGAGGCCTGGCGTGGTCGGCAGTTCGACGCCCCAGAGTTTCTCCCACTTCCGCCGCTGTTCTTCGTTGTCCACTCGCTCGTACCCAGGCAGGAACGGAGGCGCACAGCCCATGTCGCCCGCTCCCTGCACGTTGTTGTGACCGCGCAGCGGATACGCGCCGGTACCAGGACGCGCCACGTTTCCCGTTACCAAGAGCAAGTTGCAGATGGCGGTCGACGTGTCGCTGCCGCCGCGGTGCTGCGTCACGCCCATGGCCCAGCAGACGGCGACGCGCTCTGCCTCCATGATCATCTCAGCCACGCGAATGAGTTCCTCTTTGCGAAGGCCGCAGACCTCGCTCGCGTAATCTAACGTGAACTTCTCAAGTGACCGGACGTACTCGTCGAAGCCATTCACCCGATCCCGCAAGAACGCCTCGTCGTGCCGGCCCTGGTCGATGATGTACTTCGTCACCGCGGACAGCCACACCAAATCCGTGCCTTGGCGCGGCTGAATGAAGAGGTCGGCGCGTGTGGCCATGATGTTGCGCCGCACGTCGGCCACGATGTGCTTCTGGCCGCGCTTCTTCTGCGCACGGCGGAGGCGCGTCGACAACACAGGATGCGCCTCGGCAGGGTTCGCACCGACGATGAGGACGAGATCGGCCAACTCGAGGTCCTTGATGGACCCGGTGTCGCCGCCGAGCCCCATGGTCCGCCGCAGCGCTTCGGTCGCAGGCGACTGACAGTAGCGCGAGCAGTTGTCGATGTTGTTCGTGTGCATGACGGCGCGCGCGAGCTTCTGCATCAAGTAGTTTTCTTCGTTGGTCGTCTTGGACGACGAGATGAACGCCACCGCGTCGTACCCGTACTTCGCCTGGATCTCCTTGATGCGCCGTTCGATCACGTCGAGCGCCTCGTCCCAGGTCACTTCCACGAACCGATCGCCCTTGCGCACCAACGGCTTGGTCAGGCGATCCGGGCTGTTCACAAAGTCCCAGCCGAACTTCCCCTTGACGCACGTGGAGATCTGGTTGACCGGCGCCTCCATCTGCGGCTCGACCTTCAAAATATGCCGATCCTTTGTCCATACGTCGAACGCGCAGCCCACGCCGCAATACGTGCAGACCGTCTTCGTCTTCCGAATGCGCGCCTCGCGCATCTCGTGCTCTATCTCGGAGACGACGAAGATGGACGAGTAACCGGGCTCGACCTTTTTGGTGATGTCGATCATCTTCTCGAGAGTGGGCTTTTCAATGCCCGTGAGGAAACCCGCTTCCCCAAGCATGGATTTTTCCATGAGCGCGTTGGTCGGACAGACGGTCACGCAGTGGCCACATGACACACACGACGACTCGTTGATGGGCACGTCGTTGTCCCAGATGACCCGCGGCACCTCGCGGTCCCACGCGATGGAGAGAACCTCGCTCACCTGCAGGTTTTGACACGCCTCGACGCAGCGGCCGCAAAGGATGCACTGCTGCGGATCGTACCGATAGAACGGGTTCGACATGTCGACCTCGTACGGCTTGGGCGTGAACGGGTACGCCTGATGTTCCACGCCCATCTGCATCACCGTGTTGTGCAGCACGCAGTTGCCGTTGTTGTTGTCGCACACGGTGCAATACAGTTCGTGGTTCTTCAAAATGCGATCCATCGCCTCTTTGCGGGCGTACCGCGCGGCGACGGATTTGGTTCGAACCACCATTCCGTCCTCGACAGGTGTCGAACAAGCGCGCATCAGCTTGCCGTCGATCTCGACAATACAGGTGTCGCACGTCTCAATGGGGCCGAGGGCCGGATGATAACAGACATGCGGATGTTCCTGCCCCGTGGACAGGATGGCGTCGAGCACAGACGCGCCTTGTTCCACCGTGACTTCCTTGCCGTCGATCTCGACTTGCACGGTCCGCGCCTCGACCTGTGCTTCGGTCCTGATATCGATCATGCCGATATCCCCTTTCTCTTTCGGTTTACGCGAGAGGAGACAGACGGCCGCGTAGACGGGCCGCGCCCCACGGCAAGGGCGCGGTCATGGCGGGCGGGCGACGGAGCGAGCGAATCAAGCCTCGCGCCGAGACTTCGTCAGGTAGACGAGGTAATACGCAAGTGCGGTGAAAATCCAGCCGCCGATGGCGTTGCCGATGAACGCACCGCACCATTCTTCGATGATTTTGCCCCACGAGTAGTCGGCGCCGACCCACAGACCTGCCGGGAGCACGAACATGTTGGCCACGACGTGCTGGAAGCCAATGGCCACAAACGCCATGATGGGGAACCAGATGGCGAAGATCTTGCTCACGATGTCCTTGGCACCATACGCCATCCAGACCGCGAGGCAGACCAACCAGTTACACCCAATGGCTGAGAGAATGGTCGGCCCAAACGCGAGCTTCGCTTTGGCCGTCGCGATGGCAATCACCGTCGCCTTGAACGGATCCGCCGTGAGCAGGTGCGCGCCGACGCCAAACGCGCCCGCGACGAACAGCGAACCGAGCAGATTGCCCACGAGCACCCAGAACCAGTTGTACACGAGACCGCCGATGCTCGCGCGCCCCGCGTGCACGGCAATGGGCACCGTCATCATGTTGCCGGTCAAAAGTTCGCCGCCGGCGATGACCACAAGCATGAGGCCGACGGGAAACACCGCGCCACCTATCAGACTCTTGATGGACGCCAGGCTGTCCGGCAGGCTGGCCGTCACCCGGATGTCGACAAGGAACCCCAGCGCGATGAACGCGCCCGCCAGAATGCCGAGAATGAGCAGCTTCCACCATGCTTCCTTCGTCTTCTTTTCGCCGATTTCGACTGCCAGTTGCGCAATTTCCGCTGGACTCAAGAACCCGTTGCTCATTCGACTCTCACCCTTTTCTCCTCAGCGCTCGTCTGGGTCACATCGTTCCCAACGTTACCTTGTGCAGCACGGCGAGCTTCATACCTAAAAGGAAACCCATGATGACCCAATCACCGCGCGCACAAAAAAAGACACAAATTGCCGCCTGTTGCGGTCAACTTGTGCCGATGTGTTCGCCTGCAGAACCTACAGGCCAACCATTCAAGCGCCGAGCCAATGGTTTCGTAGCGCGCCCACTCACGCGAATGCACCCGCCACGCGCCTACATTATAGCACGTTCGAGGTGAAACCGAATACAACTCATTCTGCGGATTCTTGCGCTTGATTCGCCTGTTTGCCGCAGATGAATCCGTCCGGAAGGGGCTCTTTTGGAATGGGGCGCTCAAAAATGAAGACCGAAACCCCCATGTCCTCCTCCACCTTGAAGTCGGAAAACAGGTATAGAAACTTCGAGCCCGCCACCTCTTCCAGACCCTCCGGGACCTTCCGCTTGTACAACTCCTGAATCATGCTCGTCCGCGCCAAGCGCACCATCTCGGCCCCTTCGGGCGTTCGGCTGATGAACTTTTCCGTCGGCGTCAGATTACCTTGCAGCACGGAGATGGCCATGTTATCCACGAACACCGTGTGGATCCGCTCCGGTCCCTTGCCGAAGCACTCCTTTCGCACCCTGCGAACGATCTCGTTAAACGCCTGTTCGCGACTTTTCGGCATTCCCCATCGCCCCCGGCCGTCTCGCTCCTCTGACTCTATTGTAGCCGCTTCTCTTACGTCAGCCAAATGTGGCGTTCGCGCGAGATTTCGTCTACAGTGGCGTCAGGAGGCGATTCCATGAGCATCGTCTTTGCAGCCATTACACCGCACGGCCTGCCTATTCTCCCTGAACTGGCCGGCGAGAGCCCGGATCTCATGGCCAAAACGCGCGCAAGCCTCGTGGAACTCGGTCGCACCGCCCAGACTGCCGATCCCGACGCGTTCATCGTCATCACCCCGCACGGCATCCGCGCGGAGGGCCAGTTCACCCTTACTGCAAGCGCCTACATGGAAGGCGAGTTGAGCGAGCAGACCGCGGCGCTGATGGTGCGTGTGCACCGCCCCGACAAGGGCAACCGCGTTCACATGCGCCGCGCCGTGGATCGCGAACTCGCGCGCGAGATCGCAAAGTTCGCGTCACCCCACCTGCCCATCGCGGTCCTCAACTTCGCCACCGCGGAAGGTCCTCTGTCCACGCTCCCGCTCGACTGGGGAACGATGATCCCGCTTTTCTTCATGCCGGATCGCCCTGTGGTCGTGATTCAGACGGCGCCATCCCGCCCGTTTGAGGAACACGTCCGCCTGGGCCAGGCGATCCGAGCCGCGTGCGATGCGCTCCGTCGCCGGGCCGCCCTGATTGCGAGCTGCGATTGGGCGCACGCGCATGCAGAAGACGGGCCGTACGGCTACCACGAAGACGCCGCGAGGCTCGACGAGGAAGTGGCGCGAGCCATCGCGGCAGGAGAATTGGAACGCCTAGCAGACTTTCCAGGCGAGATGATTCAACACGCTCGGCCGGACGGCCTGTGGCAAGCCCTGGTTCTCGCGGGTGCCGTGCCCAAGGGCGAGCGGCACCCGCGCGTGTTGTCCTACGAGCGGCCGACCTATTTCGGCATGCTGTGCGCGCAGTTGGTGTGACGGCGAGCGATGCCCGAGCGTGCGAATGATTACGGCGCGCCGATGACGGGTTCGCGCAAGTGGGGCGATACGACGACGGTGTCGAGGACGCTCGACACCTGCCCGGCGTCAGCGGTTACGAGCCGATACGTGCCGGGATGCCCGAGCAGGAAGCGGCGATGAAGCCCATCCGCCGCACCAGGGATAGGTTGAAACGCCAGGTGATCCAGGTCCGCGGTGCGCATCTGGCACCTGTCGGCCCCTATCCCCTCGACGTCGAGCTCCCAGCCAAGCGGCACGGACAGCACGAGCGCACCGCGATTGGCACGCATGGTGCGGCCCGTGTCCCGGCCGTCTGTGTACGCATGTGGAGACACAGGCGCCGTGATGGCCCGGCCGTCCGTGTACGCGTCGGGAGAGATGGGCGCCGTCACGCCGCGCCCGTCCGTCGCCTCAAGCGGCGAGGAGGTGCGAGGTCCTGCCACCGGCCGCAGATCGACCGTCACCACGTGATGT
This sequence comes from Alicyclobacillus sp. CIJ1, assembly GCF_057538885.1. Classification (NCBI taxonomy): domain Bacteria; kingdom Bacillati; phylum Bacillota; class Bacilli; order Caryophanales; family Alicyclobacillaceae; genus Alicyclobacillus; species Alicyclobacillus sp. CIJ1. The sequence goes on along the minus strand of NZ_BAAJPH010000143.1, from coordinate 38,066 downwards.
GCCTCGTCCAGGTGAACGGCGTGCATCATCGGCCCGTACACCGCTTGCCGCGTCGCAGCGAGGGCGGGGTTCGTGCTCGGATGGGACCATCCGAAGAACGCGATAGAAAGCAGAAGAGCGGGCCCCATGGGTCATCGCCTCCATCGAATTTCGATGACCCTAGCTTGCCCGCCTTTTCCCTATTTCATCCATTTTTTGATCACAAGCCGCTGATTTGCGCCGCCCCGCTTCGGGACGCTTCGCGCAGGGCTTCGTCGACGCTGGATCCCGCAAACTGGCTGCGATACAACTCGGCGTAGAAGCCACCTTTCTGCAAGAGTTCGCGGTGCGTGCCCTGTTCGATGACGCGCCCTCGGTTCATGACGAGGATCTGATCGGCGTTTTGAATGGTGGACAGCCGGTGCGCGATGACGAAACTCGTCCTGCCTTCCATCAATCGCTGCATCGCCTCTTGAATCAGAAGCTCGGTACGCGTGTCCACGCTCGAAGTGGCCTCGTCGAGAATGAGAATGGCGGGATCGGCCAAAATGGCGCGGGCGATGGTGATGAGCTGCTTCTGTCCCTGAGACAGGTTCGATGCCTCTTCATTAATGACGGTGTCATAGCCGTCCGGCAGGGTTCGAATGAAGTGATCCGCTCGCGCGGCGCGCGCGGCGCGCAGGATTTCCTCTTCGCTTGCGCCCGGTCGTCCGTATGCGATGTTCTCGCGTATCGTGCCATGGAACAGCCACGTGTCCTGGAGCACCATGCCAAAGAGGCTGCGGAGATCCGCGCGCGTCATGTCGCGGATATCGATGCCATCGATGGTGATGGAACCCTCGCGCACGTCGTAGAACCGCATCAGCAGATTCACGAGCGTCGTCTTGCCAGCCCCGGTCGGGCCGACGATGGCCACGGTCTGGCCTGCGGCGACCTCGAGGTTCAGATCCTCGATGAGCGGCTGATCGTCCCTGTAGCGGAAGGAGACGTGGTGAAACGCCACGGCGCCGCGCGGCTCACGGAGGCGCACAGGGTCCGCGGGATCCGGCGCATCCTCCGGCTCATCCAACAGCTCGAAGATCCGCTCCGCAGACGCGATGGTCGACTGGATGACGTTCAAGATGCTGGACAGCTGGGTGATGGGCTGGGAGAACTGGCGAGCGTACAGGATGAACGCCTGAATGTCCCCAATGCTGATGGCGCCGCGCGCCACAAACAGCCCGCCAATCACGCTCACAAGCACGTACCCCAGGTTGCCAATAAAGTTGTTGAGCGGGAAGATGAGGCCCGAGACGAACTGCGCCCTCCATCCGGATTCGTACAGCGCCTCGTTGTGCCGATCGAACGTCTCCAGCGCCCGCCGCTCCATGTTGAACGCGCGCACGATAGCGTGTCCGGTGTACATCTCTTCGATGTGGCCGTTCAAGAGCCCCAAAGCCCGCTGCTGGCCCACGAAAAACCCCTGCGATCGCTTCGTGACAAACCGCGTCACGTAAAACGACAGCGGCAACGTGAGAAACATCACGAGCGTCATCAGCGGGCTGATGGACAACATGACCGCGATCACGCCGACAAACGTCACGATGCTCGATACGAACTGGAGCAACGCCTGCTGCAAGGTGTTGCCGATGTTGTCGAAGTCGTTCACAAACCGGCTCATGACATCGCCGATGGGCCGGCCGTCGAAGAACGAAAGCGGCAAACGCTCGAGCTTCGCGTACACGTCCCGCCGGAGCGCGTACACAGTCTTCTGAGCCACGCCAGCCATCATGTACTGCTGCAGGTAACTGAACAGGCTCGACAGCACGTAGAGACCCGTCAGTTCCTCCAGCACGCGCACAATGTCCGCCCAGTTGAACGCCGGGCCGGGCAAATGCATCCACTTGTGCCGCAGGCCTGCGACGAGATCGTTCGTGATGCCCTTCATGACGTCCGGGCCGAGGATGGAAAAGAGCGTCCCGAGCACGGTCATCACGAACACCAGACCGATGCGCCATGCGTGCGGCCGAAAGTACCGCATGAGCCGGCGCGCAGTGCCGCCGAAATCCTTCGGTTTCTGCACGGGCATTCCCGGCCTCATGCCGCCGTGGCGCATCGGCATGGGTGGACGCATGGCCGGCATCTCCCGCCGATCCTGACTCATGCCGTGACCTCCTCTCCGAGCTGCGACCGGACAATCTCCCGGTACACCTGACAGTTGGCGAGTAACTCCTCATGTGTGCCGATCCCGGCCACGCGTCCCTCGTCCAGCACAACGATTTGGTTCGCATCGCGAATCGTGTTGACGCGCTGCGCGACAATGATGACCGTCGCCGTGCTCACGGCCTCGCGAAGCGCCTGGCGGAGGCGCGCGTCGGTCCGAAAGTCGAGCGCCGAGAAGCTGTCGTCGAAGATGTAAATGGGCGCTCGGCGCACAAGCGCCCGGGCGATGCAAAGGCGCTGCTTCTGACCGCCCGAAAGATTCCTCCCGCCCTGCTCCACCACCGCGTCGAAGCCGTTTGGCATCTGCTCGATGAACTCGAGCGCCTGCGCGATGCGGGCGGCTTCGCGCACCTCTTCGTCCGTCGCGTCCTCGCGGCCCAGCCGGATGTTGTCCGCGATGGTGCCGCTGAACAGGACGGATTTCTGTGGCACATAGCCAATCTGCGCGCGCAGCGCCTCCTGGTCCCACGCGCGCACGTCGATCCCGCCCGCGAGCACGCAGCCGGACTCCACGTCGTAGAAGCGAGGGATGAGGCTCACGAGCGTCGACTTGCCCGATCCCGTCCCGCCGATGATGGCCGTGACTTCGCCCGGCCTTGCGACGAACGAAATGTCCGACAGCGCAGGCGCCTCCGCGCCGGGATACCGGAACGTCACGCCCCGAAACTCGACCAGCCCCGCGGCCTTTGGTTCCGACCTTGGCGATTCCGGATTGCGAATGCGCGTCTCGCTCGACAAGACTTCCCAGATGCGGTTGGCGGACGCGTTTGCGCGCGGGATCATGAAGAACATCATGGACACCATCATGATGGCGAACAACAGCTGCGTCACATACTGGATGAACGCCATCAGCGAGCCAATTTCCATCTTTCCGCTCGCCACGCGCACACCGCCGAACCACAGGATGGCGATCACGGCCAGGTTGATGACGAGCATAAGCGCCGGCGACAAGGCAGCCATGATCTTCTGCACGCGCGTGGTCGTGCCCGTGAGATCGGCGTTGGCGCGATCGAACCGCGCCGCCTCGCGCGCGACCTGGTTGAACGACCGGATGACGCGAATACCGGTCAGGTTCTCGCGCAACACGCGATTCAGCACATCAATCTTTCCCTGCATGAGGCGGAACAGCCGGCTCGCCCGGCCGAACACGAGCACAATGACGCCCGCGAGTACCGGGAGCATCAGCCAGACCACGACGGAGAGCCTGGCATCCGTGTAGACAGCCATGAGCACGCCGCCGATGCAGTTGAGCGGCGCCATGATCATCATGCGCAGCATCATGTTGACGAGCTGCTGCACTTGGGTGATGTCGTTCGTCGTCCGGGTGATGAGCGACGCCGTCGAAAACCGGTCGATCTCCTCCAGTGAAAACGTCTGCACGTGCGCAAACAGGTCCCGCCGGAGGTGCTTGCCGAAGCTCGCCGCCGTCTGCGAGGACAGGTAGCTCGCCGTGATGGAGAAGCCCACCGCGACGATGGAGACCCCGAGCATGAACCCGCCCATGCGGACGATGTACGCCAAGTTGCCTTTCAAGACACCGTTGTCGACAATTTCGGACATGAGCGTCGGCAAATACAGGTTTCCAAGCACCTGCAGGAAGATGAACGTCACGATGAGAACAATGCGCAGCCGGTACGGCCGCAGATAGGGAAACAGCTTGCGCAAGCCACCCACCCCCATGTGCGCCAGCGACAGGCGCCAGCAAACGCCGCATGGTATGATACTCGTGAAGCCTTGAAATCGCGTTGAAACCGCCATCAACGCCGCGAAGGAGTGACCTCATGGAAGCGCCGAAGGCAAAAGCGATTCCGAAAGTGCTCGAGATTCATGGAGACCGACGGATCGATCCATACTACTGGCTCCGGGAACGCGACAACCCCGATGTGATCCAGTATCTCGAAGACGAGAATACATACTACCGGTGGTTCATGGAGCGCATCCAGCCGCTCACCGACGAGCTGTACGACGACATGGTGGCCCGCATTCCCGACGCGGAAGAGCGCGTTCCCGTCCAGGGAGACCAATACTTCTACTACACGCGCATGGAAAAGTCCTTGCAATATCCCATTCACGCTCGCAAGCGGGCGGCCTCGCGCGAGGCGCTGGCCGCTGCCGAGGAGGAGATTGTCCTCAATTTGAACGATCTCGCCGGCGACGGTTACCTGAGTGTAACCGTGCTCGCCACGAGCCCGGACGAGAAGCGGCTCGCGTACCTGGAAAACCGGGACGGGACGGATCGGTACACGCTTCTCGTGAAGGATCTCACCACGGGTGAAATGTTGCCGGATCGCATCGAGGGCGTATTCATCGACGGCAGCGTCGCCTGGAGCGCGGATGGCCAGTACCTGTTCTACATCACGGTCGACGAGGCGCAGCGACCGTACCGCCTGTACCGGCATCGACTTGGCGATCCGGTCGAGCACGACGCGCTCGTGTACCAGGAGGACGACGAGACCTGCATCCTCACGCTCGCAAAGTCGCAAAGCGGCAGATATTTGTTCCTCACTTCCTCGACGAAGACCTCGACGGAGGTCCGCTACCTGCCGGCGGACGATCCGCTCAGCGAGTGGACCGTGTTTCGCCCGCGCCAGGCCGATGTGGAATACGAGCTCGAGCACTGGGACGACGCGTTTCTCGTCCTGACGAATCTCCATCGCCCGAACTTCAGCCTGTTTCGCCACCCCATCGCGCCGTGCGAGGACGAGCGCCTGGAGGAGCTGTTCCCGTACGACGAGGCCCGGTATCTCACCGGCGTTCACCCGTTCCGTGAGGCCGTCGTGATCGAAGGCCGGGAAGGCGGCCTGACGCAGATCTGGACGTTTGCCAACGGGCGCCTCACGCGGCTCGAGTGGGACGAGCCGCTTTACACCGTCTCCGTATCGGCGAATCGCCGCTACGACACGCGCGAGGTGCTGATCCAATACGAGTCGTTTCTGACGCCGCGCACCACCTACGCGCTCGATCCCGTGAGCGTCACCAGGAAGGAGCTTCACCGCCAGCCGGTCAACGGCCCGTACCATCCGTCCGACTACGTACAGGAGCGCCTCTGGGCGAAGGCGAACGACGGGACCGACATCCCCGTCTCGCTCGTGTACCGGAAGGATGCGCGCGCAGACGGACCCGCGCCGTGCATTCTCTACGGATACGGCTCCTACGGGCACAACCTGGATCCCGTCTTCATGCCGACGCTGCTCCTCCCCTTGCTCGATCGCGGCGTGATGTACGCCATCGCGCACGTCCGAGGCGGATCCGAGATGGGCCGGCACTGGTACGAAGACGGCAAAATGCTGCGGAAGAAGAACACGTTCACGGACTTCATCGCCTGTGCAGATGCGCTCATCCGCGAGGGCTACACGTCGCCCGAAAAACTGGCGGCCGACGGGCGGTCCGCGGGCGGCCTCCTCATGGGCGCCGTGGCCAACATGGGCGGGGATCGGTTTGCCGCCATCTCCGCCGGCGTCCCGTTTGTCGACGTCGTCACCACCATGCTCGATCCCACCATCCCGCTGACGACGCTCGAATGGGACGAGTGGGGCGATCCGCGCGACGAGACGTACTACTTTTACATGAAGTCGTACAGCCCGTACGACAACGTCGAGCCGAAGCGGTACCCGCACCTGATTGTGACCACAGGGCTCAACGATCCGCGCGTCGCGTACTGGGAACCTGCCAAGTGGGTCGCGAAGCTGCGCGCCACCAAGACAGGCCAGGAGGCGCTCGTGCTCAAAACCCACATGGGCGCCGGGCACTTCGGATCCTCTGGCAGGCTCGAGCATTTGCGGGAGTCGGCCGAGATCCACGCGTTCTTGCTCTACCACATCGGCGTGTCGCCAAAGCGTTCAACCGCTTCCTGATGCGCTCATGCCTACCGAAGGAGGTACACGAGATGACCACGTTTCGCGCCTACATGGTGGAACAGGACGGCCACGCACACCGCGCCGGCGTCCGCGAGCTCACCCTGGACCAACTGCCCGAAGGCGAGGTGCTCATCCGCGTCCGCTACTCGAGCGTCAACTACAAGGACGGGATCTGTTCCCAGCCCGCCAGCCGCCTGGTGACGCGCTACCCCATGGTGCTCGGAATCGATCTCGCCGGGGAAGTCGTCGAATCGCGGGATGCCCGGTTCCGACCGGGCGATCCCGTCATCTGCACCAGCTACGATCTCGGCACGGGCCACTTCGGGGGCTTCAGCGAATACGCCCGCGTGCCTGCCGACTGGGTGGTCCCGCTTCCCGACGGGCTGTCGCTGCGCGACGCCATGGTGCTCGGCACCGCCGGGTTCACCGCCGCACTGTCCCTGTACCGCATGGAGCAAAACGGCGTGTCTCCCGCCATGGGCGCCATGCTCGTGACGGGCGCCACCGGCGGCGTCGGCGCGACCGGCATCGCCATTGCCAAACGGGCCGGGTACCGCGTGGTGGCGTCGACCCGCAAGGACGAAGCCGCCGAATGGCTGAAAACTCTCGGCGCGGACGACGTGGTGCGCCCCGACGCGCTGTTGCTGCAGGAAGGCGAATCGTACCTGAATGTGCAGGCTCGCTACGCCGGTGTGATCGACCCGGTGTCGGGCAAGTACGTGCCACACCTGCTGCAGCGCCTCGAGTACGGCGGCGTGATCGCCATCAGCGGTTACACGGGCGGGCCGGACTTCACCGCCAGCGTGTTCCCGTTCCTCCGCCGCCAGGCGGCCATCATCGGCATCGACTCCGTGTGGCTCGACATGTCGACGCGCCGCGAGATCTGGCGTCGGCTCGCCGGGCCGTGGAAGCCGAGTGACGAGGCGCTCAGCCACATCGGCCACGACATCACACTCGACGATCTCGACAGCGCCCTGAAGGAGATCCTCGCGGGCCGGATGAAGGGCCGCGCCGTCGTCAACCTGTGACGCCGAGCGCCTTCGTCTGTAACTCGTACATCTGGCGATAGCGGCCTCCGAGCGCCATCAGCTCGTCGTGCGTCCCTCGCTCGACGATCTCGCCCTGGTCAAGCACCAGGATGAGATCCGCATCGCGAATCGTCGACAGCCTGTGCGCGATGATGAACGTGGTGCGCCCCCGCTTCAGGACCTGGAGCGCATCTTGAATGATGCGCTCCGTTTCGCTGTCGACATTCGCGGTGGCCTCGTCGAGCACCAGGATGGCCGGATCGAAGGCGAGTGCGCGTGCGAACGAGATGAGCTGGCGCTCGCCGGCGGAAAGGGTGCTGCCGCCTTCGAGCACGGGCTCGTCGATGCCGCCCGGCAGGTTCCTCAGCAGGCGATCCGCCCCGACGTCCCGAAGCGCCTTTTCGATGCGCTCGCGGCTTACACGAGGGTCCCCGAGGCCGACGTTCCACGCGATGGTCCCCGTGAACAGGTACGGATCCTGGAGCACGATGGCCATGTGCTGCCGCAGCTGTTGCGGAGGAATCTCGCGGATGTCCTGCCCGTCGATCCGGATGGCGCCGCGATCCGGATCGTAGAAGCGGAACAGGAGATTCATGATGGAGCTCTTGCCCGAGCCGGTGTGGCCGACGAGCGCGACGGTCTGCCCGGGCTGCGCGGTGAACGTGATATCGCGCAGCACGGGATGAACGCCGTCGTACGAGAACCAGACGTGATCGAACTCGACCTCGCCGCGAAAGCGCGGGATGGCGCCGTATTCGGGCTCCACGCCGGGTTCGTCGAGGAGCTCGAAGACGCGCGCGGCGGATGCGCGCGCCTGCTCGAGCGTCGCGAGCTGGTTGACGACCTGCGTGAGCGGCTGAAACAGGCGGTTCAGGTAATCGACGAACGCGTACAGCACGCCGAGCGACACGATGGGCTCGAGATGGAGCGATCGCCAGCCGAACCACGCGATGATGGCCGCGAAGAACAGGTTGCGCAGGACGCCCGCGAGGTTGTATCCCGTGGCGGAGTTGATGCGCAGAAGCCTCGTCTGGCCGTCGTAGTAGGCCTGGTTCATCTCGTTGAACTCGGCGGCCGTCCTCACCTCCCGGTTGAATGCGCGGATAATCGGCATGCCCTGGATGGTCTCGTTCAGCATGGCGTTGATCTCGGAGATGAGCGCGCGCACGCGCAGGTTGACCTGCACGGTATACCGGCGATAGAGCCAGATCCAAAGAAACAGGATGGGCAAAAGCGCGCAGGCCAAGAGGGCGAGATCGACATTCAGGATGAACAGAGCGACATAGATGCCGAGCATCATCACGGCGCTCGAGAGCACGTTCGCCAGCACGTTCACGTAGAAGTCGCGAATCGACTCGGTGTCGTTCGTGATGCGCGAGACAATTTTTCCTGCCGGCGTGTTGTCAAAGTACGAAATGGGCAGGCAGTGAATGCGGTGAAAGACGTCGCGCCGCATGTGCTGCAGGATGCGGTTGGCAGACACCTGCAACAGATACTGCTGGCCGTACAAAAAGACGGCGGAGGCGGCGAGCAGCGCGAAATACAACAGGGCGAGCCGGATGACGTTCGGCACTTCCGGCCGGTAGAACGCGAACATCTGCGCCCGGCTGATGGGGTGCGCAGGTATGGTGCGCCAGTGACCCCCGACTTCCTCGCGGATTTCGCCGGGCCGAGATCCCGCCGCGATGGCCTGCACCGTCCCCGGCAGGAAGTATGCGGTCGTTCCGAGCGTCATGAGCGTGTGTGGCTGTTGTCTCGGCGCTCCGTGTGGCAACTTGTCGCCGCGCACGTACAGTTGTCCATCCACGCGCACCGCGCCGGGCACGCCCGCAGGCGCTCGATACCAGACCTGCTGCACGCCCTCGATGTCCCGGTTAATGATGGTTTTGGCGACAAACGGGCCCGCGAGTTGCGCGGTCACCGAGAGCACGAGCAAAACGAGCGCCGCGACGATGGCGCCGCGCGCGTGCGCCGCATACTGCACGAGGCGCCTTCCGACGCGGACCGATGCGGAACGATTCATCGCACATCCCCCCTGTCCGCCCCGGTGAGCGACGGTTGCGCCGCGCCTGGCGCGCCCTCTTCAGGTGCCTGCGCGTCTTCGGCGAGATCGTCCGAGGCTTCGCCAAACGCCTGCTGATGCAGGTACTGCTTGGCGTACCAACCCCCGAGCCGCATGAGGTCCTGAAACGTGCCCGCTTCGGCAATGCGTCCCTCGTCGAGAACCACAATCCAGTCCGCGTGCTGAACGGCCGACATGCGGTGGCTGACGATGAGCGTAGTGCGCCCCTTCCTCACGCGGCGGATGGAGCGCAGGATGTGCGCCTCCGTGCGCGCGTCCACGGCCGACATCGCGTCGTCGAGAATCAGCAGATCCGGATCCAGAATGAGCGCGCGGGCGAGCGCGATGCGCTGCTTCTGCCCGCCGGACAGCGAAATGCCCCGTTCGCCGACGAGCGTGTCGAGCCCGTCCGGGAGCCGCGGGATGTCCTCCGCAAATCCGGCGAGATGGAGCGCGCGAAGGACCTCTTCGTCCGTCGCGTCGTGCTTGGCGAAGCGGACGTTGTCCCGCACGCTGCGCGAGAACAGCATCGGATTCTGCGGGACATAGCCCACCAAACGATGGAGCGCGTCGATTCGGACATCCTGAATGGGCAGCCCGTTCACCAACAGGCGGCCGCGATGCCCCACGGGATACTCACGCAGAAGTTGCTTCACGAGCGTCGACTTGCCGCTGCCCGTCCTGCCCACGATACCGAGAGTCTGGCCGCGGCGAATGACGAGATCGATGTCCACCAGGTTGTCACGCTCGGACGACGGGTAGCGGAACGAGTAGCCCTCGAAGCGGATCTCGTCGATGCGCGCCACCCCCACCGCTCCGTCCGCGTCCACCACGTCGGGCTCGTAGGCGAGCGTCTCGTTCACGCGGTCCAGAGACGCATTGCCGCGCTGCATGATGTTGATGAGCTGCCCAAACGCGAGCATAGGCCAGATCAGCATGCCCAGGTAGACGTTGAACGACGTGAGCTGACCCACGGTGAGCTGGCTCTGGAAGACGAGGTACGTGCCGTAGCCCAGGCCGATGAGGTACGTCACGCCGACGAGGAGGCTGATGGTCGGGTCGAACAGGGCGTCGATCTTCGCGACGGCAATGTTCTTCCGATACACGTCCGCCATCGTCTCAGCGAAGCGGCGCTCCTCGTTCTGCTCCTGCGCGTAGGCGCGCACCACGCGAATGCCGGCGACCGTCTCCAGGACGCGATCGTTCATATCTCCGAAGGCGTCCTGCGCCCGCTCGAACCGGTCGTGCAGGATCTGGCCGAATTTCGTCATGGCGAGCGCGATGAACGGCATGGGCACGAGCGAGAACAAGGTGAGTTTCCAGCCGTCGAGCACGGCCATGGTGACGAGGATGGTCGCCGAGTACGTCGTCGAGTCGATGAGCGTCAGGATGCCGAATCCGGCCGTTTGCATGACCGCGTTCAGGTCATTGGTCGATCGCGCCATGAGGTCACCCGTGCGGTTCTGCTCAAAGAAGCGCGGCGTCATCTTGAGAAAGTGCTCCATGAGCCGACGGCGCAGCGACAATTCCAGCGTCCGGGCGCCGGAATAGAGCTGATATTGCCACGTCACGCCGCACACGTACGACACGACAATGGTCAGGAGCAAGGCGCCCACGAGCTCGGCGAGCGCCCTGAGCGTCATGCCGTGCTGGCTCATGAGGTCGATGGATCGGCCGACGAGGTAGGGCGGAATCACGTCGATGACGTTGAGGAACAGCAAGAGCCCGACGGCGATCCCGTATCGCTTTCGTTCCTCCCAGAAGAAATGGCGAAGTTTCCACAAAACTTGAAACACAAACAGGCCCCCTAGACGCAAAAAGGCATGCCTCGCGCGGCATGCCCAGTCCGAGTGTGGAATGAGTTGGCGCGAGCCGCCCGTGCAGCTCGCGCCAGCGCCCTACATGGCGCTCGCGCGAGGAGGTCGAGCCGCAAATGAAAACGCGAATGGGTTGACGGGTCGCGTCGTCATCCGAACCATGGGCTTCGACCTCCCCTCTTCCGTGCAGACTGTCAGAATTGAACATATCACTTCTGGTGAAGCGCGTCAACGCCGAAGAACCTCGGACGCAGAACAACTGCCGCATTGACGAATATTCCAAGTATGGTACACTTACAATGAGAAGAGCGCCGGAGTTCGCGGCTCCGACGCTCAGGCACCGACGCCTGGGCAGGATCCCTGCCCGCTGCTATCCGCATGAATAGCTTTGAGCAGTGACCGCCCCAAGGGCCGTGAACCTATGGGGGCGGTCACTTGCGCGTCAAGGCAAGAACCAAGGCGACAACCAGCGACAAACACGTCATCACGAACGATCCAAACTGAATCAGAAGTGACAGCGCATCCGCCACCGTCATGCCCTCACCCCCTCCCGCCTGATGAGACGGGCAGGGAGTGACCCCCAAGGTGGTGCCTCCCTATACTCTACCAGATTTCAAGCCGCACGCGTAAACGATCTCAGCGTCCTGGTTGATCAATCTACACGAAATCTTGCCTCCTGTGTAGAAATCCTCACGAATCCTCGCAACGAGTCACAACCGATTAGGCATTGGGACAAGCGATGTGAAAGAATAGACCTGAACCTTGACGAAGGAGGCCTTGCGCATGAAAGGTACCGTGATCCACGCTCCGTGGGATGTCCGCTACGAAGATCGCGAAGACCCGCGGATTGAGGAACCTACCGATGCCATCATTCGCATCGTCGCCACCTGCGTATGTGGTTCCGATCTCTGGACGTATCGCGGGCTGAACCCTATCGAGAAACCCATCCCCATGGGACATGAATACGTCGGCATCGTCGAAGAGGTGGGCCCGGACGTCCGCCACGTGAAGCCAGGACAATTTGTGATTGGGGCGTTTTTCGCGACTGATGGCACGTGCCCCATCTGCCAAGCAGGGTACCCGTCCTCGTGCGTCAATCGGCGCAGCATCCCCGGCGCCCAGGCGCCTTCCGTGCGCATCCCCTGGGCAGACGGCACGCTCGTGCCCACGCCGGGCATGCCGGATCGCGCCCTCATTCCAAGCCTCCTCACGCTCTCGGACGTGATGGGCACAGGCTGGTTTGCCGCGGACGCTGCGGAAGTACGTCCAGGCAAGACCGCGGTGATTGTCGGCGACGGCGCCGTGGGACTCTGCGCCGTGATCGCGGCCAAGCAGATGGGCGCCTCGCGGATTATCGTGATGAGCCGGCACGAGAAGAGACAGGCCCTGGCGAAGGAGTTTGGCGCCACGGACATTGTAGAGGAGCGAGGCGACGAAGGGGTCAAGCGCATTCTGGACATGACGGACGGCCTCGGCGCGGAGTCGGTGCTCGAGTGCGTCGGCACGCAGGAAGCCATGATGCAGGCCATCCAGTGCACGCGCCCGGGCGGACATATGAGCTTCGTCGGCGTGCCACACGGCGTGTCCTTGGACGGACGGCTGCTGTTTTACAAACAGATTCACCTGCATGGAGGTCCGGCGCCGGTCCGCCGATACCTGCCGGATCTCATCCAGTTGGTGTGGGAGGGAAAGATTCAGCCCGGGAAAGTGTTCGATCTCGAACTGCCGCTTGAACAGGTGGCGGAAGGTTATCGAGCCATGCACGAGCGCCGCGCCATCAAGGCGCTGTTGTGGCCGGACGCGTGAGTCTTGTCGCGAGACGTCAAGGGAGGAGTTTTCATGAAAATTGTCCGCAACCGAGAGCGCAAACCGTCCGCTGGGTCCTCCGCGACCTTCACAGGGCGCGTCTCCATCACGCCCGTCTGGAACGCGGAGGAGCCATCCCGCGTGGGCGCGGCGGTCGTCCGATTTGAACCCGGTGCACGAACGGCGTGGCACACGCACCCGCTTGGCCAGCTGTTGGTCATTCTGGAAGGCGTGGGCTGGGTTCAACGAGAAGGCGAATCGGTCCAGGAGGTTTACCCCGGGGACATCGTTTGGTTCGAGCCTGGCGAAAGGCACTGGCACGGCGCTTCGCCGGAACACGCCATGGCGCACATGGCGATTCAGGAAGCTCTCGACGGCTCGCCGGTCGATTGGTTGGAGCACGTCACGGACGCCGAATACCGGCGCGGTTGAGAAACGGTTCCCAAACCGAGTGCGGAGAAGGCAAATGGGGTCAGAAGTCTCCATCCCCACGCGCTCTCCGCAGCTCGGGCACGAACCAACCGACGCAAAAGATGGCGGCGAGCGTGGAAAGCCCGCCGACGGCAATGGCCGCACCGGGCGGGAGCAGACTCCCCACGAGCCCTGCGCGGAGATTGCCGAGCTGCGGACCGCCCGTTCCCACCAGGTAATCTACGCTGGAAATGCGTCCGCGCAGGCCGTCCGGCGTGCGCTGCTGGATGAGCGTCGAGCGCATCACCACGAGGATGGAGTCTGCCGCGCCCATCAGCCCGAGCAGGGCCACGCAGAGCCAGACGAAGGGGGCGAGCCCGAGGCCCCCTGCGGCGATGGCCCAGACGGCACAGGCGGCCAGAATCGCTTTGCCTTCGGACCGAATGTGGCGCACAGGGCCCGACAGGGCCAGGATGACCAGGCCGCCGATGCCGGTGGCGCCCATCATCAGGCCGAGCGTCTCCGGCCGGCCACCAAAGCGCTCGCTCACAAGCGCCGGCAGGAGCGCGGTGGGCACGCCGAGCACGGTGACGCTGAGGTCAGCCAACATGGCGCCGAGAAGGGCGCGCGATCGCCCCAAGAAGCGCAGTCCCTCCATCACGCCGTGCAACATGCCCCCCTGCTTGGCATTGGCCTCTGGCAACATGGGCGGCAAACGATAGATGGCGTAGAGCGCCGCGAGAAAGGTCGCCGCGTCGCAGGCGTAACACCATCCGAGTCCGGCGAAACTGGCGATCACGCCCGCAAGCGAAGGCCCAGCGACCTCCCCAAAGCGAATGGCCAAGGTGTTCAGCGTCTGCCCCGCTCGCACCTGCTCCTTGGGCAGAAGGCGCGGCACAAACGTCCGGCGCGCCGGGGCGTTGATAGCGCCAAGCACCGACTGCGCGCACAACAGCGCGTAGATGAGCCATAGCGCGGACCACGCCATGAGCGCCTGCACAGCGAGGACTGCGGACACGAGCATCTGCCCGGTTGTGGCGAGAAGAGCGAGCTTGCGGCGATCGACGCGATCGCCCACGCTTCCGCCTAGGAGCACGAACAGCGCGCCTGGCAGCACGCTGGCGAGGCCGGTCAGCCCGACATCGAGGGTGCTGTGCGTGGCTCGATACACCTGCAGCATGACCGCGAAGGGCGTCATGGTGCCCCCGAGCGTGGAGATGCCGCTGCCGATCCAGAGCCGCAAAAACGCGGGAGACGTGCGCAGCGGCGAGATATCCAACATCGCCGAGCGGAGCGCGGCTTGAAGGGTCATGGGCATGGATTCATATCACCCTTTCGCGGCCTCGCTCACCGCTTGGCAATTCGCCGGACGATGGCGATGTCGCCGCTCGTTTCGCACGAGGGAGATGGTGTAGAGCGCAAGCGCCATCCAGATGCACGCAAATCCTACTGCGTCGGCCCGCGTGAAGGCTTCGTGATCGACCGCGAGGCCAATGACGAGTTGCAGGGTTGGGGAGATGTACTGCACCATGCCGAGGGTCGCGAGGCTCAACCGCTTGGCGGCCATGGCGAACAGAAGCAGCGGCACGGCCGTGAAAAGGCCGCTGAGGACAAGCAACGCCATCTGCCAGCTTGTGAGTTGAGTGATGGTCACGCGATGTGTGGCGAACGTGGCGGCGAGATACGCGGCAGCGAGCGGCAGGGCCAGCGTGGTTTCCCACGTGAGGCTTTGCACGGCGTCTGCGTCCACGCGCTTTTTCACCACGCCGTACAGGCCGAACGATCCGGCGAGCGCGAGCGCCAGCCAGGGCACCTGTCCGTAGGCCCCCATCATGATGCCCACACCCGCCACGGCGACGACGAGCGCCCCCCACTGCCAGCCGTCGAGCCGCTCGCGAAAGAGGAGCAGGCCCAAGAGTACGTTCACAATGGGGTTGATGTAATAACCGAGGCTCGACTCCACCACATGCCCGGTGTTCACCGCGACGATGAACGTCAGCCAGTTCACCGTGATCATGAACGAACCGAGCGCCATGAGCCGCGCCCGGCGTCCGTCGCGCATCACGCCCGCCACGTTTCGCACGCGACGCGCGAGCGCCACCCAAATCCAGATGGTCAACGCCGAAAACACCATGCGATACGACAGGAGCTCATACGGAGACATCCGCTCGAACACGTTCCAATACGCAGGGAGGAGCCCCCAGCCCGCGTAGGCCAAAAACGCGTACCACAGCCCTTTGCGATCCGTCACCGCCGCGCCACTCCGTTTCTCTCTCGTTCAACGCACTTCATCATAGCGCAGGATGACGGCGCGCGCACCCCCTTTTGCGCGCAGGCGTGCCCGCGGGCGAGTTTGCGGATGACCTCGACCAGCCGTGCGCCGAACCTTCCGCTTCATCAGCGGCCGCGAAACGCGGGCGTCCGCCGTTCCATGAACGCGCGCATCCCTTCGCGCGCATCTTCCGTCGCAAACAGCAAATAAAAGAGATTTCGCTCGGCCTCGAGGCCGTCCGCGAGCGCCGTGTCCATCGCCTGATACACCGCTTCCTTGATGCACCGAAGCGCCACGGGCGCCATCTCGGCCAAGCGTTTGCCAAGTTCCACCGCCTCGGCCACGCACGCCTCGTCCGGAACAACGCGGTTCACGAGCCCGAGCGCCATAGCCTCCTGTGCGGTGATGGGCTCGCCCAGCCACAGAAGCTCAAGGGCCCGTGCCTTGCCCAGCCTGCGGGCCAGCCACTGTGTGCCTCCCGCGCCCGGCATGAGCCCCAGTTTGACCTCGGGCTGACCGAACTTCGCGCTCTCGCCCGCGATGACGAGATCGCACGCCAGGGCGAGCTCGCAACCGCCGCCCAGCGCAAAGCCTCGCACGGCCGCAATCACGGGCTTGTGAACGCCGCGAATCCGATCCCAGGCGCGGAACTGATCGCGCAGCTTCATGTCGACCGCGGTCGCATCCGCCATTTCCGCGATATCCGCGCCTGCCGCAAATGCCTTGTCGCCGCCTGTCACGACGATGGCGCGCACCTGCGTCTCGGTGTCCGCAGCCTCGAGAGCCGCAACCAGTTCGTCCACAAGCGCAAGATTGAGCGCGTTCAACCGCTCGTCGCGCGCGATGCGGATGACGCGGACGGGGCCGTCATCGTGGATGGAAAGGTACGCCACGCGAGCACCTCCCTACCGAAGTTCCGCCCACAGCCGGTCCGGCTCCTCCAACAGTTCCCGCACGCGGTTGGTGAAGCGAATGGCCATGCCGCCGTCGATAATGCGGTGATCGAACGACAGGGACACGTGGGCGATGTTGCGGATGACAACCTCGTTGTTGCGCACCACGGGGCGCGGGGCCGTCTTGTGGATCCCGAGAATCGCCGATTCGGGATAGTTGATGATGGGCGTCGCGTACAGTCCCCCGAGCGCGCCGGCGTTCGAGATCGTGAACGTACTGCCTGTCACCTCGTCGAGCGACAGGCGGTTTTCCCGCGCCCGCCGGGCGAGATCGGACACCTCGCGCGCAATCTCGAACACCGATTTCTGATCCGCGTGCTTCACCACGGGCACGATGAGCCCCTGCTCCGTGTCGACCGCGATGCCGATGTGATAATAGCGCCTGAGAAGCACATGCTCCTGCGCCTCGTCCACCGACGCGTTGACGTACGGGAACTCCTTGAGCGCGATGGCCACCGCCTTGACGAAAAACGCGAGCGAAGTGAGTTTCACGCCGCGCGCCTCGGCGTACGGCCGCAGCCGCTCGCGGAGCGCCTCGATGCCATCCATCTCCACCTCGTCGATGTGCGTCGCGTGCGGAATGATACGCTTGGCCTGCACCATGTGCTCGGCAATGCGCCGCCTCAGCCCGCGCAGCGGCACCTGCTCCACGAGCTCACCGGACGCCTCGGGCGTTGCGACTCGGGGTGCGGTTGTCGGCTGAGGTTCCACCGCATGCTCGGTGTGCCCACGGGCCGGCTCCACCGCGGGCCTGCGTCCGCCCTCCGCAAAGCGGCGCACGTCTTCCTCCGTCACCCGGCCGACCGGGCCCGTCCCGTCGATCTCGTCGATGTCCACCCCGAGCTTGCGAGCCAAGGCGCGCACGTGCGGCGTGGCGAGCGCGCGCCGCTTGCCGCCTCGCCGCGCGGCTCCACTGGCCTCAGGTGCGGCAGTTGCTCGCTCCTCTTGCGCTGCACTTGCCTGCGTGGCGGGCTTAGCCTGCGCGGATGCTTGCACGTCGATCGCAACAGGCGCCGCCACCGAAGCTGCCGCAGCCGCCGGATGGGCGCCCGCCTCGCGGATGACCGCGAGCACCGTGCCCACGGGCACCACCTGGCCCTCGCGCGCCACGATACGCTCGATGACGCCCGCCACCGGGGACGGAAGCTCCGCCGCCACTTTGTCCGTCTGCACCTCCACGAGCGGCGCATCCTGCTCCACCTGGTCGCCCTCTTTCACCAACCAGCGCAGAATCTCGCCCTCGTGAATGCCCTCGCCGATGTCCGCCAGTTTGAACTCCATATCCGTCTCCCGCCTCAGAACGTGATGGTCTCTTCAATCCCCGCGCGAATGCGCGCTTCGGTCGGCATGTACTCGTCCTCCAGTGCGAAGAACGGCACTGGCACATCGAACCCAGCAATCCGCTTGACGGGCGCCCGAAGGTAGAGCAGCGCCTCCTCGTTGATCAGCGACACAATCTCGGCCCCGAGCCCCGCCGTCTTGTGCGCCTCGTGCACCACCACCGCGCGCCCGGTCTTCTGCACCGACTCCACGATGGCGTCGCGATCGAGCGGATAGAGCGTCCGCAGGTCGATCACGTCGCACGTGAAGCCGCGCTCGCGCTCGAGGGCGTCCGCCACCTTCAGCGCGGTGCGCAACATCGAGCCCCACGCGAACACGGACACGTCCTCGCCTTCGCGCACCCGCTTAGCTTTGCCGATGGGCACCCGGTACAGCCCTTCGGGCACCTCTTCGCGGAATGCACGATACAGCTTGGTCGGCTCCAGGAACACCACCGGATCCGGATCTTCAATAGCCGAGATAAGCAGTCCCTTGGCGTCGTACGGGCCGCTCGGGACAACCACCTTCAACCCCGGCGTGTGGGCGAAGAAGCTTTCCACGCTCTCGGCGTGGAGTTCCGGGCCGTGGATGCCCGCGCCATACGGCGTGCGGATGGTCATCGGCACCGGGAACTGCCCCTGCGACCGATACCTCATTCGGGCGACATGCGAAAACAGCTGATCCAGCGCAGGGAAGATGAACGCCAAGAACTGAATCTCCGGCACCGGGATGAGGCCGTTGACCGCCATCCCGATGGAGGTGCCGATAATGGCCGACTCCGCGAGCGGCGTGTCGATCACGCGCTCCTCGCCGTACTTCTCGAGAAGGCCGTCGGTCGCGCGAAACACCCCGCCGTTTTTACCGATGTCCTCGCCGAGGAGCACGACGCGCGGATCGTCCGCGAGCTTCAGATCGAGCGCCTCGTTGATGGCCTGGACCAAGTTCAACATCCTGCTCATACGGACACCCCCTCGCGGGTCCTGCGGTACTCCTCGCGCTCGGCGGCCAGGTGCCATGGCTCTTCCGCGTAGACGTGATCGAACATCATCTCCATGTCGGGCGGCGCGATGGCGAGCGCCTCCTCCACAGCCGCCTCCACCCGCCTCTTGACCTCATCCTGAAGCTTCGCCTCGTCGGCTTCCGACCACAGCTTTTGCGACTCGAGGTACAGGCGCAGGCGCACAATGGGATCTCGCTTCTGCCACGCTTCCACGACCGCTTTCTGATCACGGTACCGCGTCGGATCGTCCGCCGTCGTGTGCGCGCCCATGCGGAAGGTCACCGCCTCGATGAGCGTCGGCCCGAGGCCGTGCAGCGCGCGCGACCTGGCCTCCTTCACGGCGCGGTACACCGCGAACGCGTCGTTGCCGTCCACGCGCACGCCCACGATGTCGTACGCGATGGCTCGCTGGGCAATGGTGCGGGACGCGGATTGGCGAGAAAAGGGCACGCTGATGGCGTATCCGTTGTTTTGACAGAAGAAAATCACCGGCAGGTGGAAGACGCCCGCGAAGTTGAGCGCCTCGTGAAAATCGCCCTCGCTCGTCGCGCCGTCGCCGAAGTACGCGATGCTGACCGCGCTCTCCTTGCGATACCGGCTGGCCCAGGCGGCGCCGACAGCGTGCAACACGTGCGTCGCAATCGGCACGCTGGGCGGAAGGATGTGCCTGCCCTCCGGACTGCGAATGCCCTCCACGCGCCCCGACCAGTAGAGAAGGACGTTTGCGGGCGACTGACCGAGCACCATCGTGGCGGCGTGATCGCGATACGACGGGAACACAAAGTCCTCCGGCGCGAGCGCCATAGCGCTCGCCACCTGCGCGGCCTCCTGGCCCTCGAACGGCGCGTAGGTGCCAATGCGCCCCTGCCGCTGCAGCGCAATGGCCTTCCGGTCAAACGCGCGGGAGAACACCATGTGGCGGTACATCGCCACCATGACCTCCGGCTGGATGTCGTCCACCGGCCCCGCCAGCGTGCCGTCTTCCTTCAGCAGGTGAATCTCCTCGTACAACCCTTCCGCCTTGGCGATTTCCGTGAGCCGCTCTGCCCTATCGTGTTCGGCCAACATGCCAAGACCTCCTCATTCGATGGAATGCTTCATAGCGCGAAGAAATGCGTCGTTCTCCTCGGGCGTTCCCAGCGAGACCCGCACCGTCCCGGGAACGCCGAGCCCTTCCCCGGCTCGGACGATGATACCCTGGCGCAGCAGGCGATCGGCGACCGCCGCGCCGGATCCAGGCACTTCAAACAGCAAAAAGTTGGTCTGCGACGGATAAACGCGAAGGCCCATCTCGAGAAGCGCCTGGGCGACGCGGTCCCGCTCTTTGGCGTTTTGCTCGCGGCACATCGCGACGAAGTCCGGATCGTCCAGGGAGGCGAGCGCGGCCACCTGCGCCAAACGACTGGTGTTGAATGGCCCTCTTACCTTGTGTAGTACGGAGGCCACGTCCGGGTGCAGCACGGCGTAGCCAATGCGGAGCCCCGCGAGCCCATAGATTTTGCTGAACGTGCGCAGGACGACGAGATTCGGATGCGCGTCGAGCAGCGGAAGCGTCTGCAAATAGTCATCCGACGTGACGTACTCGTAGTACGCCTCATCCACGACCACCATCACGCGGTCGGGCACCTGATCGATGAACTGACGCAAGGCATCCTTGCCGACGGTCGTGCCCGTGGGATTGTTGGGATTGCACACGAAGACGAGCTTGGTCTTCGCCGTGATGGCGCCGAGCATGGCGTCGAGATCGTGTACGCCATCGCGGCAAGGCACCTTGACCGAAACCCCGCCTTCGATGGCCACGTTCTGCTCGTAGCGCGTGAAGGTGGGATCGGCCATGACCACCTCGTCGCCTACCTCGAGAAATGCGCGCGTCAACAGGCCGATGATCTCGTCAGAGCCGTTGCCGAACAGCAACTGATCTTCGCGGACGCCGAGCCTCGCGGAAAGCTTTTGCGCGAGCGCAGGCGAACAAGACTCGGGATACAGCGCCGCGCGCGCCATCTCCTCCGCGACGCCCGCCACGGCTTTCGGCGAACATCCGTAAGCGTTTTCATTGGAAGCCAATTTGATCACGCGCTCGAGGCCGAGTTCGCGCTGAACCTCTTCGATGGGCTTGCCGGGCGCGTAGCGGCCGACGTGTGCCAGTGAACCGCGCGCCAAAATGGACCCCGTCCCCACCGCCGACACCTCCGGTTTGACCAAAGCAAGCGCTTGCTTGACTATCGTAAGCATACCAGACTTCGCGAGAATGTCAAGAGAGGTCGCAGGCGGATCTTCCATTCCGTGTTATTCTGGAGATCGACAGGACTTTGAGGCTGGGTCGTCCCATCCGCTGGGGAGGTAGCTCATGTACATCCCAAGATCCTTTCAACTACAAGACGCGCGTCTCATCGAAACCGTGCTTCGCGAGCACAGCTTTGCCGTCCTCGTGACCTCGGTCGGCGAAGACATCATGGCGACTCACGTCCCTCTCGTCTACGATCCGGCCGAGGCGGCGCTCTTCGGACACCTGGCGCGGGCCAATCCCCAGGCCAAGCATCTTCATGAGGCTCAGTGCCTGGCCGTCTTTCAGGGGCCGCACGCCTATGTCTCACCCGCCTGGTACGGACTTGCTGAGCAGGTACCAACGTGGAACTACGTCGCCGTCCACGTGTACGGCCGCGCGCGCGTGATCGAAGATGAGGAAACCGTCGCGGATCTTTTGCAGCGCCTCGTCTTCGCGTACGATCCGCAGTCCCCACTTCCCGCCGACCGCGATCGCGCGTACTATCGAAACCTCATGCGCGGCATTGTCGCGTTTCGCATCGACATTGCGCGCATTGAGGCGGCGGCGAAACTCAGCCAGAACAAGCCACTCGAAGTCCGCGCGCGCGTCGTGGAAGCGCTTGAGTCCCAAGACGACGCCGATTCTCGCGCTGTCGCCGCTTGGATGCGGCGCCTGAGCCTCACCCACCCCGGTGACCACGTCGGAAATGAATCCAAGCCGAAGGGAGCCTCCTGACATGTGCGTCTCGCCTTACGTTCAGGACCACTATGCGGACGACTTCGCCTGGTGCTACGGGTGCGGTCGACTCAACGAGCATGGACATCACTTTCGGACGCGCTGGGACGGCGACGTCACCGTCACGGAAGCGCAACCTGACCCTACGTACACGGCGGTGCCGGGCTTTGTATACGGCGGCTACCTCGCCTGCCTTGTCGACTGTCACAGCACCGGCTCTGGGTCGCTCGCGCTGCTGCGGGCCGCAGGAAGACAACTGGGGGAAGGCACACCCGTGCCGCGCTGCGTGACGGCCTCCCTGCACGTGGAGTACCGCAAGCCCACGCCCATGGGGGCAACCCTGCGCGCCGTGGGACGCGTGGTCGAGGTGACGGATCGAAAGGCCGTGATCGAGACCCAGGTCTTCGCCGGCGACACGGTGTGCGTCGAGGCGCGCGCGGTGGTGGTGAGCGTCCCCGACGCCATGCGCCCGCAGTGACGCCCGCGAGGGCCGACATGGCCTACGATAGCCCTGAGCGAACCGACTCGGCAATCGCCAAAAACGCGGCGACCAAAGGAGACGTGTCCCGGCGGCGCCACGCCACGCCGAGCTCGACCGTGGGTGACTGGCCATCGATGTGCAGATAGCGGACATCCCGCCGGTGCACGCGCTCCGTGGCGCTCGGGACGATGCTGACGCCGAGTCCCGCCGCCACGAGCCCCACGGCCGTCTGTACTTCCGTCACCTCAAGCCGCACCCGCGGTTCAAACCCCAGTGCGCGCGCGAGCGTGATGAATCCGTCGTAAAGCCCCGGCCAGATGGCGCGCGACACCAGCACAAACGGCTCCTCCGCCAGTTCCACCAAGAAGAGCGACGATCGCGCCGCCAGCGAGTGCTCGCTCGGCACCACAGCGACACAGTCGTCCCGCTCGACGAGCCGGATGTGGAGATCCGGATGCTGCGCGGGCAGCCGAAGCACGCCCACGTCCACCTCGCCTGCGGTGAGCGCCTCCATCTGCGCCGGCGTAGGCATCTCCCTGAGCACGAGTTCGACGTCGGGATGCCGTTCCTGGTACGCGCGTATGACCTCGGGCAGCCAGCCGTACGTCGCGGACCCCACGAACGCCACGGACAGCCTTCCCACCCGGCCCGCGGCCGCGTCTCGGGCCGCTTTCACCGCCGTCTGCGCGTCGGCAAGCACCTTGCGCGCTTCTTCGAGCAGCGCACGGCCCGCGTGCGTCAGTTGCACGCGCCGGTTCGTCCTGTCGAACAGGGTCACGCCGATTTCGTCCTCGAGCTTTTGAATCTGCTGACTGAGCGGAGGCTGGGTCAGACCCAGGCGCTTGGCCGCCCTTCCGAAGTGAAGTTCCTCGGCCACGGCCACGAAGTATTCGAGTTGGCGCAATTCCGTATCCATCCGCCCCTTCGGACTTTTGATTCACAATACATATCATTAATGATGAAATTATATATTAGACGTCTCATTTTGCGTGACGTATCCTGAAATCAGCAAAGCATTGCACTGTCTGGGGGGATCCACGTGCGGTCATTCGTGCCATCGTTCCTTCAACCATCTCGCCTGAGAGATGTCGGGATCGCGCTTGTACAAATCGCAGGGCTCTATGCCGTCACGGCGCTTTGCAACGCTGTGGTGCGGTGGCTGCACCTGCCTGTCCCAGGCAGCATCCTGGGCGTGGCCCTGGTGTTTGCGCTGCTTCAATCCGGCATCGTGAAATTGCGCTGGGTGGAGCAAGGCGCAGATCTTCTCATTCGAGAGCTCCTGCTGTTTTTCATTCCGTCCTCGGTGGGCGTGATGGCCTATGCGCCGCTCATGCGGCAGGACGGCTGGAAGATCGTCGCCGTTGTTGCCGTGGGCACCGTACTGGTGATGGTGGTCACCGGAGGCGTGGCAGAAGCGGTGTGGCGCGCACGCAACCGGACGCCCCGCGTTGAACAGAACCCGTCGCGGGAGGCGAACGCGTCGTGATGTGGCTCGGCCTCGTATCCACGCTGATGGCTTACGCCGCTTGCAAAGCGCTGTATCGCCGCTTCCACGTGGTCTTCCTCAACCCTATGATCACGTCGCTCGTGGCGCTCGTCCTGTTCCTGCACTTCGCGCACGTGTCCTACGCCACGTATGACGCCTCCGCTCGCTGGCTGACCGCGCTCCTCGGCCCAGCGACGGTGGCCTTCGCGGTGCCCTTGCACCGCCACTTTCCCGTTCTCAAGGCGCACTGGCCGGAGTTTTTGGTGAGCCTCACCTTCGGATCCGCCACCGGGATCACGGGTTCGGTCCTTTTGGCCAGGCTGTTGCGGCTCAACCACGCCGTGGTGACGAGCATCGCGCCGAGATCGGTCACGACGCCCATCGCCATGGACATTTCGCAGGCCATTGGCGGCATCCCAACTTTGACGGCCGTCTTCGTGATATTGACCGGCATCACCGGCGTCGTCGTGGGACCGTGGCTCTTGCGGCTGTTGCGCCTCAAATCCCCCGTGGCCCGCGGCGCGCTGTTCGGCATGGGCTCGCACGGCATTGGCACCGCGCGCGCGTTCGAATATGGCGCCATGGAAGGCACGTGCTCGAGCCTCGCGATGATTGTCGCGGCGTTCATCACGCTCGGCCTCGCGCCTGCGCTCGTGAGCGCACTCGGATGACGAGACCAGGAAACAAGCTCCGGTCATGCAGCCGCGCGTTCCGGACATGCTATGCCTGAGGTGATGGCCGTGGGCGAGCGATCCGAATTCACGCCGGGGTACAAAGCGCCGAACAACGGCGTCTACATCGAGGTGGGGGCGCATCCCGACAGCGAGGATCTCCACCATCCGAAGCGCGTATACCTTCACAAAGGCGAACGGTTCCCCGAGACCACCAACGACGACCGCAAATGGCGCCGCATCAAGACGAGCCACAAACACTGAAAAAAGCAGCGCGGGCACGTGGCCCGTGCTGCCCTTCTGTTTACGCCTCTTCTTCCCAGGACGCGTCGGGAAGCTCCGGCTGCGCCTCCACCGCCACGAGCTTGCGCTCGATTTGGCGCGATCGCGTCGCGGCGCGATCAATGGCGTTGGACGCCTCTTCCAGCTTTTTGCGCGTTCGCGCGAGCAACTCGCCGAACTTGCTGAACTCCGTCCGAATCGCGCCGAGCAGTTGCCAGACCTCGCTGGAGCGCTTCTGAATCGCAAGCGTGCGAAACCCCATCTGCAGGCTGTTGAGGAGCGCCGCGAGCGTGGTCGGCCCGGTGACAATCACGCGGTACTCGCGCGACAGCGACTCCCACAAACCACTGCGGCGCAGGACCTCGGCGAACAGCCCTTCCATTGGAAGGAAGAGGAGCGCGAACTCCGTGGTGTGGGGCGGGGCGATGTACTTTTGGCGGATGGACTTTGCCTCGTCGCGGATGCGCGCCTCAAGCGCCTTCGCCGCCTCCAGGAATCCAGCCTGATCGCCCGCATCCTGCGCCTCCACAAGCCGCTGATAGTCTTCGAGCGGAAACTTGGCGTCGATGGGTAGCCAGACGGGATCGTCCCCCTCCCGTCCGGGCAGCCGGATGGCAAAGTCGACGCGCTCGTCCGATCCCGGCTTGACCGCGACGTTTCGCGCGTACTGCTCGGGGCTCATGATCTGTTCGAGGAGCGCGTCCAATTGCACCTCCCCGAGGATGCCGCGCGTCTTCACGTTGGAAAGGACGCGCTTGAGATCGCCGACGCCAGCGGCGAGTGACTGCATCTCGCCGAGACCTTGGTGCACCTGCTCGAGGCGCTGACTCACGAGCTGGAACGACTCACCCAGGCGGCGCTCGAGCGTCTGATGAAGCTTTTCGTCGACCGTCAGGCGCATGCGCTCGAGTTCCTTGCGGTTTTCCTCTTGCAGATACTGGAGCCTCCGCTCGACCGTCTCGCGCGTCGCTTCGAGTTGGCGGGCCGTGAGCTGCGCCCACTCGCTGAATCGCTGGCTGAACGACTCAAGCTGAGCCCAATCCTTCTCGTTCCACTCGCCCAGCGCGTGCAGCAGGTTCTGATGTTGCAGCGAGATGGTCTGCGCGAGACTGCGCGAGGCTTCCGCCTGCGCGCTCATCAGCGCCTGGCTCTGGGACTGAATCGCCTGGGACATCTCCATGCGCAGGTCTCGCAACGCCCGTTCGTGGGCCTCGAGCTGAGCGATCAACCGCTGTTGATTGCGCTGCGTCAACTCCACTCGCCAGATTGTCCATGCCGCAAGCCCCAGCAACACGAGAAGCAGAACGATGTCGATTGTGTGCAAACCACGACCTCCTACGCGTATGCCAGAAACGGCCTACCGGCGCGCGGAAGACCTGTTCCGCCGGCCGGAGGCCGTCCTCGCTGTCTCCATTGTACCTCGTTCGACGCCACGGCGCGACGCCATTCGCGCGCCGAGAAACCGCGCGCCTCGCGGGCCTACCTCACGCGTCCACCCGCTCGAGAAGCGTCGCCACGCCCTGCCCCACACCGACGCAAAGCGTGGCAATGCCGTAGCGCGCCCCCGTGCGCACAAGCTGCTTCGCGAGCGTCCCAGCGAGGCGCGCCCCCGAGCAGCCGAGCGGATGCCCCAGCGCGATGGCGCCGCCATTCGGATTCACCTTGGCCGGATCGAATCCCAGCTCGCGGATGCACGCCACGGACTGCGCGGCAAAGGCCTCGTTCAACTCCACCCAGTCGATCTCGTCCACCTGCACCCCCGTCCTGGCGAGGAGCTTCCGCACGGCGTACACAGGGCCAATTCCCATCACGCGCGGGCTGACGCCCGCCGTCGCGCTCGCCACCCAGCGCGCGAGCGGCTTCAGGCCGAGTTCCCGCCCCTTTTCTTCCGACACGAGCACAAGCGCCGCCGCGCCATCGTTGATGCCCGACGAGTTGCCCGCCGTCACCGTGCCTCCCTCGCGGAAGGCGGGCTTGAGCTTCGCGAGCGCCTCCATGGTGGTGTCAGGCCGCGGATGCTCGTCGCGATCCACCACCGTCTCCTGCTTCTTCTCCTTCACAACGACGGGCACAATCTCCTCCGCGAAGATCCCCTCCGCCTGCGCTCTCGCGGCCTTCTGCTGGCTCGCGAGCGCAAAAGCGTCCTGGTCCTCGCGCGAGATGCCAAACTGCTCCGCCACGTTCTCGGCCGTCTCGCCCATGCTCTCGAGCGGATACGGAAACTGCGGATTCGGCATGCGCCAGCCCAGCGTCGTGTCCCACATGATCTGATTCCCGCGCACGTACTCCATCTCCGGCTTCGGGAACACGAGCGGCGCGCGCGTCATGCTCTCCACGCCCCCCGCGATGGCGATGTCGATCTCGCCAAGCGCAATCGCCTTCGCCGCCTGATTCACGGCCTCCAGTCCCGAGGCGCACAGGCGATTCACCGTGACGCCGGGGACGTGCTCGGGAAAGCCCGCGAGGAGCACCGCCATGCGCGCCACGTTCCGATTGTCCTCGCCCGCCTGGTTGGCGCAGCCCATGTACACTTCCTCGACCTGGC
The DNA here is from genome assembly GCF_057538885.1 of Alicyclobacillus sp. CIJ1. NCBI lineage: Bacteria > Bacillati > Bacillota > Bacilli > Caryophanales > Alicyclobacillaceae > Alicyclobacillus > Alicyclobacillus sp. CIJ1. Next base: position 10,893 of record NZ_BAAJPH010000143.1, on the reverse strand, counting down.
CCGGTTCGATCCCGGCCCGCTCGCAGACGTGCTTCAGCACGTGCGCGGCGAGATCGTCCGGGCGGACGCGCTTCAGTGCCCCGCCCTGTCTGCCGATGGGCGTCCGCACGTACTCGGCGATCCACACATTTCGCATGTGAAATCTCCTTTCATTGAAGAAATGCAGCGAAGTCAGAGCCTATCGGCCCTGAAAACGCGGCGACCGCTTTTCGAGAAACGCCCGCACACCTTCCTGGTGATCCGCCGTCTGGCCGGCCTCTTTCTGAAGCACGGCCTCGAGCTCGAGCGACTGCGCCAGGGTCTGCTCCATGCCCTCGTAATGCGCGCGCTTGATGAGCCCGATGGCGCGAGTGGGCATCGAAGCCAGCCGCTCGGCGAGCGCCATCGCGTCGGCCATCAACCTGTCGGCGGGCACGACGCGGTTGACGAGCCCCATCTCGTAGGCGCGGGAGGCATCGACGCGATCGCCCAACATGGCCAGTTCCATGGCCCGGCTGAGACCTACGATGCGCGGCAAGAACCAGGTTCCGCCGGAGTCCGGAATGAGCCCAATATTCACAAAAGCCTGAATGAATGTCGCCGTTTCGGAGGCAATGCGAAGATCGCAGGCGAGCGCTAGGCTGACGCCGGCGCCGGCCGCAACGCCGTTGATGGCGCAGACGATGGGCTTTTCGAGGTGCGTCATGGTCAGAATGAGCGGATTGTACGTCTCTCGGATGACCTTGGCGTAGTCGGCGTCGCCGCCGCCGAGATCCAGATCCTGTCCTGCACAGAAGCCGCGGCCCGCACCTGTCAAGAGGACAGAGCGGACGTCGCCGTCCTCTCCTGCGGCCTGGAACGCCTCCCGCAGGGCGAACAGCGTGTCCCGCGTCAAGGCATTCACCTTCTCCGGCCGGTTGAGGGTGACGACCATCACAGCCCCCTGGTGTTCCACGCGAACGCTTTCATGCATGCGCCGATGCTCCCTTCTTTCTCCCCTGTTCATCATAGCGCAAAATCCGCTGGAGCGGCTAGAAGCTGCGCAGGACCCCGCGCAGCTTCTCCCCCATCTCCCATCACCAGGCGAGCGAAATGTGCTTGATTTCGAGGAACTCGTCCATGGCGTGATGGCCGCCCTCGCGCCCGAGCCCGCTCTCCTTGAAGCCGCCGAACGGAGCCTGCGTCTGCACCGGCGCTCCGTCGTTGACGCCCACGATGCCGAATTCCAGCGCTTCGGCGACCCGAACGGCCCGGCCGAGATCGCGCGTGTACACGTACGCCGCGAGCCCATAGGGCGAATCGTTCGCGAGGCGGATGGCCTCGTCCTCGGTGTCGAAGACCGCCACGGGGAGCACCGGCCCGAACGTCTCCTCCTCGAGCACGCGCATGCCGCGCTCGACGCCGGTGAGAACGGTCGGCTCGACGAAGTAACCTTTGGCGTAGTCTCCCTCGGTCAGGCGGTTCCCTCCGCAGACCACGGCTGCGCCCTTGGAGCGCGCGTCTTCGATGTGGTTAAGCACCTTCTCGAGGCCGCGCTCATTGATGACCGGGCCGACTTCGACATCTGGATTCCTGCCGTCGCCCACCTTCGCCTTTTTCACGCGCGCCACCAGCCGCTCGACGAACGGCTCCGCGACAGAGCGCTCGACATACAGGCGATTGGTGCAGATGCACATCTGACCTGTGTTGCGGAACTTGCTCTCGAACACGCCCTTCACCGCGAGATCGAGATCGGCGTCGGCGAACACGAGAGTCGGGGCGTGTCCGCCGAGCTCGAGGCTGACGCGCTTGACATGCTCGGCTGCGCCCGCCATAAGCAGCTTGCCGACGCGCGTGCTGCCGGTGAAGGCGATCTTCGCCACCTTCGGGCTCTTGAGGAACGCTTCTCCCACCTTGTCGGGTTGCCCAATCACGAGGTTGGCCACGCCTGGCGGGAAGCCCGCCTCGTGGATCAACTCAAACAACCGAATGGCGGAGAGCGGCGTCGCCTCAGCCGGTTTCAGCACGACCGTGCATCCCGCGGCGAGCGCCGGCGCGATTTTGCGCGCCACCATGTTCACCGGGAAGTTCCAAGGCGTGATGGCCGCCACGACGCCCACGGGCTGACGATGCACGAGGATCCGTTTGTTGGGAAAACTCGACGGAATGGTCTCCCCGTAGACGCGCTTCGCCTCTTCCGCGTACCATAGGAAGTAGTCGGCCGAACCGACCACCTCTCCCTTCGCCTCGCGGATGGGCTTGCCCATCTCGGCCGACACGAGCTCCGCGAGCTCATTCCGATGCTGATACACGAGCTCGTACAAACGATACAGGTAGCGGGAGCGCTCTCTCGCCAAAAGCCGGCTCCACTCCGGGAACGCCGCGTGCGCCGCGTCGATGGCGCGGAGCGCGTCGCGATGATCTCCGAATGCCGCGCGTCCCACTACCTCGCCAGTCGCGGGATTTCTCACCTCCAGCGATTCCCCCGAAATCGAATCCACCCATTCCCCACCGATGTACATCTTCCGGATGTCTGTCATGTCGATCTCCCTTCTCTGTTCGGCCCACGCCGTCACGCCATCGCCCGAATACGCGCCTCGATCTTCGCCTTCGGCAAGATGTACTGCACGACCTCGCCCTCGCCAATCCGGGCCTTGTCGTGTTCCGCCCAGACGCGGCAGTCCACTCTCGGACCCTCCACGCGCGTCACCTCGGCGTAAAACGAGACGCGCTTGCCGACGGGCGCGGGCGCCAGATGCCGCACGGACACGCTGTGGCCGATGCCTTCCTCGCCGTCTTCAAGGTAGTCGAGGATGGTTCGCCGAGCCACCCATTCCATGTACGAGATCATGGTCGCCGTCGACAGCACGGGATGTACGCGCTTTCCAAGGAACGAAGGACACATGTCCTCGGTCACCGTGATCTCCCACGACTTCTGTTGACCTGGCGCCAGCCCTTCGCGCATTGCCTTCACCTCCGCCCCGAGCGTCACCCCTCGTCGACCTGGCCGACCATCATCGTGACGATGTCGCCCGCGAAGCTCATGACATCCTTCGCCGCGGCCTTGTTCTCCGGCGATTTCATGGCCTGCCTGAACGTCTCCTCGTTCTCGAAGTACATCTCCGCCATGAGATAGTAAGGCGCCTCGCCACCCATGGCGTCGGACTTGATGCGCGTCACCTCGGCGCGCACGAGCCCTGGCACCTTTTCCACCAGCGGCAGATGCACTTCGCGATAATGCGCCTCAAACGCCTCCACGTCCGCGGGCTTTTTGTAAAGCGCAATCAATTTGATCATACCTCAACTCTTCCTTTCTCGCATAGGAAATGGATGCCCGGGCGGTTTCGCACGCGTCACGCGTACACGTGCCGGCGATCGACCACCCGCACGGCCTTGCCCTCGCTGCGCGGCAAGCTCCCCGCAGGCACCGCGCGCACGTCCGTGCTGAGCCCAAGGACGTCCCGCAGCCTCGAGGCGACGCGGGCGCACAGGGCCTGCTCGACGCCCGGTTCGGCCGCATCGCCCGCCTGTCGCGCCCACACCACGTCGAGCTCGACGAGCACGGTCAGCCGATCCAAACCGCCCTCGCGCTCCACCACAATCTGGTAGTGCGGCGAAAGCCCCTCGGTGGCGAACAGGACCGCCTCAATTTCCGAAGGAAACACGTTCACCCCGCGCACGATGAGCATGTCGTCGATCCGCCCCTTGATGCGCGTCATCCGCGCGTGCGTGCGGCCGCACCGACATGGCTCGGGGATGAGGGCCGCCACGTCGCCCGTGCGGTAGCGCACGACGGGCATGGCCTCCTTCGTGAGCGTGGTAAACACCAGCTCGCCGTAGGTGCCGGGTGGCACAGGCTCGAGCGTCTCTGGATCGATGACCTCGACGAGAAAGTGGTCCTCCGCGATGTGGAGCCCTTCCTGCGCGTCGATGCACTCGATCCCGACGCCAGGCCCAATGACCTCCGACAGCCCGTACACGTCCATCGCCTTGAACCCATAGGCGTCCTCGAGTTTCTGCCGCATCTCCTCCGTCCAAGGCTCCGCCCCGAAGATGCCGTACTGGATCCCGATGGCGCGCGGATCCTTGCCCTCTGCCCGCATATGTTCGGCGATGGTCAGGCAATACGACGGCGTGCCCGCAATCCCGCGCGGCCGCAGATCCTCCATCAGCGTCACCTGGCGAGCCGTCTGGCCGCCCGAGACGGGCACCACGGTCATGCCCAGCCGCTCCGCGCCGTAGTGGAAGCCGAGCCCGCCCGTGAACAGGCCGTATCCGTAGATGACGTGAAACACGTCGCCAGGCCTGCCGCCCGCCGTCACAATGGACCTCGCGACGATCTCGCTCCATCGGCCGAGATCGCCCTGGGTGTACGCGACAAGCGTCGGCTTGCCTTTCGTGCCAGACGAGCCGTGGATGCGCGCCACTTCGCGTTTGTCCACGGCCAGCAGGCCGAGCGGATAGTGATCGCGCAAGTCCTGCTTGCGCGTGAAGGGAAATCGCGCTAGATCGGCGAGCGTGTGCAAGTCGGACGGCTTCACGCCCGCCTCGTCGAAGCGAGCGCGATAAAACGGCACCCGCGCGTACACCCGCTCTAGCATCGCGCGGAGTCGCGCAAGCTGCAGTGCCTCCAAATCCGCGCGGGACATGGTCTCCAACTCGGGCTGATACATCATGGCCACCGGCATTCGCCTCCTGTTCCTATCGGCACGCATGCGGCCGACGCGATGCAAGCGCTTCCATCAAGGCGCGAACGGCTGTTTGGTTCTCCTCCGTTTACGGCTTCATCGCCTCAAACGGCTGGCGACAAGCTCGGCAGTAGTAGACGGCGCGGCACGGCGTTGGGCCGAACAAGCTCTCAATGTCGGTGTCGCGCGCGCCGCAGTACGGACATGCGACGGGCGCGGCATCGCTCTTCGCCGGGACCGCCACACCCATCTGGCGCAGCTTGTCGATCCCGTCCGGCGTGATGCGGCTTGGATCCCAGATCACGTCGAGCGCAAACGCCACCTCAGCCTCAAACCCCTGCTCCGCCAAGGCTGCCCGCACCTTGTCTGCAATCCAGCCCAGCGCCGGACAACCCAGAAACGTGGGGATGAGTTCCACGCGCGCGCCGCGATGGTCCACCGCCACCGATTTCACCATGCCGAGATCGATCACGCTCACCACGGGCAACTCGGGATCCGGCACGCAGGCGAGCGCCTGCCAGACCGCCTCCTCGGACATCGAGCGGATGGTCACGCGCATCCCTCCTCACCAGGTGGCGGCGCCGAGGCTGCGCACGCCGTTCATCGTCGCGAGGAGTTCCGCCGCATCCTCGTGATGAGCCACCGGGCGGGCGCCTTCCCGAGGCTGAGCGGCCAATGTGGCCTCGACGTCCTGCACCGGCAGCCCCGCCTTGGTCAGTGTCGGCGCGATGCGCGCCACAAACGCCCGGCGCAATTCCGCGAAGGGCCGCGACAGGATGCCGAGATCGAAAAGCGCCTGTGGATCCACCGCAAAGGCCGCAAGGTCCGGCAGATCCGGGAGCAGCGCCTCAAACGCGGCGCGAAGCCTGGCCGCCGCTTCGCCGCCTGCGCGGCCGAGATCGACGACCCACTTCTCCATATGCAAGTGATGGTAGTGTTCTTCGCGCAGCATGCGCCGGGCGCCTTGCGCCCACAGGGCGTCCCCCGACTCGGCCAGCGCCTCGAGCCGTACGGCGTCCCACGCGTCATACAGGTAATGGCGGAGCACCGTGTGCGCCCAGTCGCCGTTTGGCCGCGCACAGAGGGCCGCGTGCCTCCTCTCCGCCGCGGCGCGATCGAACGCGAGCGCGTCTGCTTGACCCAAGCCCGAGGTTTCCGCCACCTCGTACCAGAACGCGGCATGGCGCACCTCGTCTTGCGCCATGGAGGCAAATGCCACGTCCTCTTCCACTTCCGGCGCGAGGCCCAGCCATTCGGAGTCCCGGTGGCCGAGGAACAGTTCCTCGTCGCCGAGCTGTAGAGCAAGCTCCCCGATGATGGGGTCGAGCGCTTGCGTGTCACCCTCTCTCGCCACCGAACTCACTCCTTTCGCACGTCTGCGATCACGTCGTCGATGTTCATCGCCTGCGCCTTGAAGCGCTTCCACCGGCGCGCGTTATCGGAGTAGCCGGACACCTCCCGGTACTTCCGGTCGAACTCGCGCGCGAACCAGTCGGGATCGTCCGGGGTCGCGTGGACGTCCTCACGGCGCACGGCCCATACGCTGACCGCCTCTGCGCGGCGCAGGAAATTCTCACGCGCGAGCTGGAGCGCCCATTCGGGCGAAGGGGCGAGGAGGCTCCCTACGTGGACGTGCGGGTCGAGATCGGACGCCTGAACGAAGATTTCGTAGACGTCGTAGGACGTATCGACAGCCTGCTCCTGGATGCGATCTTGCTCCACCTGGGTCATGGCCATCATCATCACTCCCTACACTGCGGCCGCCGTGCGCGCCCTGACGAGCGCCTCGCGGACCCACGCCTGATCCTGGTGAGCCATGCGGCGCAGCGCAATGCGTTCCTGCGACTTCGGCCCCGTATTGTCGCGAACCACGCGCGACCACCGCTCCCAGTCGGGCTCCGTATACCGCCACAGCCCCGCCTCTTCGTCGAACCGAAGCGCCGAATCCGGGATCTCGAGGCCAACCGACCGGATCCTCGGCACGTACCGCGTGAGGAATTTCTGACGCAGCTCTTCATTCGTGCGCGATCGGATGCGATACTCCATCATGCGCCGAGCCGCATCGGTGACGATGGGCGGTCCGAAGAAGAAAAGGATGGCCTCCCACCAGCGGTTAAGCGCTTCCTGGAGCATCTCCCGCTGCCACGACTCGCCCTCCGCGAGCGAGAGGATGATGGACTCTCCGTGCTGCATGTGGAAGCTCTCTTCCGCGCAGATGCGCTTCAAGACCCGCGCGTAGGGCGCGTACGAGCAGTCGAGCAGCGCCGTCTGCGTGATGATGGCCGCGCCATCGACGAGCCACCCGATGATGCCAGCGTCCGCCCACGTCGGCGCCTCCATGTGAAACACATTGTGAAACTTGACACGGCCCGCGATGACGTCGTCCATCAGTTCGATCCGGCTCCGCCCGAGCGGCGCCGCCAGGTCCTCCGCCACCCGCAGCAGCAACTGCCCATGGCCGATCTCGTCCTGAACCTTCGCCATGAGCGACATCTTGCGGCGCAACGTCGGCGCCTTGGGGACCCACTCCTTCTCGGGATACGCGCCCATGATCTCGCTCACGGCGTGCATGTGAATGAGCCGTAACAGCAGGAGTCGATAATCCTCTGGCATCCAGTCGTGCGCCTCAATCTTCTCTCCGCGCTGAATTCGCGCCATGAACGCTTCCATCCGAGTCTCGGACAATCTCATTCGCCTCCCCTGGCAAGAAGTGCGGCTCGGTTCTCTCGTTTCAAGCCTCGCCCAGCAGTTCGTACGCGGCAGGCTGACCCGTTCCGATTCCATGGAATAAGAGCGCCCAAAAGTGTTCCGCGATATCTTCTGGCGTAAACTCGCCGCCCGGCCGATACCACTGGTAGACCCAGTTCGCAACGGACAGCAGGCACAAGCGCACGAATTTCGGATCTGCTTTTCGCACAACGCCTTGCGCCATTCCCTCTTCAATCCACTTGCGCCAGTGCGCCTCGTACCGATCCCGCTTCAACTGAATGACGTTCCGCCGATCCTCGGAAAGCGCGCGCCACTCGTGAAAGAACACCTTCGCCGACTCCTGTTTATCGGCGACCACGCGAATGTGTGCCCGTAGTCCCTGGCGCAATCGATCCACGGGATGCTGCCATTTGGACTCGACGGCGCGAGCGGCGAGCAGAAACGCCTCCGCCCCCTCATCGGCGATTTCGAATAGTAAGTCTTCTTTTGACTCAATATGCGCGTACAGGCTGCCCGAGAGTACCCCGGCCTCCACTGCGATCTCGCGGATGGTTGTGCCATGATACCCCTTCTCGCTGAACAGCCTCCTCGCCGCGGCGAGAATTTGCTCTTTCTGACTCGGCCTCGGCATTCTCGTCTCCCCTCCTGCAGAACCATAAAGCAAGCGCTTGCTTGCTTAACGTCATTATACGACGCACCGCGTCGCTTCGCAAGCGACGGATGCGACCTAGGTCTATTTTCGATCGAATCGGCGGACATGTAAAGGCGTTCTGAAAGGTTTGAAAAAAGTTCAACTTCGCACGAGATTACCTCATCACCACCAACTTGTCGACAACACATCCGACGGAATCCCCGGGCATCGACCGCGACGGCGCAGAGCTTCGTGGCATAAGGTACGAATAGGTTGGGGGGTGAAACCATGTGCACAAAAGCTGAATGCGAGCGCCTCGTCGGGCGCTGGGTCACGTTTCGCACCCCATACGGACAGCACCAGGGCTTGATTGAGCGGGTGACGGCGGACGGCCGCGTGATCGTGCTGTCGCCCCGCTCTGAAGCCGTGCCGTCCCTCATTCTCACAGAGGGCGATGCGGCGGGCGTGGATCCCGTCCTCGCATACGGAGGCTTCGGCCCAGGTCCCATGGGCGGGCCAGGGTACGGCACTTCTCCCTATGGCGCCCCAGGCATGGGATACGGCTATGGAGGTGCGTGGGTGCGCTGGGCCGTGCCGTTTCTCATCATCTACGCGCTATTCGGGCTTTTCTTCTGGTGATGAGAAACCAAAAGCGCGGGAACCCATGGCCTGGGTTCTCCGCGCTTTTTTGCTCATGCGGATGGTTCAACTCATGCGGACGGCACGGGCTCGGGCGTCTGCACGACCAACGCCTCTCCTTCTACGTCCAAATGCACCTCGCGGACCTCTTCATCCATCAACCGGTCCGCGATGGGATCCTCGACGTACGCCTGGATGGTCCGGCGGAGCGGGCGCGCGCCGAGGGCCGGGTGATAGCCGCGCTCCGCCAACCAGTGCACGGCCTCTTCGCTCCAGGAAAGCGTCACCCCGCGCTCCGAGAGAAGCTCGCGCACCTCGGCGAGCATCAACTCGACAATGCGTCGCACCTCAGCCTGCCCCAACGGACGGAACCGGACAATGGCGTCAAACCGGTTGAGAAACTCCGGCTTGAAGTAGGCCGACAAATCGCCGAGATCGACGTCGGCGCGGGCTTCCTCATCGCGTTTCGTCGTAAAGCCGACGTGGCTTTTCCGCTCCACCTCGCCCGCATTCGACGTCATGATGATGAGCGTGTCCTTGAAGCTCACCGTACGACCTTGGCTGTCGGTCAGGCGCCCGTCCTCCATGATCTGGAGGAAGATATGCTGCACGTCCGGGTGCGCCTTTTCGATCTCGTCCACCAAAATGAGGCTGTACGGGTGGCGACGAACCTGCTCCGTCAACTGGCCCGCCTGCTCGTAGCCGACATACCCAGGCGGCGCGCCAATGAGCTTCGACACCGAATGCTTCTCCATGTACTCGCTCATGTCGAGCCGGATCATCGCGTCCTTCGATCCGAAGAGAAGTTCCGCGAGTCTCCGAGCCATCTCGGTCTTCCCCACGCCCGTGGGACCCACAAACAAGAAACTCCCGATGGGCCGGTCGCCCCTCCGCAGCCCCACGCGGCTGCGGCGAATAGCGCGCGCCACTTGGCGCACCGCCTCGTCCTGGCCGATCACGACGGAGGCGAGATCGGCCTCCAGGTTCTTGAGCTTGGCCTGCTCATCGGCCTGCATCCTCGTGACCGGGATGCCCGTCTTCGCCTCGACAATCGCCGCAATCTGCTCCTCGTCGACGACGGGCACGTCAGGCCCGCTCGCCGCATGAGCCAGTTCCGCTCGAAGCTTCTCCTCTTCGGCCTTCAACGCGGCCGCTCGCTCGTAGGCCTCCTGGCGAATGGCCAACTCCTTTTCCCTCGCGATGGCGGCGAGGCGCTCCTGGATGCTCGCGCGATCCCCGCCGTACTGCAAGTTAGCCTTCGATCCGGCCTCGTCCATCAGATCAATGGCCTTGTCCGGAAGGAACCGATCGCCAATATAGCGGTGAGACAGCGTCACGCACGCGCGAATGGCAGCGTCCGTGTAGCGCACGCCGTGATATGCCTCATACCGCGGCCGCAATCCTTCGAGAATGCGCACGGCCTCCTCGACGGACGGCTCGTCCACCATGACGGGCTGAAACCTGCGCTCGAGCGCCGGGTCCTTCTCGATTTGACGGTACTCGTCGAGCGTCGTGGCCCCAATGACCTGGATATCTCCGCGCGCCAACGCAGGCTTGAGGATGTTCCCCGCGTCGAGCCCGCCCTGCGAAGCGCCGGCCCCGACCAACAGATGGATCTCGTCGATGAACGCAATGACGTCCTGGCGAGACTCGAGTTCGGCAATGAGTTGCTTCATGCGGCTCTCGAATTGGCCCCGGATCCCGGTGTCTGCCACCAGGGAAGCCACGTCGAGCGCATAGATGGTCTTGCCCAACAGCTTCTTCGGCACCCGCCCTTCGGCGATGCGCAGGGCGATGCCTTCGACAATGGCCGTCTTCCCGACGCCAGGTTCACCGATGAGCACGGGATTGTTCTTGTTGCGCCGGTTCAGGATTTCCAGCGTGCGCTCGATCTCGTCCTCGCGGCCAATGAGGGGATCGATCTTCCCCGCTTTCGCCAGCTCGGTGAGATTGCGTCCAAACTGTTCGAGCACCCCGCCGTTCTTGCCACTGCCGGACAGCGTCTGCACGGGCTGCCCGACAGGTTGGCCGCTCATTTGACGAAACCAATCATCAAACGGGAACCCCCCGCCCAGGATGAACTCCGGATTGATGAATGGCATGATGGCCACCTCCAGCCTTACGGACACCTGCACGGACGTAAGCGGGCTGATACGCAAAACCTTGCGAATCTCAAAGACGGCGCCCGCCCACGTCTCGACCGTTGATTGATGTTGACTAACTTTGACCTTTAGTCGATAGTTTACCTTTCCTTTCCTTTCCTTTCCT
>NZ_BAAJPH010000142.1:0-390 GCF_057538885.1 Alicyclobacillus sp. CIJ1 | reverse complement strand
TCAACTTGGCCATCGACTCCAAGCTGAAGTACCTCCGTGCCACCATCCACTCTTCGTGCTGCTCTTGCAAAATGGCGCCTGCGAGTCGCAGCACGGCCTCCCGATTGGGGAAGATGCCTACGACGTCCATCCGCCTCCGCATTTCCCGATTCAAGCGCTCCAGCGGATTGGTCGAGCAGATCTGCCGCCAGTGCTCGAAGGGCAGCGCCATGAACGCCAACACGTCGTCTTCCGCATCGGACAGGATATCCATCGCCTTCGGGAATCGCCCCTTCAACTCGGCCACGACGCGCCGGAGTTGCTTGCGAGCCGCCTCCTGGGACGATTGGGCAAAGATCGTCCGCAGGATGGATGCGACCATCGCCTGCTCTTTCTTCGGCACCTGACTCA
>NZ_BAAJPH010000141.1:0-390 GCF_057538885.1 Alicyclobacillus sp. CIJ1 | reverse complement strand
TCAACTTGGCCATCGACTCCAAGCTGAAGTACCTCCGTGCCACCATCCACTCTTCGTGCTGCTCTTGCAAAATGGCGCCTGCGAGTCGCAGCACGGCCTCCCGATTGGGGAAGATGCCTACGACGTCCATCCGCCTCCGCATCTCCCGATTCAGGCGCTCCAGCGGATTGGTCGAGCAGATCTGCCGCCAGTGCTCGAAGGGCAGCACCATGAACGCCAATACGTCGTCTTCCGCATCGGACAGGATCTCCATCGCCTTCGGGAATCGCCCCTTCAACTCGGCCACGACGCGCCGGAGTTGCTTGCGAGCCGCCTCCTGGGACGATTGGGCAAAGATCGTCCGCAGGATGGATGCGACCATCGCCTGCTCTTTCTTCGGCACCTGACTCA
>NZ_BAAJPH010000140.1:0-295 GCF_057538885.1 Alicyclobacillus sp. CIJ1 | reverse complement strand
CGAACTTTATCGACCTCCGTCACGCTCCGTCAAGGGGCGCTTCGCTCGTCCCTCTTGGACGCCCTTGACGGGCGTTCGACGGTCGATTCCAATTCGTTAGGGCCAAAGCCTCGGTGTGCGTGGTCGCATCACCTCGCCGCATCCGTCTATTTGTGCAACCATGCCGCTGCCGCGAGTTGGGGCTGATTCGGTTTCAACTTGGCCATCGACTCCAAGCTGAAGTACCTCCGTGCCACCATCCACTCTTCGTGCTGCTCTTGCAAAATGGCGCCTGCGAGTCGCAGCACGGCCTCCC
>NZ_BAAJPH010000139.1:0-295 GCF_057538885.1 Alicyclobacillus sp. CIJ1 | reverse complement strand
CGAACTTTATCGACCTCCGTCACGCTCCGTCAAGGGGCGCTTCGCTCGTCCCTCTTGGACGCCCTTGACGGGCGTTCGACGGTCGATTCCAATTCGTTAGGGCCAAAGCCTCGGTGTGCGTGGTCGCATCACCTCGCCGCATGCACCTATTTTTGCAACCATGCCGCTGCCGCGAGTTGGGGCTGATTCGGTTTCAACTTGGCCATCGACTCCAAGCTGAAGTACCTCCGTGCCACCATCCACTCTTCGTGCTGCTCTTGCAAAATGGCGCCTGCGAGTCGCAGCACGGCCTCCC
>NZ_BAAJPH010000138.1:0-213 GCF_057538885.1 Alicyclobacillus sp. CIJ1 | reverse complement strand
GTAGTGTCCCGTCAAGTGGTGGAATTTCGCCGTGCGTGTCTCATGTGTGACATTGTCGGCTTTGACCCTTGGCGAACTTTATCGACCTCCGTCACGCTCCGTCAAGGGGCGCTTCGCTCGTCCCTCTTGGACGCCCTTGACGGGCGTTCGACGGTCGATTCCAATTCGTTAGGGCCAAAGCCTCGGTGTGCGTGGTCGCATCACCTCGCCGCA